>NZ_JACIDV010000006.1 GCF_014196515.1 Rhizobium skierniewicense | reverse complement strand
CAGTTTTCTCCAGAACGAAGGACATCGTCGCTAGCAGCGCCGCCGCCCTCGTCAGTGAGCGGACTTATAGAGGACACCAATCAAACAAGTCAACACACCCAATTCATAAAAATAAAGAAAATGTATAAGATGTTGATTTAATTGAGGTATTTTGGGGATTCTTCTGTGCTGCCTGTTTTCGGCTCACAAATCCCCCCGATTTCCATGGCATTGCGCGCCCTTCCCTTCACCCAGTCGTGCCAGATTGCTAAGGTCTCCCCTGTTCATCAGATCGGAGCCGCCACATGCTTGTTCTCAATGTCGAAGAAACCCGCCATGCCCTGCATTGGCCAGCTCTTATCGATGCGATCGAGACGATGTTTCAGGGCAGATGCATTATGCCGGTGCGCCATCATCACGAGGTTGAGGTCCCTGGGGAAAGCGACGCTACCCTGCTGATGATGCCCGCCTGGGTACCCGGCTCTTATATGGGGGTGAAGATACTCTCTGTCTTTCCTGACAACAGCCTACGCTCATTGCCGGCCATCTTCGGAACCTATCTTTTGTCGTCGGCCAAGACCGGTGAGATGCTGGCTGTCATCGAAGGTGGAGAGCTCACGGCGCGGCGCACGGCAGCGACATCGGCGCTCGCTGCCAAATATCTTTCGCGTGAGGACGCGTCGTCGATGTTGATGGTTGGAACGGGGCGTCTGTCCCTCAATCTCATTCAGGCCCATGCCACGACCCGCAATCTCACATCTTTCCAGATATGGGGGCGCAATGCTGCTTCAGCTGAAAAGACCGCTGAAGAGGCGCGGCAGCATGGGTTCAATGCCAGCGCATGCGACGATCTTGAAGAGGTCGCTCGGAAAGCAGACATCATTTCTTGCGCGACCTTGTCCCATGAGCCCCTGATCAAGGGGGACTGGCTAAAGCCGGGTGCACATCTCGATCTGGTCGGCGCATTCAAGCCCACGATGCGCGAGAGCGACGATGTGGCGGTCAGACGCGCCACTGTTTATGTCGATACAGTCGAGGGCGCATTGAAGGAGGGTGGCGATATCGTCCAGCCTCTCCAAGCGGGTATTATCCAGCGTGACGACATTCGCGCCGAGCTTTCCGATCTGGTGACTGGTCGCCACAAGGGCCGCCAGAGCGAGAATGAGATCACCCTGTTCAAATCCGTGGGCGCTGCGCTGGAGGATCTCGCGGGGGCGATCCTTGCCTATGAAAGCGTGACGGCAAACCCGAATTCCTGAGTGGCATGACACATATGACAGAGCAAACGTTGCCCAGCCTGCCGGTCACAGAGGTGCTGACCAACATTGGCGAGGCGCTGGCAAAAAGACGACAGGCTGTGCTGTCTGCACCACCGGGTGCGGGCAAGACGACGCTGGTGCCGCTCTTCTTGCTGGATCAGCCATGGCGCGGTGACGGCAAGATCATTCTGCTGGAGCCTCGAAGGCTCGCGGCTCGTGCTGCCGCCAGCCGCATGGCGTCTTTGCTCAGCGAGGCCGTCGGCGAAACCGTGGGCTACCGTATGCGGCTGGACAACCGCGTCTCGGCGAAAACCCGGATAGAAGTGGTGACCGAAGGTGTTTTTGCCCGCATGGTTCTGGACGATCCTGAACTATCCGGTATCTCCACCGTCATTTTCGATGAATTCCACGAACGCTCCCTCGATGGCGACTTCGGTCTGGCGCTGGCGCTGGACGTGCAGGCCGGGCTTCGCGAAGATCTCCGCATCCTCGTCATGTCGGCGACGCTGGATGTGGAACGGGTCAGCGGTTTGCTGACAGATGCGCCTGTTATCAAAAGTCTGGGCCGCAGTTTTCCGATCGATATCCGCTACGATGACCGAACGGGGCAGGACCGGATAGAAGACAAGGTTGCCCGGGCAATTGCGGAAGCGCATGATACAGAGAGCGGATCGATCCTTGCCTTTCTGCCTGGACAGGCTGAAATCACGCGCACGCTGGAACGCCTGGAGGGCCGGTTCGGCAAAGACACACATGTCATTCCGCTTTACGGCAACCTTCCCCAGAGGGAGCAGGATGCGGCCATCAGGCCGACCGAGCCGGGTCAACGTAAAATCGTCTTGGCAACGTCGATTGCCGAGACCTCTATTACCATCGATGGTGTGCGGGTTGTGATCGATAGCGGTTTGCAACGCCTGCCAGTGTTTGAGCCATCGACCGGCATGACACGACTTGAGACGGTGAAGGTGTCGCGCGCCTCTGCCGATCAGCGGGCGGGTCGTGCCGGGCGAACCGAACCCGGTATCGCCATTCGGCTGTGGCATGCGGGTCAGACGGCTGCGCTTCCCGCTTTCACCCCGCCCCAGATCCTGGCGAGCGACCTCTCGGGCCTTGCGCTCGATCTTGCCCATTGGGGTGTAACCGATCCAGCTTCGCTGGCATTTCTGGATCAACCACCGCAGACCGCGCTCATGGAAGCCCGCGCGCTCCTGACCAATCTTGGCGCGCTGGATGCGACGATGGCCATAACACCGCGCGGCAGGAAAATGCGCGAATTGACTATTCCCCCTCGGCTGTCTGCCATGGTGATTGCGGCCCACGACGCTGGACATGGCAATGAGGCAGCCATGCTGGCTGTGCTCCTGACCGAACAGGGGCTCGGCGGCAGCGATATCGACCTGGAGGAAAGGCTTCGGCGTTTCAGGCACGAGAAAGGCGATCGAGCCGCAGCGGCCAAGGGTCTCGCCAGACGGATTGCCTCCTCTGTCGGGAATGCACGTGAAGACACCCCCGTGCCCGTCACAGCGGGCGAACTTCTGCTGCATGCCTATCCCGATCGCATCGCGTTTCAACGCGGCGCGCGCGGACGTTACGTGATGGCAAACGGCCGGGGGGCCGAACTTGCCGAAACGGAACGTCTTGCCACGGAGAAAATGCTCGTCGTGGCCGATGTGACAGGGCGTGCCGCGCAGCCTCGCATTCTAGCAGCGGCCTCGATACGTCGCGAAGATGTGGAAGAGCACGTGCCCGATGCGATCTACACAGAGGACCAGCTGTTTTTCGACAAAGCCAGCGGCCAGGTCCGTGCCCGTCGTGTCACCCGTATCGGGGCCATCGTTCTGGAGGAGACACCGCTTGGCAAACCAGGCGGTGAAAAAGCCGCTGTCGCGCTGGCCAACGGTATTCGGGACCATGGGCTGGCCATCCTGTCTTTCTCCAAAGAGGCACAACAGTTGCGCCAGCGGCTGGGCTTTTTGCACAGAACGATTGGTGAGCCGTGGCCGGATACATCCGATGTGTCTCTTGTCGCGCGTCTGGACGAATGGTTCATCCCTTATCAGCATGACGCCAGAAGCCTTCAGGAAATCAGGCCCAGTGGCATCATGGACGGGCTTCTGTCGCTTGTCCCGCATGCAGCACAGCGGGAACTGCCGAAACTGCTGCCGACCCATTTCGAGGCGCCGACCGGCCAGAGGCACCCCATCAGCTATGATGGAGAAGATCCGACGATCACCATCCGCGTGCAGGAACTGTTCGGGCTGAAGCAACACCCCGCTGTTGCAGGCGGCAAATTGCCACTGCTGCTGGAATTGACCTCGCCCGCCCACAGGCCGATACAGACCACGCGGGATCTGCCCGGTTTCTGGTCCGGCTCCTGGAAGGACGTGCGGGCCGACATGCGTGGACGCTACCCACGCCACCCATGGCCGGAAGACCCTGCCTCGGCGCAACCCACCAATCGCGTGAAGCCGCGCGGAACGTAGCTGTTCATTTTTCGCATGTGTTTATCGCAAAACCGCTTAAGAGAAACACATGCTTTAGAGGAGACGGGCGGATGGTAGCCCAGCCAGAAGAAAACACCCGGCTTGGCCGTGCCAGCCGTCACATCCGTCTGCAAACCATTGTCTGGTTGCGCTGGCTGGCCGTGGTAGGGCAGAGCGCAACGATCCTGATCGTTGCCTTCGGGCTGAATTTCCCGCTGCCTCTTTTGACCTGCGCCGTGTTGATCGGGGCGCTTGCCGTCGCAAACCTCTTCCTGTCGGCACGCTTTCCGGCAACCTATCGGCTCGAGCCCTGGGAAGCGACCCTTCTTCTAGCCTTCGACCTACTGCAACTGACGGCGTTGATCTACATTACCGGCGGGCTTTCCAACCCGTTTGCGCCGCTGATCTGCGTACAGGTCATCATTGCGTTTGCATCGCAGCCGATGAAGCACTCATTGATGCTGCTGATCTTTGCCCTGGTTTGCGTCACGGCCATCGCATTCTCCCCCTTCCCGGTTCCCTGGTACCCGGGCGAAACATTGCCGATCCAACTCATCATCCATATCGGCATATGGTGCTCCATTGTCGCCATGATGCTGTTTGCCGCCTTTTACGCCTATCGAGTCTCGCATGAGGCAAACCAGCTGGCGGATGCGCTGGCGGCCACGGAGCTGGTTCTGGAGCGGGAAAAGCACCTGTCTCAGCTGGATGGGCTGGCGGCGGCGGCGGCGCACGAGCTTGGCACGCCGCTGGCGACGATCAGTGTCGTGGCCAAGGAAATGGAGCGGGAGCTTGGCAATGATGAGCGCTTTCGCGAAGACGTGGCGCTGTTGCGCAGCCAGAGCCAACGATGCCGCGATATTCTCCGGCGGTTGACGTCACTATCTGCCGAGGGTGAAGAGCATCTGCGCAAGCTTCCGCTCTCCTCGCTCATCGAGGAGGTCATGGCACCGCACCGGGAATTCGGCATCAAGCTTCGACTTGTCGAAAAGAGCGGTCGAAGCGGTGAGCCGGTCGGCGCACGCAATGCCGGCATTCTCTATGGCCTCGGCAATTTGCTGGAGAACGCGGTCGATTATGCGCGCGAATCGGTAACGGTGACGGTCGAGCATGATGCGCAGCAGGTGAAGGTGACGATCGAGGATGACGGCCAGGGCTACGCACCGGATATTCTGGCGCGGATCGGTGAGCCCTATGTCACCAAGCGTCAGGATGTGACCCGTGCTGGCGGTCTGGGCTTGGGACTGTTCATTGCAAAGACGCTGCTCGAGCGCTCCGGGGCGACGCTGAACTTCGAGAACCGCGGACCAGATGCCGCAGGGGCAAGGGTCACAGTTGTCTGGCCTCGCGACATTATGGACGATAATAAAGACAAGTGACAGCATTGGGCTCGGCTGGCAGCACACAAGCCCGATACCTATATATATGATGCAGTGGACGGGAGATCAGGCATGAGTAACGAACACCAAAATCATGAGGCAGACCCCACGACAGCGGAACAGACCAACCCGATCGGACCGGACGCCTCGCTTTTGATCGTCGATGATGACGGTCCGTTTTTGCGCCGGCTGGCACGCGCCATGGAAACCCGTGGCTTTACCGTAGAGACAGCGGAATCGGTCAGCGAAGGCATCGCCAAATCCAAGCTGGCACCGCCCAAATATGCCGTCGTGGATTTACGGCTGGGTGACGGCAATGGTCTGGACGTGATCGAAGCCATTCGCCAGCATCGTGACGATACGCAAATCGTGGTCCTGACGGGCTATGGCAACATCGCCACTGCCGTAACGGCGGTGAAGCTCGGCGCGCTGGATTACCTGGCCAAGCCTGCCGACGCCGACGATGTCTTCAATGCGCTGACCCAGCGCGAAGGCGACAAGATGGACCTTCCGGAAAACCCGATGTCAGCAGACCGGGTGCGGTGGGAGCATATTCAGCGTGTCTATGAAATGTGCGAGCGTAACGTTTCGGAGACGGCACGGCGCCTCAACATGCACCGGCGCACTTTGCAGCGCATCTTGGCCAAGCGCGCACCGAAGTAATATTCAGTCGGAATAATCCTTGCCGGTGGACCACTCGGCCATCATCAGGCGACGGGCGGCTGCGCGTGCGAAATCCAGCATCAGTGACTTGCGCGTAGCGGGCGGCAATTTATGCTCCGGGGCTTCGCGCACCATGTGTGCGCCATAGCCATCCGAAACAAACAGCCCACACTCTTCAGGAAAGATATCGAGCGGCACCCCGCTATGGGTCGCAAAGAAGAGCCTGTCGCAATGCTGACGATAATCAGGCCATTTACGGTCTACCTTGAAGTCCTCGATCGAGGATTTGATTTCGATGATCCATATCTCGCCCTTGACCGACACGCTGATGAGATCAGCCCTGCGACCGCTGGACAGCGCCAGTTCAGGCAGGACTGCGTGCCGCATCTCGTTCAATAAAATCTGAACGCCACGACGCACGAGCATCGCATTTTGCGATTGGCGACCGTCGATTAACGGATTGTTGTTGACGATGGAAAGAATAGTCATGGATAAACCCAGGCCATCGAGGCCTTCTCATGTTGCAAAAAGGCCATCCGGCCATAATTTCGCGTGCCATATTCTCTTGCTGCGATGCAACGGCTTGCCAACACAAGATTAATCGAAAATAACCCATCTATTCAATAGAGCTTCATGCATCGTCTGAAATGGCGATATTTCCCGCGAGAACATCATGCGACTTCGCACTATTTTGACTGCCCTCGGCCTGTCGTCGGTCTTTGCTCTGGGCGGTTGCGCCTCGACATCGACACAGACCACGCCTGCGACCGCCTCGGCACCTGCCTATGTTGAAACGACACAGATCTTCGGCGACGAAGTTTATAGCGCGACGACCGATGCCGGTTACGCCCTTCCGGCCATTCCGATCAACCGTGTGGACAAGCGTTTTCACCGCCAGATCGTAAGCTACGAAACACCGGAAAAGGCAGGCACGGTCATCGTCAACACCCGTGAGCGCTTCCTTTACTACATCCTGCCAGGCGGCAAGGCTGTTCGTTACGGTATCGGCGTTGGCAAGCAGGGCTTTGCATGGGCCGGTGAAGCCTATGTTGCGTGGAAGCAGGAATGGCCGATGTGGCATCCGCCCAAGGAAATGGCAGATCGCAAGCCTGAAGTTGCCCGTTACGTCGAAGGCGGCATGGGCCCGGGCCTGACCAACCCACTTGGCGCACGCGCTATGTATCTCTTCAACGACAAAGGTCAGGACACGCTGTTCCGCATCCATGGTTCGCCAGAATGGGCATCCATCGGCACGGCTGCCTCATCCGGCTGCATCCGCATGATCAATCAGGACGTGATCGACCTCTACAGCCGCGTCCGTCCCGGCCGCAGCTCCAAGGTCATCGTGATCCAGTAAGATCACCTGAAACAGTGATGGGAAAAAGCCGCCGAGGATGTCCCCGGCGGCTTTTTTGTTGGGCGAGACGCCCCGGGTCTTAACGATCGGGCAGCCTGTAGGGGCCGTGAAGCGCTGATGGCCCGCGCTTCACAACATAGGATGCCTCAGCCGTTGGACTGATTCGATTTCAGTTCCAGACGGCGGCGGTGGAGAACCGGCTCCGTGTAGCCGTTTGGCTGGTCCCGGCCCTTCAGCACCAGTTCAAGGGCGGCCTGGAAGGCGATGGACTTCTCGAAGTTCTTGGCCATCGGCTGGTAGGCTGTGTCGCCTGCATTCTGGCCATCCACCACCGCCGCCATGCGCTTCATGGTCTCGATAATCTGCTCTTCCGTCACCACCCCATGGCGCAGCCAGTTTGCCATGTGCTGGGCCGAAATGCGCAACGTAGCGCGGTCTTCCATCAGGCCGACATTGTTGATGTCTGGCACTTTGGAGCAACCGACGCCCTGATCGACCCAGCGCACGACGTAACCCAGAATGCCCTGAGCATTGTTGTCGAGTTCCCGCTGGATTTCGTCTGCGCTCCAGTTGGGACGCACTGCAACTGGTACGGAAAGAATGTCGGACAGCTTTGCGCGCTCGCGACTTTTCAGGCCATTTTGAACCGTCGCCACATCGACGCTGTGATAATGCGTGGCATGCAGCGTCGCAGCCGTGGGAGAGGGAACCCAGGCGGTGTTGGCACCGGCTTTGGGGTGCGCAATCTTCTGTTCCAGCATCGCCGCCATCAGGTCGGGCATCGCCCACATGCCCTTGCCGATCTGGGCATGGCCGGACAGGCCGCATTCGAGACCGACATCGACATTCCAGTTTTCATAGGCTGCGATCCACGAGGCCTGCTTCATATCACCCTTGCGAATCATCGGCCCCGCTTCCATCGATGTGTGGATCTCATCGCCCGTGCGATCGAGGAAGCCTGTGTTGATGAAGACCACACGATCCTTGGCAGCGCGAATGCACTCCTTGAGGTTGACGGTGGTGCGGCGCTCCTCATCCATGATGCCCATTTTGATGGTGTTGTGTGCCATGCCGATCAGCGTTTCGACACGACCGAAAATCTCAGACGCGAAGGCCACTTCTTCCGGGCCATGCATCTTCGGCTTGACCACATACATGGAACCGGCGCGCGAGTTCTGGCGGTTCCCGTTCGGACCGACATCGTAGAGGGCAATCAACCCGGTCACCACGGCGTCCATGATTCCTTCGGGGACCTCTCGGCCATCACGGTCGAGAATCGCGGGATTGGTCATGAGATGGCCGACATTGCGAATCAGCATCAGAGAGCGGCCCGGCACCGTTAGCGCAGAACCGTCTGGCGCCGTATAATTGCGGTCGGGGTTGAGGCGGCGCGTGAAGGTTTTGCCGCCCTTGGCGACCTCTTCCGTCAGATCGCCGCGCATGAGGCCAAGCCAGTTTCGGTAGGCGACGACCTTGTCTTCCGCGTCGACCGCAGCCACGGAATCTTCGCAGTCCATAATCGTCGTCAGCGCCGATTCCACGATGACATCGGAAATACCTGCCGCATCGCTGGTACCGATATCGGTCGATGGGTCGATGACGATGTCGACATGAAGGCCGTTCTTCCTGAGAAGGATCGACGACGGTTTGGGCGCATCGCCGCCGAAACCAGCGAACTGGGCCGGATCTTTCAAGCCAATCCAATTGCCGTCAGCAGCGATTTCCAAAACGCCATTGGTAATTTTGAAACCGGATATGTCAGACCATGTGCCGCTCTCCAGTGGCGCGGAGCGATCAAGAAAATCCCGTGCCCAGGCGATGACTTTTGCACCGCGCTTGGGGTTGTACCCCCTGCCCTTTTCAGCACCGTCATCTTCCGAGATCGCATCCGTGCCGTACAGCGCGTCATAGAGCGAGCCCCAGCGCGCATTGGCGGCATTGAGCGCGTAGCGTGCATTCATGACGGGCACGACAAGCTGCGGACCGGCCAGGCCGGCAATTTCGAGATCGACATTTTGCGTATCGACCGTGAAGGCGTTGCCTTCTGGTAGTAGATAACCGATGTCACGCAGAAAGTTTTCATAAGCGGCAAGATCGACCGGCGCCCCGTTTTCCCGATACCAGCTATCCAGCTTTTCCTGAAACGCATCCCGCTTGGCCAGCAAATCGCGATTTTGAGGGGAAAGCGAATGGACGATGTCTGAAAAGCCCGAGAAAACGGCATCGACGTCCAGGCCCGTCTCTGGAAGGACCTCATCCTTCAAAAAGCGATAAAGCGTTTCGTCAAATGAAAGACCGTGCTGTTCAATGCGGCTCACCGTATATCTCCCTTGTCAATACTGGGGCGGAGAGTGGACACTGAAAGCCTGTCTCGTCAATCGCAAGCCAGCGCCAAACGGTTTGCTTGTGCCAGAATCTCCGCCCGAGTTCGTTTGGATTTCACAAAAGACGCTGTAGTTCCGGCAGTTTTTCGTTCACCAGCCAGCCATAATAATTTTCCTCCGGCATCAGCGGCGCTTGACCGCTGCCAGCGCGCTGGCGATTTTTCTGCGCTAGCGCTGCCGCGCGTTGCTGGCTGCCGCCGAGATTATAGAGGGTGGAGGTCAGGCCAGGATTTTTGGAAATATCCATGTCGGCAATCGATTTGTAGTCATCGATGGATTTGCGGATGGCAGCAGCCATATAGGCCAAAGAGTGATCCGGCTCCATGATCGCAGTGTAGACCGCCGACGCGTCGTTCTCATCCAGCTTTTCAAAACCCGACACACGCGCCACGGTATCCGACAGCATCAGCGCCGTCAGCGGGTTGATCTGTCCGAGACCGAAAGTCTGGCCCGCATAGAAAGGCTGGAAGAAAACCGCACTGAAACGATTGTCGGGGTAGCTGACGCCATCCACCTTCTTGCCTCGGAAACTGTCGTCCCAGACATCTTCGCGGCAGGTCCAGAGGCTGACGGACTCACGCTTCGACTGGCATTTCGAAAATTGCGCATGCGTCAAAAATTGCGCAATGCTCTCATCCTTGTAGCCGAATCTAAAGCTGTTGCCGGCGTAGGATGCGGCCTTGACGTAGTAGGATTGTAGCCGGTCATAGGCATCGACATTATAAGTGTGTTCGCCAACGATGGCGCCGATCATGTGAATGGGATCGATACCATAGCGGTTGGCTGTCGATTTTATCTTCGAAATCAGCTGCTTGTCGGTGGACAGGAGGTCCAGCACCTTCTGGTATTTACGCTCGAAGGTGGAGTTGGAGCCTTTCGTGCGGCGGGCCGAAGAGCCCGGAACATCCGGCTGTTCGGCGTTTCGGTTACCGGGGGGCACGATGGTTGCGCCCTCCGCAAAGGATTGCGAGACCGCACCAAAAGCCACGACAGCAGCCAATGCCAGAAGAGTTTTACGCACGAGCAAATGCCTTTTTCTCGGCCGGCGTGATAACCGGACCATTTCTCTTAAGAGCCGTTAACGCTTTCATTAGCGAAAAGCGGGACCGGATGTCGAGAGAAGGCTTGTAAAATAAGAGTGCGGCAAGAGTTGCCGCACTCGATATTCGTTAGAGAATGTAGCGAGAGAGGTCGGTATCGGCGGCGATGTCACCGACATGCTCTTTCACATAGGCTTGATCGATCTTCACCGCTGAGCCGCCGCGATCCGGCGCATTGAACGAGATATCGTCCAGGACGCGCTCCATGACGGTTTGCAGGCGACGTGCGCCGATGTTTTCCACCGATGCATTCAGATGCACCGCAACGTCGGCCAGCGCGTCGATGGCATCATCGGTGAATTCGAGGTTCAGCTCTTCCGTTGCCATCAGGGCGATATACTGGCGGATAAGGCTTGCCTCGGTTTCCGTCAGAATACGACGGAAGTCTTCCTTGGTCAGCGGCTTTAACTCGACGCGAATCGGCAGTCGGCCTTGAAGTTCCGGCAGAAGATCGGATGGTTTCGATACATGGAACGCGCCTGAAGCGATGAAGAGAATATGGTCGGTTTTCACAGGCCCATATTTCGTCGAGACGGTCGTGCCTTCCACCAGGGGTAGCAAGTCGCGTTGCACGCCTTCACGCGACACACCCGCACCCATGCCGCCATCGCGGGCCGCGATCTTGTCGATCTCGTCCAAAAACACGATGCCGTCGTTTTCGACCGACTTCACCGCTTCGCGCTGGATGAGTTCGTTATCCAGCAATTTGTCGGATTCGTCACGGATCAGATCGGCATAGGATTTCTCGACTGATGTCCGCACCTTCTTGGTCCGTCCGCCCATGGCCTTGCCGAACATATCCGACAGATTGAGAACACCGATATTGGCACCTGGTGGCATGCCGGGAATATCGAAACCGGGCATGCCAGAGCTCGTATCGGCCACTTCGATATCGATTTCCTTCTTGTCCAGCTCACCATCGCGCAGTTTCTTGCGGAAACTGTCTCGTGTGGCCGGGGAGGAGGTGGAGCCGACCAGCGCATCCAGCACGCGCTCTTCTGCGCTTGCATGGGCTTTCGCCTGCACTTCGATCCGCTTCTTTTCACGGATCAGCCCAATGCCGATTTCGACGAGGTCGCGGATGATTTGCTCGACGTCGCGACCGACATAGCCGACTTCGGTAAATTTCGTCGCTTCAACCTTGATGAAGGGGGCTCCCGCCAGCTTTGCCAGACGACGGGATATTTCGGTCTTGCCGACACCGGTCGGTCCGATCATCAGAATATTCTTCGGCATTACCTCGTCGCGCAGATCGTCGTCCAGCTGCTGGCGGCGCCAGCGGTTGCGCAGCGCAATGGCCACGGCGCGTTTGGCATCATTCTGGCCGATAATGTGACGGTCGAGTTCGGAGACAATCTCGCGTGGAGAAAAAGTTGTCATCTGATTCCTTTCGGCGTTCTGTTGCGGCCAGCCATAACGGCCCAGCCCGCAGAACCCATGGTTTTGGAAGGCGCAGTTACTCTGCGTCGAGCGTTTCAATCACGAGATTATGGTTGGTGTAGACGCAGATATCGGCTGCGATATCGAGCGCCCGACGTGCAACCTCTTCGGCCGACTTTTCCGTATCCATCAACGCACGGGCGGCGGCAAAGGCATAGTTTCCTCCGGACCCGATGGCGATTGCGCCATGTTCCGGCTCCAGGACATCGCCATTACCGGTAATTGCCAGCGTGATCGACTTGTCTGCCACCAGCATCATCGCCTCAAGATTGCGAAGATACTTGTCCGTGCGCCAGTCCTTGGCAAGCTCTACGGCGGCCCGCATCAGTTGCCCGGGATATTGCTCCAGCTTCTTTTCAAGACGGTCGAGCAATGTGAAGGCATCAGCCGTGGCACCCGCAAAGCCTGCGATCACGTCGCCGCCCTTGCCGATGCGGCGCACCTTGCGGGCATTGCCCTTCATCACGGTCTGGCCGAGGCTGACCTGACCGTCTCCGGCCATCACCACCTGGCCCGCCTTTCTCACTGTAATAATCGTCGTCATCAAACACCTGTTTGCCCTGAGTGGGCGTTGTCGGACCACCCTTGCGGTCCATTTCGAAGTTTATGTAAGTCCGGTTTTTGCGATTGCAAATCGACAGGCATGCGGCGGCCAAAGTGCGGTGCGGCAAGACGATGTAATGACTGGATATTTGCAAGCCTTGCTGATAAGGAACGCCCATATTGATACGGAGCAGCCAGATGGCAGAGCGTAGAGCCGAGATTTCCCGCAAGACGAACGAAACGAGTGTTTCCGTGCGCGTCGACATCGATGGAAAAGGCACGTCGAAGATATCCACAGGGGTGGGTTTCTTTGATCATATGCTCGATCAGCTTGCCCGCCACTCGTTGATCGACATGGAGATCGAGGTGAAGGGCGACCTCCACATTGATGATCACCACACGGTCGAAGACACGGGCATCGCCATCGGTCAGGCTATCGCCAAGGCACTGGGCGACCGTCGCGGCATCACCCGTTATGCTTCGCTCGATCTTGCCATGGACGAAACCATGACCAAGGCTGCCGTCGATATTTCGGGTCGTCCGTTTCTCGTCTGGAATGTCGCGTTCTCAGCGCCGAAGATCGGTACCTTCGACACCGAACTGGTGCGGGAGTTCTTTCAGGCGCTGGCGCAAAATGCCGGGATCACCCTGCATATCCTCAACCATTACGGTGCCAACAACCATCATATCGCTGAAACATGTTTCAAGGCCGTTGCCCGTGTGCTGCGAGCAGCGACCGAAATCGATCCGCGTCAGGCAGATCGCGTTCCCTCCACAAAGGGCATGCTGGCCTGAGCGGGATGAAATCGTCAAAACGGTTCCAAGGCAATGGCGCCTTTATCCGTGGCTGAGAGCATTGTCAGGAAGACCGATGACATCTTATCTGGTTCTGGAAGCACCCGGCGGTCCTGATCGCGATCATCGCTCCACACGGTTCATAGCCGACCGGTTTTCATGGCTTGCGCTGTTGTTTCCCTGGGTCTGGTTTGCCATCCAGCGCCTCTGGTGGCTGTCGATCGGCATCATCATCTTGCAGGTGGCAGCAAGCCAGATGTCGCGCATCGAAGACCTTGGCATCGCAAACGCACTATTCGCACTGATGGTCGGCTTGATAGCCGGATTCGAAGGCAGAAACATGGTGGTTCGCCATCTGGTTTCCCGGGGTTGGATCCTGAAGACAGTGATTCACGCCCGCGATCTTGCCACGGCGGAAGAGATTTATTTCTCGAACCTGCCCGCTGAAGATTTCTCGCAGACGTCCAACATCCCGCATCCGGACTGGAAGCGGGATCGCAAAACCGGCAACGGGTTCATGAGCAACGATCCTGCCGGATCGTTTCAGTTCGATCTGAATGGAAGGCGCTGATATGCGTGTAGCAATTATCGATTATGGCTCCGGCAATCTGCGCTCTGCGACCAAAGCCTTCGAGCGCGCCGCCCGTGAAGCCGGGATCGATGCGACCATAGACCTGACCGACAAGCCGGAGAATGTCGCATCGGCAGACGCTATTGTTCTGCCCGGCGTGGGTGCCTATGCCGATTGCCGCGCTGGCCTTGATGCCGTGACCGGCATGCGCGAAGCACTGATCGAGGCTGTCGAGATCAAGGGGCGCCCCTTTATCGGTATCTGCGTCGGCATGCAGCTCATGTCGTCGCGTGGGCTGGAAAAGACGACCAGTGAAGGTCTCGGCTGGATCAACGGTGATGTCGTGGAAATGACGCCCTCTGATCCTACGCTAAAAATCCCGCAGATCGGCTGGAACACGCTGGATCTGCACAGCCCTCACCCGCTATTCGACGGCATCCGGACCGGAGCCGACGGACTGCACGCCTACTTCGTGCATTCCTACCACCTTGCTGCCAAACATGCAGACGATGTCATTGCCACCACCAATTACGGTGGCGCGATGACGGCATTCGTTGGCCGTGACAACACGGTCGGCGCGCAATTCCACCCGGAAAAAAGCCAGACGCTCGGCCTCGCCCTCATCTCGAATTTCCTGCGCTGGAAGCCCTAACATGATCCTATTTCCTGCAATCGACCTTAAAGACGGCCAGTGCGTTCGCCTCAAGCTTGGCGATATGGAGCAGGCCACCGTTTACAACGAGGACCCCGGCGCACAAGCCAAAGCCTTCGAGGACCAAGGCTTCGAATGGCTGCATGTGGTGGATCTGAACGGCGCGTTCGCAGGGCAGACGGTCAATGGCGACGCTGTGGACGCTATCTTGAAATCAACGAAAAACCCGGTGCAACTGGGTGGCGGTATCCGAACGCTGGAGCATATCGAGGCGTGGCTGAACCGTGGTCTTGCCCGTGTCATTCTCGGCACGGTCGCCGTTCGAGATCCGGTTCTGGTGATCGAAGCCTGCACGCGTTTTCCCGGACAGGTCGCCGTCGGCATCGATGCCAAGGGCGGCAAGGTGGCCGTGGAGGGCTGGGCGGAAGCGTCTGAGCTCGGGGTGATCGAACTGGCCAAGCGTTTCGAGGGTGCGGGCGTTGCAGCCATCATCTACACCGATATAGACCGAGACGGCATTCTGGCCGGTATCAACTGGTCATCCACGCTGGAACTGGCAGACGCCGTTTCCATCCCCGTCATCGCCTCGGGTGGTCTGGCCTCCATCGAGGACATCAAGCGTATGCTGGAGCCGGATGCAGCCAAGCTGGAAGGCGCGATCTCCGGTCGCGCGCTCTATGATGGCCGCATCGACCCGGCAAACGCGTTGGCGTTGATCAAGGAGGCCCGCGCATGACCCTCAAGGCCCGCATTATTCCCTGCCTCGACGTGAAAGATGGCCGTGTCGTCAAAGGCGTGAACTTCGTCGATCTGATCGATGCCGGTGATCCGGTGGAGGCGGCGAAAGCCTATGATGCCGCCGGTGCCGATGAGCTTTGCTTCCTCGATATCACTGCCTCATCCGATAACCGCGATACGATTTTCGATGTGGTGTCGCGCACGGCGGACCATTGCTTCATGCCGGTCACGGTCGGCGGTGGCGTTCGGGCCGTGTCAGATATTCGCAAGCTGCTGCTGTGCGGTGCCGACAAGGTCTCGATCAATTCCGCTGCCGTGAAAGACCCGGATTTCGTGGCGCAGGCGGCGGATAAGTTCGGCAATCAGTGCATTGTTGTTTCCATCGATGCCAAGAAAGTGTCAGTTGCTGGCGAAACGGATCGCTGGGAAATCTTTACCCATGGCGGCCGCCAGCCGACGGGTATCGACGCCGTTGAATTCGCCATCAAGATGGTGGATCGCGGTGCTGGCGAATTGCTCATCACCTCCATGGACCGCGATGGCACCAAAAGCGGTTACGACATTGCGCTGACGCGCACCATCGCCGATCAGGTCCGCGTGCCTGTGATCGCTTCGGGCGGCGTCGGCACACTGGATGATCTTGTTGCTGGTGTGCGGGATGGCCACGCGACGGCGGTTCTTGCGGCCTCGATCTTCCATTTCGGCACCTATTCCATTGGTGAAGCCAAGGCCTATATGGCCGAGCATGGCATCGCCATGCGCCTCGATTAAGCCAAGGTAGCGAGAGATGACCAGCTTTTCCCTTTCCGATCTGGAGCGCATCGTCGCTGAACGCGCCAGCGCCTCGCCTGAGCAATCCTGGACGGCCAAGCTTGTGGCTGCGGGCCAACCCCGCGCTGCCAAGAAGCTGGGCGAAGAGGCGGTGGAAGCCGTGATCGCCGCCATATCCCATGATCGCAAGAACCTGAGGGATGAGGCCGCCGATCTGCTCTACCACCTGCTGGTCGTGCTCAAGATCGCAGATATTCCGCTTAGCGATGTTCTGGCGGAGCTGGAACGCCGCACCGGACAATCCGGACTTCAGGAAAAGGAATCGAGGCCTAGTCCATGACGACCGTGGCACGCATGGGAGGACAAGGCATGCCGAACACGCTCGATCATTTCCGCCCCGACGAATATTCCCCCTACCACTTCTTCAGCTCGGAAGAATGGTCGAAATTCCGCGCCGACACGCCGATGACGCTGTCGGCTGACGAATTGAAACGGCTGCGTTCGCTGAACGACCCTATCGACATGGACGAGGTCAAGCGCATTTACCTGTCACTGTCGCGCCTCCTATCGACCCATGTCGAGGCATCGCAGGTGCTGTTTGATCAGCGCAACCGGTTTCTCAATATGGCCGGCGTGGACAAGACACCCTTCGTTATCGGCATTGCCGGTTCCGTTGCCGTTGGCAAATCGACCACGGCGCGTATCCTGAAAGAGCTTCTAGCCCGCTGGCCGTCCAGCCCGAAGGTCGATCTCATCACGACAGATGGTTTCCTCTATCCCAACGAGGTGTTGCGGCGGGAAAACCTGATGGAGCGAAAGGGCTTTCCAGAAAGCTATGACATCGGCTCTCTCTTGCGGTTCCTATCGGCCATCAAGGCCGGGCAGCCGGATGTGAAGGCGCCGAGCTACTCCCACCTGACCTATGATGTGGTGCCCAACGAATTCACCACTATCGACCGGCCCGACATTCTCATTTTCGAGGGCATCAACGTCCTGCAATCTCGCGATTTGCCGGAAGGCGGGCGCATCGTGCCAATCGTGTCCGATTTCTTCGATTTTTCGATCTATATCGACGCCGATGAGGCCTTGATTCACCATTGGTACGTCAACCGCTTCATGAACCTTCGCCAGACCGCGTTTCGCGATCCGTCATCCTATTTCAATCGCTATGCTTCGATTTCGGAAGAAGCGGCCATGGCGATTGCCGAAGGTCTCTGGGAAAACATCAACCTGAAAAATCTGCGGCGCAATATCGTGCCGACGCGCCCGAGAGCCGATCTGATCCTGCGCAAGGGCCAGAACCACCTGATCGACACGGTGGCGCTTCGAAAGCTCTAGAGCCGTTGTTGAGCGCAGTTCCAGACGCAAAAGCGGTTCCAACTTTTGCGGGGATTGCTCTGACCCTATTCCTTTTCGGGCCTGCTGCGCATCTTCTTGACGTCGGAACGGCCAGATTTGGCTTTCAAACGTCTTTCCACCGAACCCTTGGTGGGCTTGGTGGCCCGGCGCGCAGGCGGCGGCGGTTCTGCGGCCTTCAGGACCAGTTCCTTCAAGCGCTCGCGTGCATCCTCGCGGTTTCGTTCCTGCGTCCGAAACCGGTTGGCTTCAATCATCAGGACGCCATCCTTCGAGACACGCCTGCCCCCGAGGTGAAGAAGATTGGTCTTGACGCGATCCGAGAGAGACGGCGAATTGGCGACGTCATAGAACAGCTGAACGGCTGTCGAAACCTTGTTGACGTTCTGCCCGCCCGGCCCGCCAGCCAGCACGAATTGCTCCGTCAGTTCCCATCCGGCAATCGTGATCCTGTTGCTGATAAATAGCGCGGCGCTGGCCATGTTCGTTCTCCGGAAGCGGTGATGCCACAGATCGGTGAGAATGAAAACCTTCCGCGTTCTATGAAACGGTTAAGCCCACAACACGCAAGGCTCAGCCCTCTCTCGACGTCATACTCGGGCTTGTCCCGAGGATGACGGCACAACTCCACTACAGGCTATCCATGAAAAAACCCGGCGCGAGGCCGGGTTTCACGTGAATTCATTTTCAAATGTTTACTCGGCAGCGGCCAACATACCAGGGGCTGCGTCGCGAACCTTGCCGTCCACATGATCTTCAAACTTGGTGAAGTTCGTAACGAACATGGAAACGAGCTTCTTGGCCTGCGCATCGTAGGCTGCGCCATCGGCCCACGTCGAACGCGGGTCGAGAATGCCATTGTCGATGCCTTCGAGCGCTGTCGGAACCGCAAAGCCGAAATTGACATCGGTGCGGAACTGGCCGTTTTTCAGTTCGCCCGTCAGGGCTGCACTCAGAAGCGCGCGGGTTGCCTTGATGGGCATACGCTTGCCGATGCCGTAGGCGCCACCGGTCCAGCCGGTGTTGACCAGCCAGCAATCGACGCCGTGTTTGCCGATCAGATCGCGCAGCAGATTGCCGTATTCCGCCGGGTGGCGCGGCATGAAAGGGGCACCGAAGCAGGTGGAGAAGGTTGCTTCCGGCTCGGTAACGCCCTTTTCCGTGCCGGCAACCTTTGCCGTATAACCGGACAGGAAGTGGTACATGGCCTGTTCCGGCGTCAAACGCGCGATCGGTGGCAGCACGCCGAAAGCGTCCGCTGTCAACATGATAATGGTTTTCGGATGACCAGCCAGACCCGTGTCGGATGCATTCGGAATGAAGTGTAGAGGATAGGCACTGCGGGTATTTTCCGTCAGCGACGTGTCGTCGAAATTGGGAACGCGGTTTTCGTCAAGAACGACGTTCTCCAGAACCGTGCCGAAGCGGCGCGTTGCGGCATAAATCTCAGGCTCGGCTTCGGCCGAAAGCTTGATGGCCTTGGCATAGCAGCCGCCTTCGAAGTTGAAGATGCCATCTTCGCCCCATCCGTGCTCGTCATCGCCGATGAGCGTGCGCGATGGATCGGCAGACAGCGTGGTCTTGCCGGTGCCGGAGAGACCGAAGAACACGGCGGCATCGCCATCGGGGCCGACATTGGCGGAGCAATGCATCGGCATCACGCCCTTGGCCGGCAACAGGTAGTTCAGAACAGTGAAGACAGACTTCTTGTTCTCACCGGCATAGGAGGTGCCACCGATCAGGACCAGGCCCTTGGTCAGGTCACAGGCGATGACGGTCTCTGTGCGGACGCCGTGACGGGCCGGATCGGCCTTGAAGCTCGGCAGATTGATGATCGTCAGCTTCTGTTTGAACGCGCCAAGCTTTTCACGCGACGGGCGGATCAGAAGATTGCGGATGAACAGACCGTGCCATGCAAGCTCGGTCACGACGCGGGTGGGAAGCGCGTTGTCTTCGTCGGCACCACCGATCAGGTCCTGCACATAAAGCGTCTTGCCGGCCGCATGGGCCAGCATATCCTTGTGGAGGATATCGAAATGCTCAGGCGACAACGGCTTGTTGTTGTCCCACCAAATGCTGTCTTCCGTGGAGGCGTCGCGAACGACGAATTTGTCCTTGGGGGAACGGCCGGTGTGCTGGCCGGTTACGGCCCGAAGCGCGCCGTCGGCGGTGATGTCTGCTTCGCCATTGCGGATGGCGTGCTCGTACAATTCACCCTCGATAAGGTTATAATGCACGGCGGCAACAGCGGACAGGCCCAACGCCGACACACCGTTTTCAGGATTACGTACTCCAAGTTCCTTCACGGGCGCGTTCCTTTTTCAAAAGACGAAAGCATTAAAATGTGTCCTGAAATTAATCTCGTCAATTTGAAAAAACAAGGCATCAATTTAAATAATTCAATAAATTCAATATATTAATCGATTTAAAAGATTTTATTTCGTTTTAAATCGGTTTAGTTCGTGTCTCTCACCGGCAAAGTTCCGATCCACGAAAATTACTGCTCATAAATCGGCGGCGATACGTCTGTTTTTCTTTGCCACAATTTGTTCCACCTTTATACTCATGAGAAATGCTCACGGCGCACAACCTTGGCTGGGATGGGATGTCGGGAGTAAAATATTATGACGATGGAGACCAATTTTATGCAGACTATTGCGCTTGTGGACGATGACCGAAATATTTTGACGTCCGTTTCGATTGCGCTCGAAGCGGAAGGATACAAGGTCGAGACGTACACCGACGGCGCTTCCGCTCTGGATGGATTGATCGCACGCCCACCGCAACTCGCGATCTTTGACATCAAGATGCCGCGCATGGATGGCATGGAGCTGTTGCGGCGTCTGCGTCAGAAGTCGGATCTGCCTGTGATTTTCCTCACCTCCAAGGACGAGGAAATCGATGAGCTGTTCGGTCTCAAGATGGGCGCTGACGATTTCATCACCAAGCCCTTCTCCCAGCGTCTTCTGGTGGAGCGCGTCAAGGCGATCCTTCGCCGTGCCAGCAGCCGCGACGCCGCCGTTCCCGGAGCGAGCCCGCTCAAGCCCACCGCAGACCAGCAGGCCCGTACGCTGGAGCGTGGCCAGCTCGCCATGGATCAGGAACGCCACACCTGCACCTGGAAGGGCGAGCCTGTGACATTGACGGTCACCGAATTCCTCATCCTGCACTCGCTGGCGCAGCGCCCCGGTGTGGTCAAAAGCCGCGATGCGCTGATGGACGCCGCCTATGACGAGCAGGTCTATGTCGATGACAGAACCATCGACAGCCATATCAAGCGTCTTCGCAAGAAGTTCAAACTCGTCGATAACGACTTCGACATGATTGAAACGCTGTACGGCGTAGGATATCGCTTCCGCGAAGCGGCCTGAGATACGGCAGCCATGATGTGACGCCGCGATATCGCGGCGCTGAGGGACGACGTTGCTGAACAAAATGCAGGACAGCGTATCGGATCATACCGATGCCGACGACCGTGAGAGCGGTCGGCGGCATCGTATTCATCCGCTGACGATCGTCCGGCGTATTTTCGGCAATGCCGTCTTTTCCAGCCTGACGCGACGCATTCTGTTTTTCAATGTCGCGGCGACCGTGGTGCTTGTCGGTGGTATCCTCTACCTCAATCAATTTCGCGAGGGTCTGATCGATGCCCGCGTCGAAAGTCTGCTGACCCAGGGCGAAATCATCGCAGGCGCTATCTCGGCATCCGCTTCGGTCGATACGAACTCCATTACCATCAATCCTGAAAAGCTGCTGGAGTTGCAGGCCGGTCAGAGCATCACGCCGGTACCCAATGACGAAGACCTGTCTTTCCCTATCAATCCCGAGCGCGTAGCGCCGGTACTGCGCAGATTGATCTCTCCCACGAGAACACGTGCACGCCTGTTCGACGCGGATGCCAACATCCTGCTGGATTCGCGCCATCTGTATTCCCGCGGTCAGGTGCTGCGTTACGATCTACCGCCGGTCACGCCTGAAACGCAGACATGGGGCGATTGGGTCGCCAGTATCTTCAACCGCATGCTGCAACCCAGCAGCCTGCCGCTCTACAAGGAAACGCCGGGTGGCGATGGCTCGATTTACCCTGAAGTAATGAATGCGCTGACCGGCGTGCGTGGTGCCGTCGTCCGTGTGACCGAAAAGGGTGAACTGATCGTTTCCGTCGCGGTGCCCGTCCAACGCTTCCGCGCCGTGCTGGGTGTGTTGCTCCTGTCCACGCAGGCCGGTGATATTGACAAGATCGTTCATGCCGAGCGCCTGGCGATCATGCGCGTCTTCGGTATCGCGACCCTCGTCAATATCGTGCTTTCGCTGCTGCTGTCGTCCACCATCGCAACACCCTTGCGCCGCCTGTCCGCTGCCGCCATCCGTGTGCGGCGCGGAGCCAAGGCACGCGAGGAAATCCCCGATTTCTCGGCGCGTCAGGATGAGATCGGCAATCTCTCCATTGCCCTGCGCGAAATGACCAATGCGCTCTATGACCGCATCGACGCCATCGAAAGTTTCGCCGCCGATGTCAGCCACGAGCTGAAAAACCCGCTGACGTCGCTGCGCAGCGCTGTCGAGACATTGCCACGCGCCAAGACAGAGGAATCCAAACAGCGGCTGACTGAAATCATCTTCCATGATGTGCGCCGTCTGGACCGGTTGATCAGCGACATCTCCGACGCATCACGTCTGGATGCGGAACTGGCGCGCGTCGATGCGTCACCTGTCGATCTGGAAGTCGTGCTCGGCAATCTGGTCGAAATATCCCGGCAGATCAGCGCCAAGAAAAAGAGCGTCACGATCGATTATGTGGTCGATCACAAGCCTGGTACCAAGACCAGTTACATCGTCAATGGCCATGATCTGCGGATCGGTCAGATCATCACCAACCTCATCGAGAATGCGCGTTCCTTCGTGTCGCAGGATGGCGGGCGGATCGTCGTGCATCTTCTGCGCCAGAAGGATCGTTGCATCGTGCGTGTCGAGGACAACGGGCCCGGCATTCAGGCTGAGGACATCGACCGCATTTTCGAGCGTTTCTACACCGACCGCCCCGCCAGCGAAGGGTTTGGCCAGAATTCGGGTCTTGGCCTTTCCATCAGCCGCCAGATCGCCGAAGCCCACGGCGGTACACTGAAGGCGGATAATATTCTCGACACATACGGCGTGATTTCCGGCGCACGTTTCAGCCTGTCGCTTCCTGCTGCCCATCATGAGCGTTGATCCTCCCAATCTTCACGCAACGGCCATCGTCATCGGCAAGACCGGATTGTTGTTCGTTGGACCCTCCGGCAGCGGCAAAAGCGAAATGGCATTCAGTTTCATCACGGAAGCCCAGCGCTGCGGCCTGGAAGCGGCTTTGGTGGCCGATGATCAGGTGTTGATGACCTGCAGCGGCGGGACGGTGATAGCCAACCGTCCGGCCGCTATTGCCGGGCTGTTGGAACTGCGCGGCAGCGGGATTATATCGCTCAAAAGCGTGGCGTCTGCCGAAATGCATTGTGCGATCACGTCGATGCCGTCGCCGGAGAGCCCTCGCCTGCCACCTGAAAACGAGAGGCTTGAATTGGGTGCGAGCGCATCGTTGCCGCTTGTGCGTATTCCGCGTGACAGCATCACCCCCTATGGAAAATTTGCTGCACTTGCTCAGAATCTTTTCATAACCAAGGGAATGTGAACGGAAATCGGGCGATTTGGGGCTTGCGCTTCGATTTTTCCTCATCAAGATGTGGCCCCACCGATAGACATGATTGCGGCATTGCGATAGTCGGCAATCATAATGCGTGTGCAAGGGAGCGTTTCATGATCGGACTGGTGCTTGTCACTCATGGCAAGCTGGCTGAGGAGTTCCGCCACGCCGTAGAGCATGTGGTCGGACCTCAGAAATTGATCGAGACGGTGTGTATCGGTCCCGAAGATGACATGGACCAGCGCAGGCAGGATATTATCGACGCCGTGACACGCGCCAATGACGGCAATGGTGTCATCATCCTGACCGATATGTTTGGCGGAACGCCGTCCAATCTGGCGATCTCCGTCATGAACAGCGGCAATGTCGAAGTCATTGCAGGCGTCAACCTGCCCATGCTCATCAAACTGGCGGGTATCCGCGTCGAAGATAACATGGAGAAGGCCTTGCAGGAGGCCTCGGATGCTGGCAGAAAATATATCAACGTCGCCAGCCGCGTTCTCAGCGGCAAATAAGAAGAAGATCGCTGGATGTCGTCTCTTTCGCGGGAATTGCTGATCGTCAACAAGCGTGGCCTCCACGCACGCGCCTCCGCGAAATTCGTACAGATGGTCGATGGTTTCGACGCGTCCATTGCCGTGTCCAAGGATGGGATGACCGTTGGCGGTACTTCGATCATGGGCTTGATGATGCTGGCGGCAAGCCCTGGCTGCACCGTTCTGGTCGAGGCCAGCGGAAATCAGGCGGAAGAGGCGCTCGCAGCGCTCGAAACACTGGTCGCCGACCGCTTCGGTGAAGAAATCTGATAACCACGTCATATAAAGACATAAAGACTTCTTTATATCGTTATTGCCAGATTGCCCCTGGCCTGCTACACCGCAACCTGAATTTTCAGGCAGCGGCTGGCCCCTGCCATCTTGGAGCAGGAGACACATATGAGTGCCGACAAAGATTATATCGTAGCTGACATCAACCTTGCCGATTATGGTCGCAAGGAACTGGACATCGCAGAAACAGAAATGCCCGGCTTGATGTCCTGCCGTGAAGAGTTTGGTCAGACTAAGCCATTGAAGGGCGCGCGGATCTCCGGTTCGCTGCACATGACCATTCAGACGGCCGTTCTCATCGAGACGCTGAAGGAACTGGGCGCCGAAATTCGCTGGGCGTCCTGCAACATTTTCTCCACACAGGACCACGCAGCGGCAGCCATCGCCGCCAGCGGCATTCCCGTTTTTGCCGTCAAGGGTGAAAGCCTGACGGAATATTGGGAATACACCGACAAGATTTTCCAGTGGGCCGATGGTGGCTTTTCCAACATGATCCTCGATGATGGCGGCGATGCCACCATGTACATCCTGCTCGGCGCACGTGCCGAAGCTGGTGAAGACATCCTGTCCAAGCCTGACTCCGAAGAAGAAGAAATCCTGCTCGCACAGATCAAGAAGCGCCTTGCCGCTTCCCCAGGCTGGTTCACCAAGCAGCGCGATGCCATCAAGGGCGTCACCGAAGAAACCACAACAGGCGTTCATCGCCTCTACGATCTCAGCAAGAAGGGCCTGCTTCCCTTCCCCGCCATCAACGTCAATGACAGCGTCACCAAGTCGAAGTTCGACAACAAGTATGGCTGCAAGGAATCGCTGGTCGACGGTATCAGACGTGCCACCGACGTGATGATGGCTGGCAAGGTCGCCGTCGTGTGCGGTTACGGCGATGTCGGCAAGGGTTCGGCTGCTTCACTTCAGGGCGCCGGCGCCCGCGTCAAGGTCACGGAAATCGACCCGATCTGCGCCCTTCAGGCGGCCATGGACGGTTTTGAAGTCGTTCTTCTAGAAGACGTCGTCGCGTCCGCTGACATCTTCATCACCACCACCGGCAACAAGGACGTCATCCGCATCGAGCACATGCGCGAGATGAAGGATATGGCCATCGTCGGCAACATCGGCCACTTCGACAACGAAATTCAGGTTTCCGCTCTCAAGAACCTGAAGTGGACGAACATCAAGCCACAGGTCGACATGATCGAGTTTGCCAAGGGCAACCGCATGATCCTTCTGTCGGAAGGTCGTCTGCTCAACCTCGGCAACGCGACGGGACATCCTTCCTTCGTAATGTCCGCCTCCTTCACCAACCAGGTGCTGGGTCAGATCGAGCTGTTTACCAAGCAGGGCGAGTACAAGAACGATGTCTACGTTCTGCCGAAACACCTCGATGAGAAGGTCGCACGCCTGCATCTTGAGAAGCTGGGCGTGAAGTTGACAGAACTTTCTGAGCTTCAGGCAGATTATATTGGCGTGTCCAAGGTGGGTCCGTTTAAGGCTGAGCACTACAGATATTGATTTTATGGTTAATATCCACATTTAATGCACTAGATATGGTTATGGCGGGCTTGACAAAGCTCGCCATTTCTTTTTGGCCCCTCCCTTTCCGGGGGTTTCCGAAGGCGGTATTGTGACAAGACTTGATTCGTGCGCGGGCATGGCGCGCGGAAATGGGATGTCTTGTCGAGAATGCGGCACATAGGACGGAGACAGACCGGGGATGACGGTAGAAAATTCAGTCTCGCAAAAGCGAGCCAATGATGATGTCGCGCCAGACAATGGCGACGCACCTGCGCGAAGACGCTGGCTGACCTCTGTCACAGGGGCAACAGCGCGTATCCGTGCCAAGGCGGTTGCTTTTACGGCGTTGATGTCTGGAACAGCATTGAGCGGTTTTGCGGTCGCGGCACACGCCCAGCAAAACGCCGTTCTGCAAGGCGGCGAACGCTTGTTCTCCTCATCGGAAACCATCACCTATTCGCTGTTTATCGGCATCGTCTCGGCAACTCTGTTTTCCATCGTCTGGCTCGTCCGCCAGCGGGGCAACATCGAGGCTGAAACCAGCGAGTACCGCACGGCGCTTGCGGAAGCCAATTCCAAGATTTCCAAATATGAAGCTTTGATCGCTGACAAATCCCGTCGTATCGTCATCTGGGAAAGCGCTGGCGAACGCCCTGAATTCATCGGGCAACTGCCGCCTGAAACCGGCGTTCCCTTTGCCGATCAGGATTTTCTTGCCTTCGGTCGCTGGCTTCGCCCGACCTCTGCCGGCCCGCTCGAAAAGGCCATCGAGAAACTGCGCAGCCACGCGCAGAGTTTCGATCTCACCATCGAGACGCAGCGCGGCGAAGTCATCGAAGTTCAGGGACGGGTCTCCGGTGGCAAGGCGTTTGCGCGTTTCGTGGCTCTCAACAATCTGCGTGCCGAGCTTGCCGAATTGAAGATCGAGCGCGAAGGCCTGGTATCGTCCATTTCGACATTCCAGGAGCTGCTCGACAGCATCGAGCAACCGGTCTGGCGTCGCAACTCCGATGGTGCCCTGACGTGGGTCAACCACGCCTATGCGCAGAGTGTGGATGCTCGCACGCCTGAACAGGCAGTCACCGAGCAATGCGAATTGCTGAACACGGTCACGCGCCAGAAAATCCGTGCCAGCGCGACCCCAGAATCGCCCTACCACGACCGGATTTCCACCGTGGTTTCCGGCAACAGAACCTTTTTCGATGTGGTCGATCTCAAGACGCCGGGCGGTTCCGCTGGCATGGCCATCGATGCCACCGAAGCCGAGACGGTGCGTGAAGAGCTGAAGCGCACGTTGAAGAGCCACGCCGAGACGCTGGATCATCTGGCAACGCCGGTGGCGATCTTTGACGGTCAGCAGCGCCTGCAATTTTACAATCAGGCCTTCGTCACCCTTTGGGGCCTCGATCTGGTTCTTCTGGAATCCAAGCCCGACAATTCCGAACTGTTCGATCGTCTGCGCTCCGCTGGCAAGCTACCCGAACAGCTGAGCTGGAAAAGCTGGAAGGAAACGGCACTTTCCGTCTACCGCTCGCTCGATACCAAGACAGACCTGTGGCACCTGCCGAACGGACAGACACTGCGCGTGATCGCGACCGCGCATCCGCAGGGCGGCGCGACATGGGTCTTCGAAAACCTGACCGAACAGGTCGATCTGCAGATGCGCTACAACACTCTGGTCAAGGTTCAGGGCGAAACCATCGATCATCTGGCAGAAGGCGTCGCCGTTTTCGGTGCCGATGGACGCATGCGCCTGTCGAACCCTGCCTTCCGCGCATTGTGGGGCATCACGGCCGACGAAGCGGAAGCGGGCAAACACATTCGCTCGATCGAAGAGGTCTGCGCGCAATCCTACGACAAGCCGGATGGCTGGCGCGCGTTTAGCCAGTTCATCACCAGCTTCGATGACGAACGCCTGTCGAAGCAGGGCACGCTGGAGCTGCTATCGGGTCTCGTGCTGGACTATGCGATTATTCCTTTGCCGGATTCGCAGACCATGCTGACCTTTGTCAACATGACCGACAGCGTGCGTGCCGAACGTGCCCTCAAGGAAAAGAACGAAGCCCTGCGCAAGGCCGACGAGTTGAAGAACGACTTCGTTCAGCACGTGTCCTATGAACTGCGCTCGCCCCTGACAAACATCATCGGCTTTACCGATCTCTTGAAAACACCGGGGATCGGTGAGCTCAGCGCGCGACAGGCCGAATATCTCGACCATATCTCGACGTCCTCATCGCTTCTGTTGACGATTGTCAACGACATCCTGGATCTGGCAACGGTCGATGCTGGCATCATGCATTTGAACTACACCGAAAACGATCTCACCGACCTGCTGGACGACGTCTCCACCAAGATTGCCGACCGTTTGCAGGAAAGCAGCGTCTCGCTCGAAATCGTGGCTCCCGCCCATCTCGGCGCCATCGTTGCCGACCACCAGCGTCTCAAGCAGATCCTCATCAAGCTTTTGACCAATGCCGCCAATTTCGCGCCGGAGGGGTCGGCCATCACGCTGACCTGCCAGCGCAGCGAAGGCGATTTCGTCTTTTCCGTTGCCGACCGTGGACCGGGCATCCCCAAGGACATGCTAAAAACCGTGTTCGATCGCTTCTCGACGCGTGGCAATGGCGGTCGCCGCACCGGTGCCGGTCTTGGCCTGTCGATCGTCGAAAGCTTCGTGAGCCTGCACAACGGCAATGTCACCATCGACAGCCGCCCCGGTGAAGGCACGGTCGTTAGCTGCCGCATTCCATCCGGCTCGCATCCGCATTCCATCGCCGCCGAATGAACGAGACGGTTTTGCCTCTTTCCATAGGCCTTGCCGATGAAGCCGAGATGATCCGGCTTGGTCAAGCCCTGGCACTCACCGTCAAACCCGGCGATTGCATTGCCCTGATTGGTGATCTCGGTGCCGGTAAATCCACACTGGCGCGCGCCTTGATCCGCGCGGTTGCGGGCGACCCTTATCACGAGGTTCCCAGCCCCACCTTCACCATCGTGCAAACCTATGGCTTGCGCTTTCCCGTCCACCATCTGGATCTCTACCGCCTTTCCGATGTGTCTGAGATGGATGAACTCGGCATCGATGAGATGCTGTCCGATGGTGTGTGCCTGATCGAATGGCCGGAACTGGCCGCAAGCGAACTGCCTGATGACAGCACCATCACCCTGCGCCTGACCCATCACGGTGACGGACGCATGGCAACCATCGACGCCCCTCAACGGCTGAGAACCAGGCTGGATCGCGTGCTTGCCATTGGCAATTTTCTGAAGCGCAACGGGAGAGAGAACGCCGTCAGGCACTATTTCAGCGGTGACGCCGCCTATCGCACCTACGAGCTGATCAGTGACGATGATAGCCAATACCTGCTGATGGACTGGCAACCACCACCCAGAGGTCCGGTGATCCAGGACGGCAAGACCTATGCCGAGATCGTCCACCTCGCGCGCGACGTGAGCCCCTTCGTCGCCATTGACAGTTTCCTGTCGCAGAACGGGTTTTCCGTCCCCGCCATTCTCGCCCAGAATTTGGACGAAGGCATTCTGCTTCTGGAAGATATTGGACGTGATGGCGTTCTGTACGCCGACGGCAACCCGATTGCCGAGCGTTATCTGGAAAGCGTTGCCTGTCTGGCGGCCCTGCACGAGGCCGCTCTGCCCGCCGATATTGCTCTTCCCGATGGCACGATCTATCAAGTGCCGTCTTTCGACGCTGATGCGATGAAGATCGAAACCTCGCTGCTGCTGGACTGGTATGTTCCGCATATCCGTGGCGAGGACATCAGTGGCTGTGAAAAACAAAGTTTCTTTGCGGTTTGGGACCAGCTGATCGAGAAGCTTGGCGATGCGGAAACCGGTCTTCTCCTGCGGGATTTCCACTCGCCCAACATCATCTGGCAATCGCAAAAAGCCGGCATCAACCAGGTCGGGATCATCGATTTTCAGGACGCGATGATCGGCCCGACAGCCTATGACCTGGCTTCCATCGTTCAGGATGCGCGGGTGACGATACCATCAGACCTGCAAGCGCGGCTGATGGGACACTATCTCGACATCAGGCGTAAAAACCCTGATTTCGATGAGGCAGCCTTCCTGAAGGCATTCGCCATCATGGCCGCACAACGCAATTGCAAGCTCGTGGGCATCTGGGTCCGGTTGATGAAACGCGATGGCAAGCCGCATTACATGAAACACATGCCGCGCACCTTTTCCTACCTGCGCTCAGCACTCGAACATCCTGATCTCGCACCCTTGAATGACTGGTTCAGGAATGCGCGAATCGACATTCACGAACAGCGAAATTTTTCATGACGATCAAACAAGCCATGGTGCTGGCGGCAGGTCTCGGCACGAGAATGCGCCCGATTACCGATACGATCCCCAAGCCTCTCGTCGGTATCGCCGGACGCCCGATGATCGATTACGTCATTGATCTTCTTGTTGCGGCAGGCGTGGAAACCATTGCCATCAATGTCCACCATCATCCGGATCAGATGGTCGCCCATCTTCAATCGCGGGATGACGTCAATATTCTGATTTCGGACGAGCGCGCCGAGCTGATGAATTCGGGTGGTGGACTGGCCAAGGGTTTGAAATTGCTGGAACCCGGCCCCGTCATCGTCATGAATGCCGACCTGTTCTGGATCGGCGAGCCACCCGGGGAACCCACCAACCTGCAAAAGCTGGCGAATGCCTTCGACCCAGAGATCATGGACATGGCGCTGCTTTGCGTCGATATGGACCGGACCACCGGTCACAACGGCAAGAAGGACTTCAACCTTGCCGATGATGGCCATCTGACGCGATACAACGACGGCGAGCCTTACCCGGTGGTGTATGCCGGTGCCATCGCGATGGATTCGCGGCTGCTGAACGACGCACCTGCCGATGCTTTCAATCTCAACATCTATTTCGACCACGCCATCGCCCGGAAACGGCTTTTTGGTCTGTCACTGACCGGACAATGGATTACCGTCGGCACGCCGGATGCTATAGAGGATGCGGAACGAACCATCGCAGCCTTAGCAACCGACAAGTGAGATGACCCATTGGCGCATGCCAAGCGTATTCTAACCATCGCTCCCGGAACGCCGTTTCTCAAAACGCTGGCGGCGGGCCTGTGCGATGGCAGTCTGACATCAAGCTTTCGTTATGATCCCGCCGATCCGCTGTCGCTGGCCAAGGTCACCATCTACGTCCCTACCCGCCGTTCCGCGCGCGTGCTGCGCTCTGAATTCGTGGATCTGCTGGGTGGGAAATCCGCCATTCTGCCGATTATCCGACCGCTTGGCGAAACCGATGACGACAGCGGCTTCTTCGACGTCGAAACGCCTGCCACCATCGATCTCGCACCGCCAATTTCCAGCACCGCACGGCTGGTCGAGCTGGCCCGCCTCATCCTTGCCTGGCGCAACAGCCTCCCGGACGCCATCCGCGCTGTCCATTCGGATTCGCCGCTGGTTGCGCCTGCAAGCCCGGCGGATGCCATCTGGCTTGCGCGCTCGCTCAGCGACGTCATCGACGCCATGGACACGGAAGATCGGGACTGGGATGCGCTCTCCAACCTCGACACCACCGATCATGCCCAATGGTGGCAGCTGACCGCCGATTTCCTGAAGATTGCCAGCGTCTTCTGGCCCGCACGGCTGGAGGAACTCAACAAGTCTTCGGCCGGTCGGCACCGGAATGCGATTTTACGGGCAGAAGCGGAGCGACTCACAAAGATCGGTTCGGACGACCCTATCATCGTTGCCGGCTCCACCGGCTCTATTCCGGCCGCCGCAGACCTGATTGCAGCGGTCGCATCCCTGCCGCAGGGTACTGTCGTTCTGCCCGGTCTGGATGTCGAGATGCCGGAGGACCAGTGGCAGACCATCAACGAAAGCCCCGACGATCCGTCCAGCCGCACGCATTCGCAATATGGCCTGTTCGTTCTTCTCAAAAAGCTTGGCGTGTTGCGCAATGATGTCGTGGAGATCGGAGCGCTGGATACCGACCTGCAAAATCGCGCCGCGATCTTTTCCACAGCCCTTGCACCCGCCAAGGCCACCAGCGAATGGAACGAGTGGCGCTCGGAAAAAAACGATGCCTTTTTCGATGATGCCTTCGCATCGGCTTCCATCATCGAGGCAGCCAATGAGCGCGAGGAGGCAACCTCGATCGCCATTGCCCTTCGCCTGGCGCTGGAAAAACCCGGCATAGGCGGTGGTCAATCGCAAGCGGCACTGATTACGCCGGACCGTGGTCTCGCGCGCCGCGTCGCGACCGAGCTTGCCCGCTTCGGTATCGAGGCCGACGATTCCGCCGGTACGCCGCTCTCTGCCACGCCGCAGGCGGGCCTTGCGATGCTGGCACTCGAGACCATTTTACGTCCTGGTGATCCGGTTGCGGTCATGTCCCTGCTGAAACATCCTTTGACCCGCTTCGGTCTTGGCGAGGTGGCGGTGGGTGAGGCCGTCGTCGGTCTCGAGCTTCTGGCGCTTCGCGGCGGGCGAATGGAAACCACGCTCGACACGCTCGAAACCCTGCTGCAACAGCAACTCTCCCTCCACATCGATGACCGGCACCCGCCGCAATGGCGCAAGTCGCTGGCCGAGGGTGCCGACCTTGCCGCCGCCGATCTCGCAGGCCGCATCAGGACAGCCATTGATCCGCTGGATGCTGCTTTCGTGCGCAAAGACCCTGTCAGTGGCCGGCTAACGGCCCGTCTGACGCTGGCCGACTGGGCCGAGCGAACGGGCCGGGTGATCGAAGCGATCTGCATCGATGAGAAGGGCGATCTGGCAACTCTCTGGTCCCATGAGGCGGGGGAGAAACTGTCCGGTCTTCTGGCCGAGCTGATGGACTGCGGCAGCGTGCTGGAAGCCGACGGGCCGCAATGGATCGACATCATGACGGCGTTGATTGCCGGTGAATCGATCAAGCCACGCGCCATGCGCCATCCACGCGTCTTTATCTTCGGTGCACTGGAAGCCCGTCTTCAAAGCGTTGATACCGTCATCATTGGCGGCCTGAACGAAGGCATATGGCCGGGCCAGACGGCCAACAATCCCTTCCTCTCGCGCAACATGAAAACCGCTATCGGTCTAGAGCCGCCGGAGCGCCGCATCGGTCAGCTGGCACATGATTTCGAGATGGCGAATGGCACACGGCAGATTTTCTACAGCCGTGCTTTGCGGCAAGGCTCCACGCCTGCCGTGGCTTCCCGCTGGCTGCAACGGCTTCTGGCGCTGGGCGGCGAAGAGTTTGCCGAGACGTTGAAGGCCCGCGGCACCGTCTACCGCCATTGGGCGACCATGCTGGATGAGGGCGAGAGCCAGCCATCCGCCAAGCGCCCCTCCCCGACACCGCCGGCGGACCTGCAGCCGACATCCTATTCCTTCAGCGAAGTCGGCAGGCTTCGGCGCGATCCCTATGCGATCTATGCGCGGCGCATTCTTAAACTGGATCCGCTGGATGAGTTCAACCGTGACCCAGGTGCCGCCGACCGTGGAACCCTCTATCACCGCATCATGGAAATCTACTCCCGCGAGGAACATGTCGCCGGCACGCCTGCTGCCGAAGAGGCAATGTTTCGTGTGCTGCATGCCTGTTTCGATGCCGAAAACCTGCCGCCGCATATCGATGTGGTCTGGCGTCCGCGCTTCGAGGCTGTGGCGCGCGCGTTTCTGGCTTGGGAAAAGGACCGTCGCGGGCTCATCAAACGCAGCTACATCGAGGCACGCGCCGGGCAGGAAATCGCAGAAGCAGGCATCCGCCTGACCGGCGTTGCCGACCGCATTGATATCAAGACCTCCGGCAAGGCAGATATTATCGATTACAAGACCGGCCTGTCGCCATCCGTCAAACAGGCACGTTCCCTGCTCGACCCTCAATTGGCGCTGGAGGCCGCTGCCCTGATGCGCGGTGCCTTCCGGGATGTCGGTTCGCCGACTCCGGAGGATCTGATCTATGTGCGCCTTCGGCCAAGCGAGCGCTTTGGTACCGATACGATCAACAACGAACACGCCAAGGCAACGGCCAAAATCACTCCGAAGTCAGCCGTGGAACTGGCAAGCGATTCGATTGACCAGCTGGCGAAATTCGTGATCTCGCTACGCGAAGGCAAGAACGGCTTCGTTTCGCGGCTGATCCCTGAAGAACAGCAGGCCTATGGCGGCGAGTATGATCACCTTGCCCGCGTCTCAGAATGGTCGACGGCGGAACCGGGAGATGGCGATGCTGAATGAAACAATCGATCATGGTCCCGGCAAGGACGATCCGAAAAGCTGGATCGACTGGACCAGCGTGCAACAGACGCGCGCCTCTGACCCGACCAGCTCCGCATGGGTGTCGGCCAATGCCGGTTCCGGTAAGACCCATGTTCTGACGCAGCGGGTCATTCGCCTACTTCTGGCCGGTTGCCGCCCGTCCGCCATTTTGTGTTTGACCTATACCAAGGCAGCGGCATCGGAAATGTCCAGCCGCGTCTTCGACCGTCTCGCCGATTGGGCCACGCTGTCCAATGCGGAGTTGAGCAACCGCATCACCGCCATCGAAGGTCGCGTGCCTGATCTCATCAAGCTGAAAGAGGCGCGGCGGTTGTTTGCAAAGGCGCTGGAAACACCGGGTGGCCTGAAAATCCAGACCATTCATGCCTTCTGCGAAGCGCTGCTGCACCAGTTTCCACTGGAAGCCAATGTCGCCGGGCATTTCTCAGTGCTGGATGACCGTGCAGCCAGCACGCTTCTGGCAGAAGCACGGCGCACCCTTCTGACCGCCGTGTCCATGGAAGAGGATCAGCCGCTCGCGCAGGCGCTGGCCTATGTGCTCGATATCGCCGACGAAACCGGGCTGGAAGCGCTGCTCGGCGCCATCGTTTCCAACCGCAATGCGATCAGCGGTTTTCTCGAGCAGGCACGCAAAAACGGCGGTATCGATGCCACACTTCGGGGACTCGCAGGCATCGGCGCTGAGGAAACGGAAGAAACGGCAGCCGCCGCCTACTGGCCTCTTCCAGCTCTTTCCGGCCTGTCGATGGACACCTATCTTACTTTGGCGGACGAAATAGGCGGGTCGCGGGTGATCGACGTGGCCTACGCGCTGCGTGAAGCTGCCCGCGCAACCGATGTGTTCAAACGCGTAGAGTTCGTCGAGGCAGCGCTTCTGACCTCGCAAGGCGCACCGAAATCCGACGCTTACGTCATCAACAAGGCTATGCAGAAATCAGCGCCTGATCTGCTGGACGATCTGATAGCGGCGCGTGCCCATGTGGTGGCCTGCCGGGATCGCTACCGCACCATCCGCATGCTGGAGGCGACGAGACATGCGCTGACGCTGGCGGAACGGCTGATCGGTGATTTCGAGGATTTGAAGAAGCAGCGCAGCCAGCTGGATTTCGAGGATCTCATCGAACGTGCCGCCACCCTGCTCAACCGCGACACGGCGGGTGCCTGGGTTCATTACAAGCTGGATCAGGGTATCGATCACATTCTGGTCGATGAGGCGCAGGATACCAGCCCGGTGCAATGGTCGATCATCCAGTCGCTGGCTGCCGATTTCTTCCATGGTGAGACGGCGCGCATGGGCCAGCGTACGGTGTTTGCTGTTGGTGACGAGAAACAGTCTATCTATTCGTTTCAGGGCGCGCGGCCCGAGCGCTTTTCACAGGAAAGCCGCGAAACGCAGCGGCGCGTCACGGCGGTAGAACAAATATTCCATTCCGTGCGCCTGCCCCTTTCATTTCGTTCTACGGACGATGTTCTCGCCGCCGTCGATCAGGTCTTTTCCCTGCCTGAACATGCCGAAGGTCTGAGCGCCGAGAAAGAACCCGTCGAGCACCGTTCCAACCGGCAGGGACAGGCCGGCACGGTCGAGCTCTGGGACATGATTGCAGCCGAGCCGGTGGAAAACGAGGAAGACTGGACCGCCCCCTTCGATGCGCTGCGCGAAAGTGCGCCGCCTGCCATCGTTGCGCGCCGCATCGCTGCCCGCATTGCCGAGATGATCGGCAAGGAGACCGTGGTCGAAAAAGGCGTGGAGCGCACTATCGAGGCCGGTGATATCCTCGTTCTCGTCAGAAAACGCCATGCCTTCGTCAATGCACTGACACGCGAGTTGAAGCAGCGAAAGAATATTCCCGTCGCAGGAGCTGACCGTCTGCGCCTGACCGACCATATTGCCATTCAGGATCTTTTGGCACTGGGCCGTTTCGTGCTGTTGCCGGAAGACGACCTTTCCCTGTCGGCACTGCTGAAGAGCCCGCTCTTCAACCATTCCGAAGACGACATCTTTGAGGTCGCCGCCAGGCGCCCGCCGGATACAAGTGTCTGGCAAAATCTGAAGGCGATCTCGGTTCTGGAAGAGGGCCGTCATTTCGCAGCCTCCGTGGCGCTGCTGTCGCGTTTTCTCATCCTGTCGAAAACGCAGACGATCCATGACTTCTTCGCCGCCGTTCTGACCTTGCATGAAGGCCGCGCCAAGTTTCTCGGGCGTCTCGGCAACGAAGCCAGCGACGTCCTCGACGAATTTCTGTCGTTTGCACTCGACCATGAAAAGACCGGCCTTCCCGGCCTGCAATCCTTTATTTCCGTGATGGAAACCGACGCGCCTGAAATCAAGCGTGAGCAGGACAAGGAGCGCGGCGAAGTCCGCATCATGACCGTGCACGCGTCCAAGGGTCTGGAAGCACCCGTCGTCTTTCTGGTGGATGGCGGTTCAAAGGCGTTCATTCACAGCCACCTGCCAAAATTGCGCTTTATCGAGACCGACAAGGAACCGTTACCCATCTGGCTGCCCGGCAAGGGCTTCGACAATGCGCTGGTGTCCAAAGACGAGGACCGCCTCAAGCTTTCAGCCGAGCAGGAATATCGTCGCCTTCTTTATGTGGCGATGACACGCGCCGCCGATCATCTGATCGTCTGCGGTTATCGTGGCCCTCGCGAAAACCCCGACTGCTGGCATGCGATGATTGCGCGCTCGCTGGCAGCAGACGAAAACCGCTGCAAACGGCAGGCATTTTCCGCAAGCGGCGAAGAATGGGACGGCCTTTTGTGGCACTCGACCCCGCGAGATGCCAAAGCCGTTACCAAGACCGAGCCTCCGCCCGCTCCAGTGCGGGAGGTGCTACCACCATCGCTGATGCAACCCCTGCCGCCGCCACCCGTCCTGCCGCGCCCGCTGAGCCCGTCGGGTGCCGGAACCATCATCGATGACGGTTCGGAAGATTTGCTCGTCACATCTCCCCTGTTTGCCAAACAGGACGTGTCATCCGGTCTCGCCCTGCAACGGGGACGCCTCGTGCACCGCATGCTTCAAACCTTGCCGGAATATCCGAGCGACCAGCGCGAAGAAGCAGCACGCCGTTATGCGGAACGCGCCGCTCGCTTCTGGCCCGACAACGAGCGTGAGAAGCTCATTCGCTCGACTCTGGCGGTCCTGTCGGAACCCGCACTCCAGTCCGCCTTCTCTGCCAATAGTCGTGCGGAGATCTCGATCATGGGAACCCTACGCCTTAGGGATAAGGACTTTGCCGTGTCTGGCCGTATCGACAGGCTGGCCGTAGAAGACGACAGGGTTATTCTGGTTGATTACAAGACCAACCGGGTGCCGCCCGTCAAGGACGTCGACATACCTCTCGCGCATAGGGCGCAGCTTGCGATCTACAAAAGCATTCTAGAGCCGCTTTACCCAGATAAGACCTTCACCTGCGCGCTGGTCTACACCGAAAACGCCTCGTTTATGACCCTGAGCGACAATGCGCTATCAGCTGCCCTTGCTGCAATCGAGACAAAGTGAGATACCGGACATTGAAAATGCCTGCCATCAGCATCACATTCTAATCACCAAGAGACACCGAAAGGAGAGCCTTCCATGGCTACCGTGAAAGTCGATACGTCCAATTTCCAGGCTGAAGTTCTTGATTCTGCCGAACCCGTTGTCGTTGATTTCTGGGCTGAATGGTGCGGTCCGTGCAAGATGATTGCGCCGAGCCTCGAGGAAATCGCCACCGAGCTTGCAGGCAAGGTCAAGGTCGTCAAGCTCAACATCGATGAGAACCCGGAACTGGCAGCACAGTTCGGCGTCCGCTCGATCCCGACACTGGCCATGTTCAAGGGTGGCGAAGTCGCCGACATCAAGGTTGGTGCAGCACCGAAGACCGCGCTGTCCGCCTGGATTTCCAGCGCCGCCTGATCTGATACGGATATCAAAAAGCCCCGGAGCGATCCGGGGCTTTCTCTTTTGATACGTTACGTCTATTTACTTTGGCACCGTGCCGTTCAAAGCCAGTGCATTGCCCGCCAGATACAGCGAACCCCCGATCAATATGCGTGGCGCAGGTTTTCCGGGCAAAAGCCGCTTCGACAATTCTTCCAACGCTTCTTCGATCGATGACGTTGGTGCTGCCACCAGCCCGGCGTCGAAGACAGCATGGGCCAGCACCACCGGGTCAATCGCGGCATCCGTGCCATGGATCGGCACCGTAAACACGTATTGGGCGATATCGGCGAAGGCCTTGAAATAGCCGACCTGATCCTTGGTGTTGATCATGCCAGCGATGAGAAACAGCGGGCGGGCCTGCTTCTCCTCAAAACCGGCCATGGCCTCGGCAATGACTTCACCGGCACCTGGGTTATGACCACCGTCGATCCATATTTCAGAGCCAGCAGGGGCAAGATCGACGATGTGCCCGGCCTTGATGCGTTGCAGGCGCCCCGGCCACTCAACCGAAGCCATCGCCGTTTCGATCATCTTGTCCGATACCTCGAAACCCGCCGCCTTGACGGCGCGGATGGCGGCTGCGGCATTTGAAAGCTGGTGACGGCCGGGAAGACGCGGCAGTGACGCATCCACCAGGCTGAATTCATCCTGATAGACCATGCGCCCAAACTCCTCATGGGCGGAATAATCCTGCCCATAGACCGCGGTTGGACATTTCAGCCGTTCCGCCGTCTGGACGAGCACATCGAGCGCTGCATCATATTCCTGATGGCCGATGACGACGGGAGATCCCGTTTTCATGATCCCGGCTTTTTCAGCTGCGATCAGTTCGACGCTGTCACCGAGATAGGCCTGATGATCCAGCGAGATCGGCATGACCACCGTAACGGCAGGGCTGGCGATCACATTGGTCGCATCGAAACGGCCGCCCAGTCCGACTTCGATGATGGCGGCATCGGCAGGATGTTCGGCAAAAAGGACAAAAGTCACAGCCGTCAGGATTTCAAAGACGGTGATCATCTGGCCGTCATTGGCCCTGGCAACACGCTCCAGCGCGTCTGCTAGAACCGCGTCCTCAACGTAACGCCCTTTCTCACCACGACGACCGAGACGATAACGCTCGTACCAATTGACCAGATGCGGAGAGGTGTGGACGTGAACCGCAAGGCCTGCAGCTTCGAGAAGCGAGCGGCTGAAGGCAGTCACGGAGCCCTTGCCATTGGTGCCGGCAACATGGATCACCGGCGGCAATCTCTTGTGAGGATTGCCGAGCTTTTCCAGGAGAATGGTGATCCTGTCGAGCGACAGATCGAAGCCCTTTGGATGTAACCCCAAAAGCCTCTCGATGATGCGCTCTGCCTCGCTCCGGGCGGGCGTCGTCATATCCGTCATCGGCTCCTCCGGAGCCCAGCGACTGGCGTCAGGCCGAAGCTGCCAGAGGCAGGACTTCGCTCGACGTATCGGCTGGCGCCTTCGTCATGATCTTCAACAGGCTGGCGAGCGTATCGACAATTTCGCGCCGATCCACGACCATATCGACCATGCCGTGATCCAGCAGATATTCCGACGTCTGGAAGCCTTCAGGCAGTTTTTCACGGATAGTCTGTTCGATCACGCGCTTGCCGGCAAAGCAGATTTCAGCGCCGGGCTCGGCAATGTGGACGTCGCCCAGCATTGCGTAAGATGCAGTCACGCCACCCGTTGTCGGGTTGGTGAGCACGACGATGTAAGGCATGCCCGCTTCCTTGAGCATGTTGACCACGACCGTGGTGCGCGGCAGCTGCATCAACGACAGAATGCCTTCCTGCATGCGCGCGCCACCAGAGGCCGGGAACATGACCACAGGGCACCGCTCGGAAATCGCCCGCTCAAACGCCTTGACGATGGCTTCACCGGCAGCAATGCCAAGCGAACCACCCATGAACTGGAACTCGTGCACGATGGCAACGATCTTCAGGCCCTTGAGCTTGCCGACGCCAGCCAGAATCGTGTCTTCCTGTTCGGTCTTCACACGGCTGTCGCGCAGGCGGTCTGCATATTTCTTGGAATCGCGAAACTTCAACGGATCCTGCGCGACCTTGGGCTGCGGCAACGCTTCGAAAACACCGCCGTCGAACAGGTCTTCAAGCCGGGCTTTGGCCGGCATCTTCATGTGAAAACCGGAAGCGGGAATAACCCATTTGTTTTCTTCCAGATCCTTGTGAAAGACCATCTCGCCCGTTTCGGGGCATTTGATCCAAAGGTTTTCCGGCGTCTCGCGGCGGCCAAGCATGGAGTTGATCCGAGGCCGTACGTAGTTGGTGATCCAATTCACGTCTAATACTCCTGACTATCTGCGCTGGACCGTAGGGTTATTCGGCAGCGGCAAGGCGCGATGCACGCACGCCCGTTGAAAGTCCCTTTACCAGCGTTGTGACAGAAGGAACAGTATCATTTGTCGCCCGGCCGTCCTTGGTCAGGCTTCCGGCAATCTGATTGACGATGGCGGAACCCACCACGACGCCATCGGCCACGGCACCGATTGCGCGGGCGTGGTCAGCCGTCTTCACGCCGAAACCGACGCAGACCGGGAGACCGGTGTGCGACTTGATGCGACCGACCGCACCCGAAATCGTCGAGGGATCTGGCAGGGCCGAACCGGTAATACCATTCATCGAGACGTAATAGACGAAGCCGGAGGTGTTTTTGAGAACCGCAGGCAGACGTTTATCGTCGGTCGTGGGCGTCGCGAGACGAATGAAATTGATGCCCCGGGCAAGCGCGGGAACGCAGAGTTCGTCATCCATCTCCGGCGGTAGATCGACAACGATCAAACCGTCGATCCCGGCTTCGATCGCATCGTCGAGAAACTTTTCGACCCCATAGATATAAATAGGGTTGTAGTAGCCCATCAGGACGATCGGGGTGTCGTCGTCGCCCCTGCGGAATTCGCGGGAAAGAGACAGCGTCGTCTTCAACGTCTGTCCGCCCTTTAAGGCACGCTGGGCGGCCATCTGGATCGCCGGCCCATCAGCCATGGGATCGGAAAACGGCATGCCGAGCTCGATCACGTCGGCGCCGGCTTCCGGCAGCGATTTCATGATGCCGAGCGAGGTGTCGAAATCCGGGTCGCCACCCATGAAATAGGTGATCAAGGCCGGGCGGTTTTCAGCGCGCAGATCAGCAAAGCGTTTGTCCATACGTGCAGTCATGATTACGCACCCATTTCCAGAAGTTTCGCTACGGTAAAGATGTCCTTGTCGCCACGACCACACAGGTTCATGACGATGATCTGATCCTTGTCCATCTTGGGTGCGCGCTTGACGACTTCAGCCAGCGCATGTGCAGGCTCAAGCGCTGGAATGATGCCTTCGGTGCGTGTCAGCAGCTGGAATGCATCCAGCGCCTCCGTGTCCTTGATCGGAACATATTCGACGCGGCCTGTATCTCTCAGCCAGGAATGCTCTGGGCCGATGCCGGGATAATCGAGACCAGCGGAGATCGAATGACCTTCCTTGATCTGACCGTCGCCGTCCTGCAAGAGATAGGTACGATTGCCATGCAGCACGCCCGGCGAACCTGCCGTCAGAGATGCGCAATGCTCTTCCCCTTCGAGACCTTTGCCGCCCGCTTCGACGCCGACGATCTTGACGCTGGCATCATCCAGGAACGGATGGAACAGGCCGATGGCATTCGAGCCGCCGCCCACAGCCGCGATCAGCATGTCCGGAAGGCGGCCTTCCGCTGCCATCATCTGTTCACGCACCTCATGGCCGATGACCGACTGGAAGTCACGAACCATTTCCGGGTATGGATGCGGGCCGGCTGCGGTGCCGATCATGTAATAGGTGTCGTCGACATTGGTGACCCAATCGCGCAACGCTTCGTTCATGGCATCTTTCAACGTTCCATGACCAGCGGTCACCGGAATGATCTCCGCGCCCAGCAGCTTCATGCGAAAAACGTTCGGCGCCTGACGCTCCACATCGGTCGCGCCCATGTACACGACGCAGGGAATCCCGAAACGGGCGGCAACGGTTGCCGACGCAACGCCATGCTGGCCTGCGCCGGTTTCGGCGATGATACGGGTCTTGCCCATGCGCTTGGCAAGCAGGATCTGTCCGAGGCAATTGTTGATCTTGTGCGAGCCGGTGTGGTTCAGCTCATCACGCTTGAAATAGATTTTTGCGCCACCCAAATCCTGCGTCAAACGCTCCGCGAAATAGAGCGGGCTTGGACGGCCGGTGTAATGGGTGTTGAGATGGGAAAGCTCCGCCTGGAACTCCGGGTCTGTCTTCGCCTTGTTCCACTCTGCCTGAAGATCGAGGATCAGCGGCATCAGCGTTTCGGCAACGAAGCGGCCTCCGTAAATACCGAAGCGACCGTCCTCATCGGGACCAGCGCGGAAAGAGTTGGGTTTCACCGTTTCGTTCACTCTCAAACTCCCTGCGACCTTGCCGATCGTACCGCATCGAAAAACGCGTCGATCATGGCCAAATCCTTGACACCCGGTGCGCTCTCCACACCGGACGATGTATCTATTCCCGAAGCCCCGGTTTGATCCAAGGCCTCGGCAACATTGTCTTTGTTCAATCCCCCGGAAAGCATGTAATCCACGCCCGCGTCAAGAGTGCGCAGCAAGGTCCAGTCAAAGGACACGCCGTTGCCGCCAGGAAGATCGGAACCCGCAGGCGGTTTGGCATCGAACAGAAACTTGTCGGCTATGCCTATATAGGGATCAATCCGGGCAAGATCATCGGCATCGCGGATGGAAAAAGCCTTGATGATGGGCAAGCCGTAGACAGCCTTGACGTTCAGCACCCGCTCCGGGCTTTCATGGCCATGCAGCTGCAGCATATCTGGCTTCAAGAGATCGATGATCTCGTCCAGCTCGTCATTGTCGGCGTCCACCGTGACAGCGACAATCTTGACGCTACCGCGAACAGCGTCCGCCAGCTGACCGGCAATATCGGGCTCGATATTGCGCGGGCTTTTTTCAAAGAAGATGAAGCCGATATGGCTCGCACCGCATCGCACGGCGCGCTCGATAGCATCGGCCGACTTCAATCCGCAAATCTTGATATCCGGTTTCATGGCTTGGGAGGTGCCATGAAATAACGGTGGAGTCGAGGCAAATCGAAGAGAAGTCTGATAGAGGTAAATGTTTCACGTGAATCCAAACCGATTTCGAAACGCGCTACTCGAAATCGATGGCGTGCAGCTGCGAACCGTTGCGCTTCAGCCAAGCTTTCGAGACTTCGGTTGTGGGGCAGAGTTTTTCGCACAAAGCCCAGAATTTCGGGCCGTGGTTCATTTCCCGCAAATGGGCAACCTCGTGAGCAGCGAGATAGTCGATGACGCTGTCCGGCGCCATGACGATCCGCCAGGAGAAGCTCAGATTGCCTTCATGCGAGCACGAGCCCCAGCGGCTGCGAGTGTCCTTCATGGAAATCGAGCGAGCCGGTCTGCCGACGGCTCTGGCGTGGAGCGCGACCAGCCTCTCCAGATCTGCCCGAGCCTCTTTCTTCAAAAATGTTGCGACGCGACGGCCGAGATGTTCCGGCAGGCCGCTGACCTTCAGCACCGGCTCGCCCTCGGCAGGTTTGACGATATGCGTGACGCCACGCAATGTGCCGGTATGTTCGATGCGATGTGGCACACCGCGAATGGAAATAATACCACCGTTCTGTACGCGTCCATCGTCGGAGAACTTCGAAAGCCGGGTTTTCAGCCAGCCATTGTGACGGTTCAGAAAGTCATCCACGTCGCGGTGGTGAAGGCCGTAAGGGATCGTCATCTTTAGCGCCTTGCCGCCCGGCTCTATACGAAGGGTGATGCGGGTGGCGCGCTGATTTTCCTTGATCGTGATGGGCACGCTGCGACCACCAACCTCCACCATGCGTGGAGATGGCGCAGCCTTGGCTGACACGGTGGATTTCGGAGACTTACGGAGAAGCGAAAACATCGCCTTTCATAGCGATTCGCGCATGAAAAAGCCATCCGCTCCGCGTTAAGCCGCCGGGTCGTGTCTACGGATGAAATCGAGCATGCGCGGCGCGATATCGCGACGGAAGCGTGAACCGTTGAAGACGCCGTAATGACCCACATCCGGCTGCATGTAATGCGCCCGCCTGTCATCGGGAATGTTGACGCAGAGATCATGGGCTGCCTTTGTCTGGCCGACACCGGAAATATCGTCGTTTTCGCCCTCAACGGTGAACAGTGCCGTGCGTCGGACAGAGGATGGCTCGACCCGCCTGCCCCGATGCAACATGGTGCCCTTGGGCAAAGCGTGTTCGATGAACACGGTTTCGACCGTCTGAAGATAAAATTCGGCGGTCAGATCCATCACCGCCAGATATTCATCGTAAAACTCACGATGCTTTTCCGTGGAATCGCCGTCGTTCTTCACAAGGTTCATGTAGAAATCCCTGTGTGCCGTCATGTGTTTGTCGAGGTTCATCGACATGAAACCGGTCAGTTGCAGGAAGCCCGGATAGACCGCGCGGCCAAAACCGGGTTGTGGCCAGGGCACCTGCATCACGACATTATTCCTGAACCACTCGATCGGCTTGCCCTTGGCCATCTCGTTGACCGCCGTCGGGTTGATCCGCGTGTCAATCGGCCCCCCCATCAGCGTCATGGAAGCTGGGGAGTGGTTATCGTCGTTTGCTTCCATTAGCGATACCGCGGCCAGCACCGGGACGGAGGGCTGACAGACAGCAACAATATGCACGCCCGGCCCAAGATGGTGAAGCATGTCGATCAGATAGTCTATGTAATCATCAAGATCGAAGTGGCCATCATCAGGGGCTACGGTGCGCGCGTCGATCCAGTCTGTAATATAGAGATCTGCAGATGGCAGCAGTGCCTCGACCGTTCCGCGCAGCAGCGTTGCATAGTGACCGGACATGGGTGCGACCAGCAGCACTTTGGGATCTGGAGCGTGACCAACAGGCAGCTCGCGTTTGAAATGCAGCAAATTGCAGAATGGCTGCGCCCAGACGATCTCTTCGCTGACGCCGATGGACTGCCCCCCTATCACAGTGTTCTGCAGCTCGAACTGCGGCTTGCCATAACGACGCGTCAACCGCTCGAACACTTCAAAGCCTGCGTCAAGGCTTCGTCCAAAAGCTGTATTGGAAAAAGGGTTCATGGGATTGTTGCAGGCCTGTCGCATCATATCGGCGCTGGCCCGCAGCGGCATCATGGCCGCGTGGTTCATTTCATAAAACTGGTAGAACATGGATGAACGCCTCCCGTCGTTTACCGTCGTCTTTCTGTCATCATAGCATCTTTTCGCACATGCACAAAACGCCTAAAGCGCCAGCAGTTTCCCACCAGCGCTTACAGAGGTCGTATTCTAGGATAAAGACCGCTCAGATATCGGCCACGAATATCTGCTTCTGCGTACCGAGACCTTCGATGCCGAGCTCGACGACATCGCCTGCTTTGAGAAAACGCTGCGGCTTCATGCCTAGGCCTACGCCGGGCGGTGTGCCGGTGGAGATGATGTCGCCCGGATGCAGCGACATGAACTGGCTGAGATAGGAGACGACATGAGCCACGCCATAGACCATGGTTTTACTAGAGCCGTTCTGCATCGTCTCGCCATTGACCTTCAGCCACATTCCGAGGTTTTGCGGGTCAGCCACTTCATCCTTGGTTACGAGCCAGGGCCCCACCGGACCGAAGGTGTCGCAGGACTTGCCCTTGGTCCACTGCCCCTGGCGCTCCGACTGGAAGGCGCGTTCCGACACATCATGCGAGACGCAATAGCCGGCAACGTAGTCCAGCGCGTCTGCCTCGGAGACATATTTAGCGGTCTTGCCAATGACGACTCCGAGTTCCACTTCCCAGTCGGTTTTTTCCGAGCCGCGCGGGATAACGACATTATCGTTTGGACCGACGATGGCAGATGTGGCCTTCATGAAGATCACCGGCTCTGATGGCACTTTCGCGCCTGTTTCGGCGGCGTGGTCTGAGAAGTTGAGACCGATGCAGATGAATTTGCCGGTGCCGGAAACGCAGGCGCCGATCCGCTCATCGCCGAGGAGCGGAAGCGTAGACAGATCGATGGCTGCGATCTGTTTGAGCCCCTCAGGAGAGATAGCGTCACCGGCAATGTCCGTCACATGCGCAGATAGATCCCGCACCTTTCCGTCAGCATCGAGGATGGCTGGCTTTTCCTGACCGGGTTGGCCGACGCGCAACAATTTCATGGTATCTCTCCTGTTGTCTGACAAGTTCTTGCATATATGAACGAAGTATTTATTCGTGTCACCCCCCTTCGTCCGCGTCTAAAAGCATCGCTTTTCGGATTGTGGGACGCATTTTCCGCGTCAGGGGTGTATGACGGTTCTCAAGCGCCTGACGTCAGCGCTCGTCCACCATAACGTCAAACATTGTCGAGGAGATGATATGACTTACAGCAATTCACGCCAGTCCGAGTATCCGGTCGATCCCATATTTCTAGATCGCTGGTCGCCACGCGCGTTCGACGGAAAGGGAATGCCGAGAGAACATCTGCTGACGATCCTCGATGCCGCGCATTGGGCGCCATCCTCGTCCAACCAGCAGCCCTGGCGTTTCGTCTTTGCTCATAACGGCACGGAAAACTTCGAGACCTTCGTCAGCCTGCTAATGGAAGGCAATCAGCGCTGGGCGAAAAATGCAGCGGTTCTGCTGTTCGTTCTATCCCGCGACCATACAATTTCTCGCGATGGAGAAAAGAAGCCCGCAACGACCCATTCCTTCGATGCCGGCGCGGCCTGGCTGTCGCTTGCCATGCAGTCGCACATGCTCGGCTACCACGCCCACGCCATGGCCGGGATCTTCAAAGACAAGATTGTCGAGACTCTTAGCATTCCTGAAGGCTTCGTCGTGGAGGCCGCAGTCGCCATCGGCACGATGGCCGATAAGGAGACGCTTCCGCCGGAGCTTGCTGAACGGGAAATCCCCAGCGCCAGAATGCCGCTTTCCGAAGTAGCCTTCGAGGGCAGGTTTACCGGCAGCGCCGAATAGGCCTTGCGCCTTATTCTTAAGATCTCCAGCAAAAAGGCCCGACGGAGAATTTCCATCGGGCCTTTTGTTAAGATTGGGTTTCACGTGAATCGTCCGAAACGACGATCCACCATGAATTAGATATCGAGGTTGGCGACGTTCAGCGCATTTTCCTGAATGAAATCGCGGCGGGGCTCGACCTCGTCTCCCATCAGGCGGGCAAACAGGCTGTCAGCATCTGTCGCGTCGGGGATTTTCACCTGAAGGAGCGAACGGACGTTCGCATCCAACGTCGTTTCCCAAAGCTGCTCGGCATTCATTTCGCCAAGGCCCTTGTAACGCTGCATCGACAGACCCTTTCGGCCTGCTGCAAAGATCGCATCGAGAAGCGCACGCGGGCCGGAGATCGTCATTGTGCCGTCCTTGCGTTGCAGAACGGGCGGCGTCTTGTAGATGTCACCCATGCGGGTGGCCAATTGATCGATGTGTCGCGCATCGGCGGAACCCATCAGGCCGATATCCAGCGTCGAGACTTCCTTGACACCGCGTACCATGCGCCAGAAGCGCAGGCCACCATCATCAAGCACTTCACCGGTCCAGCCGCGCTCCGTCTCTTCGGCAATCATGTCGAGACGACGCGCCACCTCGGCAACCGTTGCCTCCGCCTTGCTGGCATCTGCCGACAATTCGGGGTTCAGCGCGCCGGCGATGGCAGCCTGCTCGACAATTGAGCGGCTATAGCGTGAATGGAGATTGTCGATCAGCGAGCGCATGCGCACCGCGTCCAGAATGACCTCGCGCAAATCCTGACCGACGCGGACTTCACCCGAGCCGACTGTCAGAGACGCTTCCTCGATGCCCATCGTAATCAGATATTCTTCCAGCGCCTTCTCGTCCTTCAGATACTGAACGGACTTGCCGCGCGTGACCTTATAGAGTGGTGGCTGGGCGATGTAGAGATGGCCACGCTCGATCAGCTCCGGCATCTGGCGGAAGAAGAACGTCAGCAACAGGGTCCGAATATGGGCACCATCCACGTCGGCGTCGGTCATGATGATGATCTTGTGATAGCGCAGCTTGTCGGCGTTGAACTCGTCCTTGCCGATGGATGTGCCGAGCGCGGTAATCAACGTGCCGATTTCCTGGCTCGACAGCATCTTGTCGAAACGGGCGCGCTCCACGTTCAGAATTTTGCCGCGTAGAGGCAAGATAGCCTGCGTTTCGCGCGACCGGCCCTGCTTTGCGGAACCACCGGCGGAATCGCCCTCCACGAGGAAGACTTCGGACTTGGCCGGGTCACGCTCAGAGCAGTCGGCCAGCTTGCCGGGTAAGGATGCGATATCGAGCGCGCCCTTGCGGCGGGTCAGTTCACGGGCCTTGCGGGCGGCTTCGCGCGCAATCGCGGCTTCCACGACTTTGCCGACGAGGATTTTGGCTTCGGTTGGGTGTTCTTCGAACCAGGTGCTCAAGGCTTCGTTGACGAGGTTTTCGACAACGGGACGCACTTCCGAGGACACCAGCTTGTCCTTTGTCTGTGACGAGAACTTCGGATCGGGAACCTTCACCGAGAGAACGGCCGTCAGACCTTCGCGGCAATCTTCACCCTGAAGGGAAACTTTTTCACGCTTCGTGATGCCGGAGCTATCGGCATAGGACGTGACCTGGCGCGTCAAAGCGCCACGGAAACCGGCCATATGCGTGCCGCCATCGCGCTGGGGAATGTTGTTTGTAAAGCACAGCATGTTTTCGTGGTAGGTGTCGTTCCACCACATTGCAACTTCAACGGTGATGCCGTCTTTTTCGCCGATGATATAGACCGGCTTGTCGACCAGCGGCTTCTTGGCTCTGTCCAGATACCGCACGAAGGCTGCAAGACCGCCATCATAGAGCATCTCTTCCTGCTTGATGTCGGAATGGCGCTTGTCAGTCAAAAGAATGCGCACACCCGAATTCAGGAAGGCCAATTCGCGCAGCCGGTGTTCCAGCGTCGCGTAGGTGTATTCGGTCATCGTAAAGGTTTCGGTGCTGGCGAGGAAGGTGACTTCCGTACCGGAGCGCCCCTCATATTCGCCGACGATCTTCAGAGGGCCATCGGCTACGCCGTGCGTGAAGGAAATCTCATGGATTTTTCCGTTGCGGCGAATGCGCAGCTTCAGCCAGACCGAGAGCGCGTTCACCACGGAAACGCCGACGCCGTGCAGACCACCTGACACCTTGTACGAGTTCTGGTCGAACTTTCCGCCCGCGTGCAGCTGCGTCATGATGACTTCAGCCGCCGAGACGCCCTCGCCTGTATGGATATCGGTTGGAATGCCACGGCCGTTATCTGTCACGGAAACCGAACCATCGGCGTTCAGCGTGACCGTCACGAGATCGGCATGCCCGGCCAAAGCCTCATCAATGGCGTTATCAACGACTTCATAGACCATATGGTGTAGACCGGAACCGTCGTCGGTATCGCCGATATACATGCCGGGACGTTTGCGCACCGCATCAAGTCCTTTCAGGACCTTGATCGAGTCGGCTCCATAGGCTGCACTGGCGGCGTTTTCGCTCGACATGGTTTCAGTCATAAGCACTCTTTCCAAATGTATCTGTCGCAGCGCTGCCTCAAACAGAAATAGCGCGGCAGCGAATCACTTTAAATCTGACGTGTGACTATAGAAATTCCGCCCCGATATCCAAAGTCCACAAGCATCAAACCCGCTAGAAAGCAGGGGATAGCGTGGGTTTCAATCGCAAGAACGGCTTTTTTGCAGCACCTCTGTCAATTCCTCTATCACAGTTGGCGGCAGCTTGCGAATATTCCGCGCCAATCCGTTGGCAAAAGCGGTATATTCCTGCGGCAAACCGGCGGTGTCGATGACGACACGCGGGTCGGACGTACCAGCCAGCGAGAAGAGCTCGTCTGCCTCATCCCAGATGATGTTGAAATATCCGGCAATGCGTTGCAGCAGATCGAAGCTCGGCTTGCCGCGCCTGCCGTGTTCCAGCGCCGAGAGATAGGCAGGCGATACGCCGATCGACAATGCCATCTGCCTTTGCGTCACACCCTTCTTTTCGCGAAGACCGCGGACCGCTTGCGCAAAGGGCGTCATGACGTGTCTCCGCGTCGGCGGGCAAGACGAACATAGAGCGCGCCATCGCCGCCATGGTTCATCGAGGCGTCTTGATAGGACGAGATGAGATGCCGGTACTCCGGTTTGGAAAACCACATCGGCACTGCCCGTTTAAGAGCCCCATCGCTGCCCATCGAGCGGCCCTTGCCAGTGATGACGAGAACGTGGCGCAGGCCGCGCTCATGGGCACGAACGAGAAAATCGAGAAGAACCGCATGGGCTTCGCTCTGGAACATGCCGTGAAGATCGATCCGCGCTTCGAGCGGCAATCGCCCACGGGTGAGTTTACGCTTTACAGGTTTTTCCAGCGGGCTGTGGATGCGTTTTTTGTCCGAGGCCATCGCGGCCGGTTGCGGCACCGGCTCGATGATCATCTTTGGAAACGGAGGACTGGACGTCTTTGCGGGTGTTGTCGGGGGAGCGGGTTCGACCTCGGCTTCGAGTGCCTCGAAGGCGATCAGATCCTCAACGCGGCCGGAAATCAGCCGCGTCGTCTTGGCGACCTTGCCCCATAAAATCCGTTCGTCCCGCCCGAGTTTGCGCCCGCCCTTCATTCAGCGATACCTTTCCGCCGCCTCACGCGGAATAAGGATATAGAAATCCGCGTTGTTGCGCACCGTCCCGGCACGTTCGCCCGCCTCATCGCCGGAGCCGGTGAAAATATCGCCACGCGCAGGACCGACAATGGCAGAGCCCGTATCGAGAGCCAGCATCAGCCGCGCAAAAGGGCGCCCATCATCCAGGTGTGTCAGGCTTTGCGAATGGATGTAAAACGGAAAGCCGAAGGTGTGGATCAGGCGGTCCACCGCAAGAGCCCTGCCCGCAATCAACGGAACCTTGGCTGCCGCAATCGGACCAAGCTCCAAGCCCTCCACATCCGCGTCACGGAAGAATATGTAAGAGCGATTGTGCCAAAGTACCTCATCCACCTTGTCGGGATGATCATTCAGCCATTGACGGATGGTCTGCATGGAGATGGTGGCGGGGTCGAGTTCACCCCTATCCAGCAAAAGACGACCAACGGCGGAAAACGGATGTCCCGCCTTTGCCGCATAGGTGATACGCCGGATCGTGCCGTCCCCGTAGACAAGACGGGCTGCGCCTTGAACATGCACGAAGAACAGATCGACCTTCGATTTCGCCCAGGCGATTTCCAGACCGCGTCCATCCAGATAACCCCTGTCGATCTCGCCCCTGTCGGGGTAGGGGGAAATTTTTGCGTTGTGCTGCAACCCGAAGACGTAGGAAGAATCCATATCGGACGGCCTGTTGGCATCATCCAGATCGACAAGATCAGAGGGGCGGCGATAAATCGGATATCTGAAGGTCGCATCGGGCTTTGCCGCTACGGCGAGTTCCGGCTCGTAAAACGCGGTTACGAAGCCGCTTTTGCCGTGGGACGGCGCTATCTTGAAGGCTACGCAATGGTTTTCGAAAAACAGCCGAGCCGAGCCTGCGCCCTTGAAGCTGGTTTCGTCAGCTTTTTCCAGCAGCGCAGAAAGCTCCTGCGCGCTCAGTCCCAGCGCGCCTGTCCGGTAGGGTTTGGCACGACGCAGGTGCGAGAGGACGGATTGCATGGCCGGAAGCAGCGAAGAAGGATCGTCCGTCTGCCAACCGGGCAGTTGTTCGAACGATACCTCTTCTAAACGGAAAGCCCGGCCAGTGCTGCTCATTGTTCGGATTCGGTCGCAATCAGCTTCCAGTTCGGATCGCGTGAGCGGATATCGCGCGAGAAGGTCCAGATGTCGTCGACATCCGATACACTTTCGGGATCGCCATCGATCAGCTTGCCATCCTTGTCATACGTGGCGGAAATCAGCTGACTGACGATGCGCAGGGTGATCTGCTCTTCGGAATCGCGGATGCTGGCTTGGGTGATCTCGATCCGTTGGATGCCGACGAATGTGGATTTCACCACCTCACCACTGCTTTCCCGCTCGGAAATCGCTGCGTTGAAACCCTCATAGACCTCTTTCGACAAGAGATCCTTGAGGATTTTTCTGTCGCCTTCGGCAAATGCCATGACGATCATCTCGTAGGCCATGCGCGCGCCGTTCAGGAATTCCTTCGGGCGGAAGGTCGGATCGGTCTTGTTGAGATCCCGCAGAGCGTCATTCAGCGCAGACCCGACAGGTGCGACGGCGTCGATCTCGGCGAAGCGGTTTTCCTCTTCCTCGTCGCCTCGTTTCGGCAAGGTCACGACCTTGTTATCGTCGGCAGAGGACGATTTGACTGCATCGCGTGGAGAATAGGGATCAACAGGCGGCTTTTCATTGCCGGTACGACGACCAAGGACACTGCGAAGCTGGAAGAAAACCAGCACCGCAACCACAAGAAAAAACAATGTTATAAGGTCGCTTGCGTTCATCTTTTACCGACACCACCATTTAAATTCAAATTTCTACACATCATATAGTCTGCATCTGTTCATCATTCAAATATACAGATTCAAGCGTTGGTCTCCCAAGGCGGGCAATTTGTCGATAGGGTGAGGTTCAGGCATCGGAGGAACGTGAAACGCTTCTCAGTTACGTCCGGTGCGTAGGTTCATTTCGTTGGGACATGTTCGTCTGCGTTCGGATGAGGCGCACGGGTTCCAACAACACGCAAGGCTCGGATTATGCGTTTCTCTTTGGTACCCATCGTCGTCCTGTTGATGCCGATCCTGGAAATTGCCGGCTTCATTGTCGTGGGCAAGGCGCTCGGTGTCTGGCTCACCCTGGCGCTCATTCTGTTCACCTCGTTCCTCGGTCTCGTTATCTTGAGGTCGGGCGGCCTTGGGATGATTCGCAATCTTCAAAATGCTAGCCGCACCGGCGGTGAGCCAGCGCAAGCCATCGTCAATGGCGGCATGCGTGTGATCGCGGGTATTCTGCTTTTCCTGCCCGGTTTCATCACCGATACGATCGGCCTTCTTCTTCTCATCCCCGGCTTCCGGTCGCTGATCTGGACATCGTTCGGTCCGCGCATTGTCGTGGCAAGTTCGTTCAAAGGCAGGGGATTTCGTCCCGGTGCGAAGGGCGAACCATCGGCGAAGGTGGTCGACCTGGATGAAGACGACTTCCACCGCGACGGTCCCGGGCAATCTCCTTGGTCACAGAAGCGGGATGACCGAGACTTGCCCAAACCCTGAGACCAACCCTCATATCAAAGGGTTGTAAGGCCATAGTCGAGATGATAGACGGGCTTCCAAGAATTCAATCCGCGAGGACATAATATGACCACTGAAAACGGTGCGCAGGACGGTGCAAACCCCTCCCTCAACATTCTGACCCAGTACACGAAAGACCTGTCTTTCGAAAATCCGGGCGCTCCTCGTTCGCTTCAGGCCCGCGAGGGGGCCCCTGCAATCAACATCAATGTCAACGTCAATGCGAACCCTATTTCCGGTTCTGACTTCGACGTGGTGCTGACGCTGAACGCCGAAGCCAAGGATGGTGACAAGGTTCTGTTCGTGGCCGAGCTGGTCTATGGCGGCGTCTTCCGCATCACCGGTTTTCCGCAGGAACATATGCTGCCGGTTCTCTTTATCGAGTGCCCGCGTCTTCTCTTCCCATTCGCGCGCCAAATCATCGCAGACGTCACGCGCAATGGTGGCTTCCCACCATTGATGATCGATCCAATCGATTTTTCCCAGATGTTTGCGCAGCGCGTTGCAGAAGAACAGGCCCGCGCCAAGGTTCAGGCCGTTCCGAACTGATCGTCCAACCATCGATCAAAAAAACAACCCGGGTCAAAAGCCCGGGTTTTTTAATGCGCAAATTCCTGACGGCATTTCGCCACGCTCAGTTCTGCTGATATTTGTTCCAGATCGCCTTGGTGCCCATCGACAGAACGAGCTTGCCATGCGCCGCCGCTGCTTCTGCATCCAATCTTTGTGGCAATGTTTTCTCCCGCACGATCACATCAACCGGTACGTCCTCCACGATCCCGGTCGACTGCGTCTTCACAGCACTTCCAAAACCGAGCGCGGTCTGCCGTCCGCCGATCATCTCGATATAGACTTCCGCCAGAAGTTCGGAGTCGAGCAAGGCGCCATGCTTGGTGCGGTGTGAATTGTCGATGCCATATCGACGGCAAAGCGCATCCAGCGAGTTCGGGCCCATCGGGTGTTTGCGCCGCGCCATCGACAAGGTGTCGGTGACGACTTCAGGTGGGACTGGCTCGATACCAATGCGGGCAAACTCGGCGTTGATGAAACCCATATCGAATGTCGCATTATGGGCGACCCAGCGCGCGCCCTCAAAAAAATCCCTGATCTCCTGAACGACATCCTCGAATTTCGGTTTGTCCTTCAAGAACTCGTCGGTAATACCGTGCACGGCTAAAGCGTCGGGATGGACCTTGCGATCCCCCGGATTGATGTAGAGATGAAGCGTACGACCGGTTGGAAAATGGTTGAACAGCTCGATGCCGCCGATTTCGATGATGCGGTCGGCCTTGGATTCCAGACCCGTCGTTTCCGTATCGAAGATGATTTCGCGCATGATCACATGTTCCCGTGTTGATCTGACCGCAAGGCGGCCAACACTGCCAGCACCTGCTCCCTCGCATCATCCAGGCTTTTGCCCGTATCGATCACGAAATCGGCACGCTTTCTCTTTTCCTCATCCGGCATCTGCCGCGCAAGGATCATCTGAAATTTTTCCTCGCTCATCCCCGGTCGTGAAAGAACACGCTGCCGTTGGATATCGGGCGGACAAGACACCACCACCACGGTGTCAACGCGCGCCTGCGCGCCGGTTTCGTACAGCAAAGGAATATCCAGAAGGCCGAATTCGACACCTCTCAAGCGCTGCGCATCCAAAAACTGCTTTTGCTTTTTTTGGACAAGCGGGTGAACCAACTGTTCCAGCACCTTAAAGTGAGCCGGATTGTCACGCAATTTCCCAGCCAGCCTTTCGCGATCCACGCGCCCGTTCTGCGTGGTGCCAGGGAACGCATTTTCGATCAACGGAACCGCCTCATTGCCGTAGAGATCATGCACCAGCGCATCGGAATCGCAAACAGCTACGCCCTCTTTGGCGAACAGTGCTGCCGTTGTCGATTTCCCCATTCCGATGGAGCCCGTCAGGCCAATGGTGATCATGCGTGTTTGTCCATGTCGGCGATGATGATCGCTCGCAATTCTTCGTTCACGTCAGGTGCTTCGCCGAACCATTTTTCAAAGCCAGGTTTTGCCTGATAGAGCAGCATACCGAGGCCGTCGACGGTTGTGAAACCGTGGCTCTGCGCCGCTTTGAGGATCGGTGTGTTCAAGGGAACGTAGACCACATCCGTCACGATCGCACTTGACAGGAGGGCAGAAAAATCGATCTGCGGTGCTTCTGCGCCATCCATTCCCAATGAGGTCGTGTTGACGAACAGGCCTGCGCCGGCCAGAACCTCCGGCAGTGCTTCCAGTGGATGGGCAAAGACACGCACGCCAAACCGGCTACGCAATTCTTTTGCGCGACCAATCGTGCGGTTGACGACATTGATTTCACCGATATCGCGATTGCAGAGCGCCTGAATAACCGAACGACTGGCACCGCCTGCGCCCAGAACCACTGCCCTGTCCGTCTTATCCCAGCCTGGGCAGCGGGCGTCTAAATTGGACAGGAAGCCATAGCCATCGGTATTGGTCGCGTGAAGCTGACCGTCTTCCAACCACAGGGTGTTTGCGGCACCCAGCTCTTGCGCGACGTCATCAGGCTTATCGGCCAATCGGTAGGCGGATTCCTTGTGGGGTATTGTGACATTGCCACCGACAAATGTGCTCTTGCCAGACTTCAAATCGGTCATGAAATGTTCAAACATCTCAGGCGCAACGGCTATCGCATCATAGGAACCGCCGATACCGAAAGCTTCGAGCCAATAGCGATGAATGAGCGGAGATCGGGAATGTTTAATCGGGTAGCCTGTAACGAAGGCCTTGATGGTTAATGTTTCACGTGAATCAACCATCGATCAGGCCCAAGTCGCGGAGTTTTGTTAAGAGAGGCAAAAGCGGTAGTCCGAGAATGGTGAAATAGTCGCCCTCTATCGCACTGAACAACTGAACGCCTTCCCCTTCCAGCTGATAGGCGCCAACGCTCGATAGCACGTTCGATCCGACGCGCTCGAGATGACGCGCAACGAAATCGTTGCTCAAAGCGCGAACGGTCAAGTCTGCAAAGGTCACGGTTTCCCAGATGACTGCTCCCTTATGCGCTAACGCTGCACCGCAGTTCAGGCGATGCGTTTTTCCAGACAAGGACATGAGATTGGCATGAGCCTCGGTCATATCCTTCGGCTTGTGATAAATGCGTGATCCAAGCGACATGGTCTGGTCACAGCCAAGCACGAAAGCGTCCGGTCGCGCTGCGCTGACCGCAAGGGCCTTGGCCCTGGCCAGCTCCACCGCGATACGGTCAGGCGTAGCGCCGTCTTTGACCAACCGCGTGTCTATGGCGCGTTCGTCGATATCGGCCGGCTGGGCCGTGAAGGTCAGACCGGCATTGCGCATCAGCATCTGCCGGGACGCACTCGTGGATGCAAGGATAAGGTCCGGTTTCATCAACCCAGTCTCCGAAGAAGGAAGCGAAGGGATTAACGTGTCCTTTGCCGAAGGGCAAGAATGGCGGCAGCTGTCTCTTCGATAGACCGGCGCGTGACGTCAATCAGTGGCCAATCATTGCGAGCGCAAAGCGCACGGGCATATTTCAGCTCCTCCATGATGGTCGCCCGGTCTGTATATTGTCTGCGGTCAAAACCACCTGTTGTCCCCAATTCGCGGTTTTCGCGAACCTGAGATATTCGATCGGACGTCGCGACCAGTCCGACGATCAGCGGCCTTGTGGCCTTGTAAAGACTTTCCGGCAAAGGCACGCCAGGCACGACGGGAATATTGGCGGTTTTGACGCCACGATTGGCGAGATAGATACTGGTGGGCGTTTTCGACGTGCGGCTGATACCGATAAGGACGACATCCGCCTCCTCATAACTTTCCGGCATCTGCCCGTCATCGTGATCCATCGCGAAGTTCAGGGCCTCTATACGGGCAAAATAATCTGCATTCAGGGCATGTTGTGCTCCGACCCTTCGCCTGGATGTGGTGCCGAGATAGGTCTGAAAAATGCCTATGACCGGTTCTAGCACGTTGACGCAGGGAACGCCGATCGCGTGGCATTGGAGATCCAGGAACTGCGCCAAATGCTCATCGACGATTGTGTAGAGCACGATACCCGGTTCTTTATCGATGCTGTCTATCACCTGCTGAAGCTGTTTCTGGTTTCTGATCATCGGATAAACGTGTTCCAGCGGCATGGCAGCGTGAAACTGGGCCGACACCGCCCTGCCCGCCGACATGAGAGTCTCGCCCGTGGAGTCAGAAATCAGATGAAGATGGAAGAAGCTTTTTGTGTTCTCCACGCTGTTTTCCGCTCCCTGTTGATAACACTGGACAAGCTGTGGCGTTAGCCTTGCCCGCGGACCGGCCGGTGTAAAACTGCCGGTTTATCCACAATCGGGTTTTTGTGTAGCAAGCGGAAGGCGACTTGTGAATTGTGAGGAGAACGGAAAGCTCTTAAAAATCATGCACCGTTTATCCACAGGAAGTTGATGACACCATCAATATCTAACAAACTGAAAAATTTGGTGAATTTGTCTTTACCCCCGATCGTTGACAAGCTTATGTTTGATCATTCCACCGCCGTGACCGGTTTTGTCTGGATGCGGCATATCCGCCGGACAGGATTTAATCCTTGCTACTCACAGACTCTAAGAAATAGAAAATCTCTAAGAATCTCTTTTATTATATTTTAGAAAAGATGGGCTGATGGCTGAACGGAACGTTTTGAAGGTATTGAGCGGGGAGACACTCACCCCTCCTCCGATCTGGCTCATGAGGCAGGCGGGTCGGTATCTCCCGGAGTATCGAGAAACGCGGAAGGTGGCGGGAAGTTTCCTCGACCTATGCTATAATCCTGCGCTGGCAACGGAGGTCACGCTTCAGCCTATCCGTCGCTTTGAACTCGATGCGGCTATCCTGTTTTCTGATATTCTCGTGATCCCGGACGCGCTCCATCGCAATGTCACCTTCACCGAAGGGCGGGGTCCGGCAATGGACCCGATTACTACGGATGAGATTTCGGCACTGAAGGCCGATAATATCTTGCCGCATCTTGCACCGGTGTTTGAGGCGGTGAGACGATTGAGGGCGGAACTTCCGTCCAAGACCACACTGCTCGGCTTCTGTGGCGCTCCCTGGACGGTCGCCACCTACATGATTGCCGGACACGGAACACCCGACCAGGCGCCCGCGCGCCTGTTTGGCTACCAACATCCGCAGGCTATGGAACATCTGCTGGCGTTTCTCGCGGAGGTGTCTGCCGACTATCTCGTAGCCCAGCTGGATGCGGGTGCCGATGCGGTGCAGATTTTCGACTCCTGGGCGGGTGTTCTGGGTGAGAAGGAATTCGAAGATTATGCGATCAAGCCGGTCGCGCGCATCATCCAGTCCGTTCGGGCTCGCCGGCCGGACGCCAAGATCATCGCATTTGCCAAGGGTGCCGGTATTATGCTGAAAGATTACCGTCAGAAAACCAAGGCTGATGCCATTGGCCTCGATTGGAGCATCCCGCTTTCCTTCGCCCGTGACCTTCAAAAAGACGGGCCTGTGCAGGGCAATCTGGACCCGATGCGCATGGTGGCTGGCGGTAAGGCGCTGGAAGACGGGATCGATACGATCCTGGAACAGCTTGGCAATGGTCCACTGATCTTTAATCTGGGCCATGGCATCACGCCGCAGGCCGATCCGGAAAATGTAGCGAAACTGGTGGCGCGGGTGCGATCTCATGAGGCGCGGCGATGACACGGGAAAAAGCGACGTCCGACACATCAGGTCGCAAGGCGCGTTTGCGCGCGGGCGCCGCTCTTGTAGTTTTTGTGGGACTGATTGCCGCTGTCCTGCATGCCGATCCCGCGGATGCCTATCTCTGGATCAAGGCGCTGCATATCATCGCCGTCATCTCCTGGATGGCCGGGTTGTTCTACTTGCCGCGGCTTTTCATATACCACACCGATGCGGAGACGGGTTCGGACAAGTCCGAGACCTTCAAGGTGATGGAGCAACGTCTGATTAAGATCATCATGAACCCTGCCATGATGATTTCCTGGGTGTTGGGGCTTTATCTCGCCTGGTCGGTTTATGGTTTCCAGGGTGGCTGGCTGCATGCGAAGATCGCGCTGGTGGTGCTGATGACCGCGACCCATGTCTATTTCAGCCGCAGCGCCAAGCGTTTTGCCCGTGATGAGAACACGCGTACCGCCCGTCACTGGCGGTTGATGAATGAGGCTCCAACGCTTCTGATGATCGCCATTGTCATACTGGTGGTTGTGAAACCATTCGGATAATGGCCGTTCACGATAAATTTCTCGGAATTGGTGCTTTCCTCTTGCAGCTTGAAGGCTGAAACGCTATTTTCCGGTCACTTATCTCAATGGCATGTGAATTATTCAGCCGTCTGCGGGCCACCCACAGTACCTGATTCGCGAACAAGCCTTCCCCCACACACATATTTTAAAGACGGTCTTTCTCTTCATGGCTGAAATGAAGCTTCAGGAACTCAAGAGCAAATCCCCTACCGATTTGCTGACGTTTGCCGAATCCCTGGAAGTCGAAAATGCGAGCACGATGCGCAAGCAGGAGCTCATGTTTGCAATCCTCAAGGTTCTTGCCAGTCAGGATGTTGAAATCATCGGCGAAGGTGTCGTTGAAGTCCTTCAGGATGGCTTCGGTTTTTTGCGATCTGCCAATGCCAACTATCTGCCAGGCCCGGATGATATTTATATCTCGCCATCACAGATCCGCCGATTTTCGCTGAAAACGGGCGATACCGTCGAAGGACCGATTCGTGGACCCAAGGAAGGTGAGCGTTATTTCGCCCTTCTCAAGGTCAATACCATCAACTTCGACGATCCAGAGAAAATCCGCCATAAGGTGCATTTCGACAATCTGACGCCGCTTTATCCGAATGAGCGCTTCAAGTTGGAACTCGAAATACCGACATCCAAGGATCTGTCCGCCCGGGTGATGGATCTCGTTACACCGCTCGGTAAAGGTCAGCGTGGCCTCATCGTTGCCCCACCACGTACCGGTAAGACTGTACTTCTCCAAAATATTGCCCACTCGATTACGGCCAATCATCCAGAATGTTACCTGATCGTTCTTCTCATCGACGAACGGCCAGAAGAAGTGACGGATATGCAGCGTTCCGTGAAGGGTGAGGTCGTCTCCTCTACCTTCGACGAGCCTGCCGTTCGCCATGTTCAGGTTGCCGAAATGGTTATCGAAAAGGCCAAGCGTCTTGTCGAACATGGCCGTGACGTCGTCATCCTGCTCGATTCGATCACACGCCTCGGCCGTGCTTACAACACCGTCGTTCCGTCTTCCGGCAAGGTCTTGACGGGTGGTGTAGATGCCAATGCCTTGCAGCGTCCAAAGCGCTTCTTCGGTGCCGCCCGAAATATCGAGGAAGGCGGCTCGCTGACGATCATAGCGACGGCTCTGATCGATACGGGTAGCCGCATGGACGAAGTAATCTTCGAAGAGTTCAAGGGAACCGGCAACTCGGAAATTGTGCTGGACCGCAAGGTCGCCGACAAGCGTATCTTCCCATCCATGGACATCCTCAAATCCGGCACCCGTAAGGAAGACCTCCTCGTTCCGCGTCAGGATCTTCAGAAAATCTTCGTTCTGCGTCGTATCTTGGCGCCGATGGGGACGACAGATGCCATCGAGTTCCTGATCGACAAGTTGAAGCAGACCAAGAACAATGGCGACTTCTTCGATTCGATGAACACTTAAAGCGGGATTCTTCCTGTAAGGCTATAAGGCCGCGTCCGATCAAACGGGCGCGGCCATTCTTTTGAACGGGATTAGTATAACCGTGATGACAGCCTGACTTCCAGCGTTTGAAGGACTGAAAACCAATGTTGCCATCCAATGATACGATTTACGCTCTCTCCAGCGGCTCACTACCCGCCGGTGTGGCGATCTTGCGTATCAGCGGTCCACAGGCACATCATGCGTTGGAGAGATTGATCCGAGGTGATTTACCCCTGCCCCGCAGAGCCGCTCTGAAAACGATTCGGAACCGCAACGATGATCCGATAGACCAGGCGCTTGTCTTCAATTTTCCTGCTCCGAACTCTTTCACGGGCGAAGACTGTGTCGAATTGCATGTCCATGGTAGTAAAGCGGTTGTTGCAGCGGTCTTTTCAGAGCTGGACGCCATACCGGCAGTGCGTCCAGCGGAGGCGGGTGAATTTTCCAAGCGCGCTTACGATAATGGCAAGATGGACCTTCTCGAAGTCGAGGGGCTTGCGGATCTTCTCACAGCAGAAACAGAGATGCAGCGGCGTCTGGCTGTTGAGCAAACGAGTGGCAGGCTGTCTGAACTTTATGATGGGTGGGCGCAACGTCTGACGCGGTGCCGGGCCTTGATTGAGGCCGAGTTGGACTTTTCGGACGAAGAAGACGTTCCAGATTCGGTATCGGCCCAGGTTTGGAGAGATGTTTCGGCTTTCCAGGATGAATTGCATCTCCATTTAAACGCAGGTTCGAGTGGTGAAATCATCCGCGACGGGTTTAAAGTGGCCCTCGTCGGCGCTCCTAATGTCGGCAAATCGACTCTTATGAACGCGTTGAGCGGACGTGACGTGGCAATTGTCACGGATATCGCCGGAACGACGCGTGACGTTCTCAGCGTCGATCTCAACGTCGGCGGATACCTGGTGACGCTGTTCGACACAGCCGGACTGCGAGAAAGCGATGATGTTGTGGAGCAAGAAGGTATAAGGCGTGCGCGTCTCACTGCCGAGAATGCCGACCTCATTTTGTTTCTATCCGATATCGATTCGGTTCCGCAACAATTCCCGATCGACGCCAATAAGAGAATTCTCAAGATCGCAACCAAATGTGATATGATCGAAACCGTCACTAGCCAGTGCGATATTGCGCTGTCTGCCAGAACCGGAACAGGGCTGGATCATCTTCGCTCCGCCATCGCAGCGGCAATTGAAGAGCGCGTTGGCGCGTCGTTCACACTGGGACCTGTTAGGGCACGCCACAAGAAACGACTTGAAGAGACGCGCAACTATGTTAGTGATGCTTTGGCATCAGACGGCATGGATCTGGCGATCCGATCGGAATATCTGCGTCTTGCCGCTACGGCTCTCGGTCGTATCACCGGGCGTGTCGATGTCGAAGATTTGCTCGGTGTGATATTCTCCGAGTTCTGTGTCGGCAAATGATTCACGTGAAACATCTCGTAGCCCATGGGCGCGACAGGGATAAAGAGATTTATGATGACATATGATGTCGTTGTAATTGGTGGTGGCCATGCTGGCAGTGAAGCTGCTGCTGCAGCGGCCCGACATGGTGCCAACACGGCGCTGTTGACCCATAACAAAATGACGATCGGCGTTATGTCGTGCAATCCGGCCATTGGCGGTCTCGGAAAAGGCCATCTCGTCAGGGAAATTGATGCGCTCGATGGCCTTATGGGGCGTGTCGCTGATCAGGGCGGCATTCAGTTTCGCATGCTGAATCGTAAGAAAGGGCCTGCTGTGCGTGGTCCCCGTACACAGGCAGACCGTCGTCTTTACCGAGAGGCGATGCAAGCGGAAATCAACGCTATCGAGAATCTGACGATCATCGAGGGTGACGCTTTCGATATCGACATGAAAACCGGCATCATAACCTCAGTCACTCTGTCGGATGGTCGAAAGATTGCGTGCCGGGCAGTCGTTCTGACCAGTGGAACGTTTCTGCGCGGTCTCATTCATATCGGTTCCGAAAAGATTCCAGCGGGGCGCGTGGGTGAGAAACCATCCTTAGGATTATCGGATACCCTTGTGCGTGCGGGACTTGCGATGGGTCGGCTCAAAACCGGAACACCTGCTCGCCTGAGCAGTAAGACAATCGATTGGGACGCAGTTGAGCGTCAGGGTGCGGATGAAGAACCTGTTCCTTTCTCCTTCATGACCGACAGAATCACAAATCCTCAGATCGAATGTGGAGTTACCAGGACCACCCCCGCTGGTCACAAGATCATTCAAGACAATATTCATCTGTCGGCCATGTATTCAGGGCAAATCGAAGGTGTCGGACCTCGCTATTGCCCATCCATCGAAGACAAGATCGTCCGCTTTGGAGAGCGTGATGGCCACCAGATTTTTTTGGAGCCGGAAGGACTGGATGACGACACAATCTATCCCAACGGTATCTCCACGTCTCTGCCAGCCTTCGTGCAGGAGATGTTCATCAAGACAATACCCGGACTGGAACACGTTCAGATCCTTCAGCCTGGATATGCGATCGAATATGACTATGTCGATCCCCGGGAGCTGAAACCCTCGTTGGAATGTCGTAAGGTCCCGGGGCTATTTTTGGCTGGTCAGATCAATGGCACGACGGGCTATGAGGAGGCTGCGGCGCAAGGTCTTGTCGCCGGCCTCAATGCCTCCCTGTTCGCAGGCGGCAGTGATGCCATTCATTTCAGCCGGACTGAATCTTACATCGGTGTCATGATCGATGATCTGACGTCAAAGGGTGTGACCGAGCCCTACCGTATGTTCACGTCACGGGCTGAATACCGTCTGTCGCTCCGTGTCGATAATGCTGATTTGCGCCTCACACCACTCGGTATCAAGGCGGGCATCGTCGCGCGGGATCGCTCCAGCCGCTTTGCTGCCTTTCTCAATAATATTGATCAGGAACGAGCACGGTTGAATGCTTTGTCGATCACGCCAACGCAGGCGGCAAAACACGACATAAAGCTGAACAATGATGGTAAGCGAAGAACGGCATACGAATTACTCGCTTATCCCGACATTACGCTAAAGACGCTGGAGGCGGAGTGGCCGGAGCTGTCGACTATGAATCGCAAGGTGGCAGAGGTCCTCGAGATCGAGGCCAGTTACGCTGTCTACATGCAGCGTCAAAGTGCGGATATTGTCGATATCAAACGCGATGAAGATCGCAAGATTCCTGAAGACTTTGACTTCTCAATTCTCTCAGGATTGTCTAACGAGCTCAAGCAGAAGCTTCAACGCGCCAGACCCATGAATATCGCCCAGGCGGCACGAGTGGATGGAATGACACCTGCGGCCGTGTCGTTGATTCTTGCGTTGGTCAAAAAAGGCTCATATAGCCAAACTTCAAAGTTGCGTGCACAGCCATAACGAGTCCCAATATGAACATAAACGGCCGAAGTGTTTCACGTGAAACATTGGATCGTCTTGAACACTTCGTTGAACTTTTCAGGAAATGGAATGCCACGACCAATCTCGTGGCGCCGTCTACACTTGGGGACCTTTGGTCAAGGCATATCGCCGATAGTGCTCAAATCTTTCAGTTGGCACCGAAGCCTTTGACATGGGCAGACCTCGGTAGTGGTGGTGGATTTCCAGGTATCATTACTGCTATTTTTCTCGCTGAATTGAAGGAAGGATGGGTCAATCTCATCGAAAGCAACAATAAAAAGGCTGCTTTCCTGCGAGTTGCCCTCAAGGAAACGGGTGCTCGTGGCTCGGTGCATCCTGTTCGGATCGAATCTGCGCACGGCATCGTCGGCCCCTGTGACGTGATTTCCGCGCGTGCTCTCGCCGAGCTTGATCTTCTCCTGGATTATATCGAGCCCTGGGCCGCCCAGAATGTTGACCTGCGCTGTTTTCTGAATAAAGGCAGGGATTATGAGGCCGAGCTCGAAAAAGCGCGTGGTCGTTGGGATTTTGATCTGTTAATACATAATAGCAGCGTTGAAGCGAGTTCTGTGGTGCTTGAAATCAGTCAGCTCGCAGCGAAACGCTGATTGACCAGCAGGTGCACCCTATGTTTGATAAAAACCGGATCATCACGATTGCAAACCAGAAAGGCGGGGTCGGTAAGACGACAACTGCCATCAATCTGGCAACCGCGCTGGCGGCCATAGGCGAGCGCGTGCTGGTGGTCGACCTCGATCCACAGGGCAACGCCAGCACAGGTCTCGGCATCGACAGGCGTTCTCGCACGCTGTCCTCCTATGATCTATTGATTGGCACGAATACCGTATCGGAGGTCGTCGTGCCGACCGCGGTTCCAAACCTCGATATCATCGCGTCCACGATGGACCTGCTGGGGTTCGAGATGGAGGTCGCTAATGCTGCGAACCGTGTTTTCCTGCTGAAGAATGCCCTTCAATCGGATGAAGCACGAGCCTATTCCTACATTCTCGTGGATTGCCCGCCTTCCTTCAATTTGCTGACGATGAACGCGATGGCGGCTGCGCATTCGGTGCTCGTACCGTTGCAATGCGAATTCTTCGCTCTCGAAGGACTGAGTCAATTGCTGGATACGGTCAATCAAATCAGAGCGACGGTCAATCCAGGGCTCGATATCCAGGGCATCGTCCTCACGATGTTCGATTCGCGCAATAATCTTGCGCAGCAGGTCGTCACCGATGTGCGCACTCATCTTGGTGAAAAGGTGTACCACACGCTCATTCCGCGCAACGTGCGTGTGTCCGAAGCGCCGTCCTATGGTAAACCTGCCATCCTCTACGACCTCAAATGCGCCGGTAGCCAAGCCTATTTGCAATTGGCATCCGAAGTCATCCAGCGCGAACGTATTCGTAAAGCGGCCTGACGCAACCAAAAAATTTTTCTCAACGGCGTCTTTGGACCGCTTATCATTCCATCATGCGTCTGAACGGGCTTTTCTCGTGCGATGCCTCATTGGTTTTACGGAGTTTGAAAATGAGTGATGATCTTTCCAAGCGTCGACTGGGACGCGGACTCGCCGCATTGATCGGTGAAATGGACCAGCCTCTTCCTGTCGGTGAACCGCAGAAAGCCGTGGCGGCTGACCGCACGATACCGATTGAATTTATCGCGCGCAGCGCCCGCAACCCGCGCAGACATTTCGATGAAGGCGAGTTACAGGATCTCGCATCCTCTATTCGTCAGCACGGCATCGTTCAGCCTGTCGTTGTGCGGACGGTGGCCGAAGGCCGCTATGAGATTATTGCCGGTGAACGTCGCTGGCGAGCCGCACAACTCGCGGGCTTCACGGATGTTCCCGTCATTGTCCGTGACGTCGACGACCGCACGGCGCTGGAGCTCGCTATTGTCGAAAACGTTCAGCGTTCCGATCTCAACCCGCTTGAAGAAGCGATGGGCTACGATCAGTTGATTGCCGAGCATGGATATACGCAAAACGATCTTGGGGAAATTATCGGCAAGAGCCGCAGTCACGTCGCGAATAGCCTGCGTCTTTTGAAGCTGCCGGAAGCCGTGCGGGGTATGCTGGCAGAGGGTTCGCTTTCGGCCGGCCATGCGCGTGCGCTTGTTTCGACGTCGGATCCAACCTTTCTCGCCCGCTCGATCGTAGCGAAGGGGTTGTCGGTTCGTGACGCAGAACGTATGGCACAGGCCGATATTCATATGCAGCTCAATCCGACGCTCCCGCGCAGAGAAGAGCACGAGAAGGACTCCGATACCGTTGCGTTGGAGCGTACGCTGTCCGATGCACTGGGCCTGGATGTGAAAATCAACCACAAGGGAAACGGTGGGCATATCCGCATCAATTACCGGACACTCGAGCAGCTGGAGAGCGTTTGCCGACTGCTCGAGCAAAAATAAATCTAAATATTTGATATTATTGGTATTTTCAACGAAGCAAGGCTCGGTGGGTCTTGCTCAAAAGTCTATGGCACGGCCCTTGATTTCATAGTCTCCAAAGCGAACAGCCTCCGGCCCTTCGCGTCCACCGATCTCGGGCGGCAGCTCCATGGCCTTCGCCTTCTTGCGGCGCTCCTCCGCCTCCTGCAAGGCTCGTTGCGCGGCAGGCGATAGCTCCCGCTTTTTATTGTCACCGTTGTCGTTGTCTGGGTTCTGCATGATCTGTGAGCCCTCATGACGGGATATTGAAAAGCATTTTCTTATAACCAGATTATAGAAGTCTGGTGGCGTTGATAAGCCATTTTACCTTTGAACGGAGATTTTTGGATGAACATGATGCGTACGGCGATGTTGTTGGCGTTCATGACCGCGTTGTTCATGGGTATTGGATTTCTCATCGGCGGCGCCGGTGGCATGATGATTGCCTTCCTGTTCGCGGCTGGCATGAACCTGTTTTCCTATTGGAACTCCGACAAAATGGTTTTGCGCGCCTATAATGCGCAGGAGGTGGACGAGCACAACGCGCCTGATTTCTTCGCGATGATCCGCGACCTCTCCCACAATGCTGGGCTTCCTATGCCGAAGGTCTATGTCTACGACAGCCCGCAGCCCAACGCCTTTGCAACGGGGCGCAACCCGCAAAACGCTGCGGTGGCGGCATCGACGGGGCTGATGGAACGCTTGACGCCGGAAGAGGTGGCCGGTGTCATGGCACATGAACTGGCGCATATCCAGAACCGTGACACGCTGACGATGACAATCACAGCGACGCTTGCCGGTGCAATCTCCATGCTCGGCAACTTCGCGTTCTTTTTTGGCGGAAACCGTGAAAACAACAATCCGCTTGGTTTCATAGGCGTGCTGGCAGCGATGATTGTCGCACCCCTGGCGGCGATGCTGGTGCAGATGGCGATCAGCCGGACCCGTGAGTATTCCGCAGACCGACGTGGCGCGGAGATTTGCGGCAACCCCTTGTGGCTTGCCTCCGCATTGCAGAAAATCGCAGGCGCGGCTCAGCAGATTCATAATCCAGACGCCGAGCGCAATCCTGCGACAGCGCATATGTTCATTATCAATCCATTATCGGGAGAGCGGATGGACAATCTCTTTTCCACCCATCCCAATACCGACAACCGTATTGCTGCCCTACGCAGCATGACGCAGGAGTTTGCGCAGGCATCGACCTATCAGCCGACAAGTGGTAAGTCCGTCCGCAAATCACGCTCCGTGCCCAATGTCGGTGCTGCGAGCGGCCAAAACAATGAGCGTAAAGGTCCTTGGTCTTGACATCGAATTCTTCTGCCAAGTCTGCAAAGCAGCATACACGCAAACTGTCTGGCGGAGGACGTGACGACGAAGCCGGCAATGATGGCTGGAAGCCCGGACTGGGCGCTCGCACGGCTGCCGTTAAAATTCTGTCGGCGGTTCTGGACAAGAAAACCTCGCTCGATGGAATGCTGGACGCCGAGAATGGCAATCCGGCCTATCGGGCGCTCAGCCTGGCCGACCGAGCACTCGTACGAGCTATCGTCAACACAGCCTTACGGCACCTTCCTCGGATCGAGGCTGCTCTTTCCATGCTGCTGGATGGACCTCTGCCTCAAGGTGCGCGCTCACTTCATCATGTTCTGGTGGTCGGTGCGACGCAGATGATCTATCTCGATGTTCCCGATCATTCTGCGGTCGATCTGGCGGTCGAACAGGCGCATCGTGATCCGCGAAACCGGCGGTTCGTGAAACTGGTTAACGCAGTGTTGCGGCGACTGGGGCGTGAAAAGGAAGAGATCATCCAGGCAATCTCGTCTGTCCCTGTGCTGCCGGAGTGGTTTTTCGACCGTCTGAATTCCGTCTACGGCGGCGATGCGGCCCATAAGATGGCAGAAGCGCAGCTCATACCTTCCGTGATCGATGTCACCGTCAAGTCAGACCCCGATCAGTGGGCGCAAAGGCTGAACGGCACGGTCATGCCCAATGGCAGCGTCCGGCTAGCGTCTTTCGAGGGGTCTGTTTCCGCCCTGGATGGGTTCGATGAGGGTGAATGGTGGGTGCAGGACTTTTCAGCCAGCATGCCGGTGCGGTTGATGGGCGATCTCACCGGCAAGCGTGTTGCCGATCTGTGTGCGGCACCTGGCGGAAAGACGGCGCAACTGGTGCTGGCGGGTGCCGACGTGACGGCGCTCGACCAATCCGGCAATCGTCTAAAACGGCTACGTGAAAATCTTGGTCGGTTGAAACTAAAGGCGACGACCATCGAAAGCAATATGCTGAAATATCAGCCGGATGAGCTTTTCGATGCGGTTCTTCTGGATGCGCCCTGCTCGTCCACAGGCACCTTGCGCAAGCATCCCGATGTGTGCTGGACGAAGGATAAAAACGATATTGCCAAGCTCGCTACCTTGCAGGAGCAGATGCTGCGTCATGCCATAAACCTGGTCAAACCGGGCGGTATTGTCGTGTTTTCCAATTGCTCGCTCGATCCTTCAGAGGGTGAAGAGATGGTCGAGCGCGTGTTGGCAAACAACGGGCGACTTGAGCGTGTGCCCGCTTTGATCTCGGATTTCCCAGGTATGGAGGCTGCCATGAACACCAAGGGCGAGCTTCGCACGACCCCTGATATGTTCGGTGGTGTAGATGGGTTCTATGCTGCGATGCTGCGGGTGAATGCATAGGGTATCTTGGTTTTCATCACCCGATCGTCGTGCTGCGTCCGCCGCAGTTTGCGTATTTTAAACAACGGCTTGATGGGCGGATGTCGTAATTCCATGCGGCGTCCGGTCTGGAATCATTCGTAAAAAAGCCGTTCGTTTACAAAATATGAAGTATTTCGTGAAAATTTGACTGATGTTTCCGTTCCAATCCAAAAACACTCACCTTTTGAAACATAAGTCATCTTCGCGCAGGCGGGAAACACGCGTTTGGTAGGATCCCTGAAGAGCAGCTTGAGCGTAACAGGGTTTTTTATACGTACCCTGTGGGATCGATGCATGATCTTTAGTGCACCTGTGCGTCTGCAGTTCCTGCGTGTCGCCGATCGTGTGCCAAACGGTCTCGTGGCAGCGCCGACCGACCTGCGTGCCGTCGATCCCTATGTTGCTCAGGAACTGGTTCTGGGCCGTATCGCGCTGGCAGGGCGGATATTGGAGACGGGTGGCGTCTCTCCCTTCGTGCTGGAGATGCCCTCGCCCGCCTTTGAAGAAAGGCTGCATGCGTTTCGTTGGCTGCGGCATGTGCGTGCAAGCAAAGCCGACGAGGCCTGCGCGCGAGCGCGTATTCTGGTCTCCGACTGGATTTCGACGCATGGGCGCAAGATCAGCGGCGCGGCTTGGGCGCCGGAAACCGCAGCGCAGCGGCTGATTGCCTGGCTGTCGCATTCGCCCGTGATTTTGCAAAACGCCGATGCTGGCTTTTACCGTCGCTTTCTTAAAAGCCTTGGCTACCATGTGCGTTATCTCAACCTCATCGCGAAACACGCACCGGATGGAGAAACACGCCTTAAGATTCGGATCGCCCTAGCGATCGCTTCGATTTCGCTTCCCAACCGTGCTGCCAGAATAGCCCGCCATGGGTTCAGGCTCGATCGGGAACTCGAGCGGCAGATCATGCCGGATGGCGGCCATGTATCACGAAACCCTCGCGTGATACTGGATTTGATGCTCGACCTTCTCCCGCTGCGTCAAAGCTACATCAATCTCGGCCATGACGTGCCGCCAGGGCTTGTACCCGCCATCGACCGCATGTTTCCCGCCATTCGCTTCTTCCGTCATCAGGATGGCGATCTGGCGTTGTTTAACGGTGCGACTGTCACGCTTGCCAATGAGCTGGCCTCGGTATTGCGCTATGACGAGACCTCCGGGCGCCCTTCTCGCGCGCTGTCCGACATCGCCTATCAACGCCTGTCTGCGGCAGATACGGTGGTCGTGGTCGATGCGGGCATTCCGAAGTCCATGGCGCTATCCAGAGGCGCGCATTGCGGTTGTCTGTCGTTCGAGATGTCGTCGTCTCGAAACCGCTTCATCGTCAATTCCGGATTTCCGCCATTTGCCGTCGATGCCTTCAAGCGTGCAAGCCGCTCGACTGCGGCGCATTCGACCGTGACGATCAATGACACCTCGTCGTCGCGTCTGTCGCGCTCACGCCTGCTCGGCCCGGTCATGATATCGGGTATCACCGATGTCGTGGTCGAGCGGGAGACGGATCAGAAAGGTGCCGATGTGCTGCGCGCGTCGCATGACGGCTACCGAAGCGCGTTTGGCTATTTTTACGAGCGCGAGCTGGAAATGAACGCTGCTGGCAGCAAGATCAAGGGGCGCGATAGCGTCCAGCCGGAACAGGACGTTAAACGCCCGCCCGTCTCTGCTGATGCCGTGTCGCGCTTTCATATTCATCCGTCTATCGAACTTGTCCGGCTGGATGACGAATCCGTCATGATGCGCGCAGGCGATGGCACAAGCTGGGTGTTTTCCGCGCCTGGCCAGACCGTGACGATTGCGGAAGACGTCTTCATGGCGGATGCCTCGGGCATCCGACCGTCGCAGCAGATCGAAATCCCGTTTCACCTTCCCGATATGACGGACATTCGCTGGATCATCGAAAAGAAACTCTAGCGGTCAATGGCATTGTGCCGGCCTAAAAACGACCATTGGCGGCCCAAGCCGATGCCCGGCTCTGTTTATTAATGCGCAAAGCTGTGCTAACGCGGCGGCAACCGCCGGATGGATTGCTCTCCGGCCTGTCCTCCACGCATCACGGAGTTCTCCCGATGGCTGTCGTTTCCAAAAAAATTCCCGCTCCCGACAAGGTCAAGATCCGCACAGCCCTGCTGTCGGTTTCCGACAAGACGGATATCATCGAGCTGGGCGGTGCCCTCGTCAACATGGGCGTCAAGCTTCTGTCGACAGGTGGAACATCCAAGGCGATTGCAGATGCGGGTCTGCCGGTGACCGATGTTTCCGATATCACCCAATTTCCCGAAATCATGGATGGCCGCGTCAAGACGTTGCACCCGAATGTTCATGGTGGTCTGCTTGCCATTCGCGACGATGCCGACCACGTAGAAGCCATGCGCGCCCATGGTATCGAGGCGATCGATCTTTCCGTGATCAATCTTTATCCGTTCGAAGAGGTTCGCGCCAAGGGCGGTGATTATCCGACAACCGTCGAGAACATCGATATTGGCGGCCCGGCGATGATCCGTGCCTCTGCCAAGAACCATGCCTATGTGACGGTGTTGACCGATCCGAGCGACTATCCAGAACTGCTGGAAGCCTTGCAGGCAGATGACGGGCAAACGACCTATGCGCTTCGCCAGCGTTTTGCCGCCAAGGCCTATGCCCGCACCGCGGCTTACGATGCGGTCATTTCCAACTGGTTTGCCGAAGCACTTTCGATAGAAGCCCCCCACTATCGGGCGATTGGTGGTGTGCTGAAGGAGAAGATGCGCTATGGCGAAAACCCGCACCAGAGCGCGGGCTTCTACCTCACGGGCGACAAGCGCCCCGGCGTGGCCACAGCCAAGCTTTTGCAGGGCAAACAGCTTTCCTACAACAACATCAACGATACGGACGCAGCCTATGAGCTCGTGTCCGAGTTTCTGCCGGAGACGGCACCCGCTGTTGCCATTATCAAACATGCCAACCCCTGCGGTGTGGCAACCGGCACCACTATGCTGGATGCCTACAAGCGCGCACTGGCCTGCGATCCCGTCTCCGCCTTCGGCGGCGTGATTGCGCTCAACCGCACGCTGGATGCCGAAACGGCCGAAGAGATCATTCAGCTTTTCACCGAAGTCATTATCGCGCCGGATGTGACCGAAGAGGCGAGGCAGATCATTGCCCGCAAGCCGAACTTGCGTCTGTTGTCTGCTGGCGGCCTGCCGGATGCGCGTGCGCCAGGCATTACCGCTAAAACCGTCTCCGGTGGTCTTCTGGTGCAAAGCCGCGACAACGGCATGGTCGAGGACCTCGATCTGAAGGTGGTGACCAAGCGTGCGCCGACAGCGCAGGAACTCGAAGACATGAAATTTGCCTTCAAGATTGCCAAGCACGTCAAATCCAACGCCGTCATCTACGCCAAGGATGGTCAGACAGCGGGTATCGGCGCCGGTCAGATGAGCCGCATCGATTCGGCGCGCATTGCCGCTCAAAAGGCTGAGGATGCCGCGAAAGCCATGGGGCTTTCCGAACCTTTGACAAAGGGGTCCGCCGTGGCTTCTGAAGCCTTCTATCCATTTGCAGACGGACTGCTGGCTGCCATTGCTGCCGGTGCGACAGCGGTTATCCAGCCGGGCGGTTCCATGCGCGATCAGGACGTGATCGATGCAGCCAATGAGCACAATGTTGCGATGGTGTTCACTGGCATGCGCCACTTCCGCCACTAAGGCCCTCACTGACAAGCTTTGGCTGACGCGCATCGATCGCGTTCGCCAAGGCTCATTGCCCCTCCCCTGTTTCCTGCGATATTGACGCCCGCTTTGATTGCTGGTGTTTGCAGCCTATCTGTGCTTTTTTTCATCGTCGCAGATGCATTCGTGCAGCGACGCTGGAGGAGTTGAGACAATGACATCGGATGCGCTGAACGCCGGGCGATGGCGGAGCTATGCGGTTGGACCTTTCCAGCATGAACCCGTTCTCTGATCCCTGACTGCGAGTGAATGGCCGATGACCAAGATTACTGATCTGCGTGTGTTCGATTTACGCTTTCCAACATCGCAAAGCCTCGATGGCTCCGATGCGATGAACCCGGACCCGGATTATTCCGCAGCTTACATCATTCTCGATACCGATCACGAAGCTTTGAAAGGTCACGGACTGACCTTCACCATCGGCCGCGGTAATGACATATGCTGCATGGCCATCGAGGCAATGCGGCATCTGGTCGTCGGCACCGATCTTTCCACTGTTTCGGAAAATCCCGGCACATACTGGCGGCATCTGACCGGCGATAGCCAGTTGCGCTGGATCGGGCCGGACAAGGGTGCCATGCATCTGGCCACCGGTGCTGTCGTCAATGCCGTGTGGGATCTGCTGGCGAAACAGGCGGGCAAGCCCGTCTGGCAACTGGTGGCCGATATGAGCCCGGAGCAAATCGCCGATATCGTCGATTACCGCTATCTGACCGATGTGCTGACGCGCGAGGATGCGCTGTCGATCCTGAAGAAAGCGCAGGCCGGCAAGGCAGAACGCGTCGAACTTCTCAAACGGGATGGTTATGCCTGCTACACGACATCCGCCGGTTGGCTGGGTTACGGTGATGAGAAGTTGCGCCGGCTATGCCAGGAAGCCATCGATGCCGGGTTCAACCATGTGAAGATGAAGGTTGGCCGCGATCTGGAAGACGACATTCGCCGCCTGACGATTGCCCGCGAGGTGATTGGCCCCGACCGTTACCTGATGATCGACGCCAATCAGGTCTGGGAGGTCGATCAGGCCATCGAATGGGTCAATAAGCTTGCCTTCGCCAACCCGTTTTTCATCGAGGAACCGACAAGCCCCGACGATATTGCAGGTCACCGCAAAATACGGCAGGCGATCGGTTCTGTGAAGGTCGCGACTGGCGAGATGTGCCAGAACCGCATCATGTTCAAACAGTTCATCGCCGAAGGTGCCATCGATATCGTGCAGATCGACAGTTGCCGCATGGGCGGGCTGAACGAAGTGCTGGCTGTCCTGCTGATCGCCGCGAAATACGATCTGCCGGTCTGGCCACATGCAGGCGGCGTCGGGCTGTGTGAATATGTTCAGCACCTGTCGATGATCGATTATCTGGTTGTTTCCGGCACGAAGGAAGGCCGAGTTATTGAATATGTCGATCATCTGCATGAGCATTTCATCGATCCCTGCGATATCAGGAACGCGGCCTATATGCCCCCCAAGATGCCAGGATTCTCTGTCGAGATGAAGCCGGAGTCGATCGAGGCCTATACGTTCAAGGGCTAACCTTGCCAACTTGTTGCCCTCTCCATCGTCATCCTCGCCCTTGTGGCGAGGATCTAACCACGTTTGACGTCTGGGTTCGTTAAATCCTCGGTCAAGCCCGAGGATGACGAATGTTGGCTGTCACTTGACTCTAAACGTTAGACAACGCCGCTTCCAATCTCGTCCATTCCGCCTCTTCACCCGGAAGGCCAAAGCGTAGTTCGGTTGACCTTTCATCAAAGCTGCGTGTGAGAATGCCGTTTTCCATGAGATGAGTGCAGACGGTGGGCGCCCGATCGTCGCGGATAAGCGTGAAAAGCGATGTTCCCCCAACAATCGAAAGATCCGCTGCCCCCAATAGGTCATTTAGTCGCTCTGATTCAGCTCTTAGCCGGAGTCGAATTTCATCTCGCCAAACCTGATCTACTAGAGCTTCAGTCGCAATATGCAGAGCCGGACCGGAGATGGCCCATGGTCCCAACCAGGATTCGAGACGTTCTGCAATATCTGGATGCCCAATGGCGAAGCCAAGGCGGATGCCTGCCATGCCGTAAAACTTGCCGAAGGAGCGCAAGACGACGAGGCTGTCTGAGGTCGCCACATCCGCAACGCTTTCGGCATAGCCCGTCTCAATGAAGGCCTCGTCCACAACAAGCATGCCGCCCTTTTGGCGCATGGCGTCGGCCAGTGTGAGAAGTTCTGGCCGCTTCCACGCGCGTCCATCGGGATTGTTGGGGTTGATGATGACGGCATGATCGAAGGCGGCCAAGGCCTCGATATCTGATACCTCGGTAATAGTGAGTCCGGCGATGCGGGCAGTGCGGGCGTGTTCGGCGTAGGCGGGCGATAAGACGCCACAGGTTCTCGCACCGCGCTGAACGGCGGTCTGGGCAAGCAGTGGCATCAACATTTGTGTCCCCGGGGATGCGGCGATGTGTGCGGCGGAAGACGCGCCGAAGGCCGTTGCGGCGATCTCCTTCAGCGTTTCCACGGCGCGCGGTTCCGGCAGGCGGGCAAAGGCGCTGGCGGGAACGGGCGAATGCGGATAGGAGTGTGGATTGATCCCCGTGGAAAGATCGATCCAGGGTTCGGGTGCTTGTGGAAAAAGCAGACGCGCCTGACCCAGATTGCCGCCATGGCGGATCGCCGGTTGCGCTTTCTCTGGTATCTTCTCGCCCATGTTTTTCGCTCTCGCTTTCCTGTCCCTGTTGATCGAACGCCTTGTCGGTTACCCCGACTGGTTGTTCCAGCGCATCGGCCATCCCGTGACATGGATCGGCTCGCTTATCGCGCTCCTCGATAGAAAATGGAACCGGGAAGGTGACACATTTTTACGCCGCATCGCCATGGGTGTCGTGGCGCTGGTCTTTTTCCTCGGCTTGACCGTGCTTCTTGCACTGATGTCGCAATCCATTCTTCTGGCTCTGCCTTTCGGACTGTTTTTTGTGGCCGTGTTGGGTGCTTCACTGCCGGCGCAAAAAAGTCTGGAAGATCATGTCTCGGCTGTGGCCTCGGCTTTGGAGCGCGACGGTATCGAAGGTGGCCGCAAGGCGGTTTCGATGATCGTCGGGCGGGATCCTGAAAATCTGGATGAAGCCGCCGTGTGCCGCGCGGCGATTGAAAGCCTGGCGGAGAATTTTTCCGATGGCATCGTCGCACCTTCGCTTTGGCTCGGGTTCTTGGGCTTGGCCGGAGGTGCCGGTTATAAAGCCATCAACACCGCAGACAGCATGATCGGTCATCGCTCTGCCCGCCATGAGGCATTTGGCTGGGCGTCTGCGCGGCTGGACGATCTGGTCAACCTGCCTGCGTCCCGACTGACCGGCCTGCTGTTTGTTTTCGCCGCCTTTTTCGTGAAAGGTGCTTCGCCGGGGGAAGGCTTGCGCGCCATATTCCGCGATGCCCATCATCACCGGTCGCCCAATGCCGGATGGCCGGAAGCGGCTATGGCTGGCACACTTGGTTTTGCATTGGCTGGTCCACGCTCATATGGTGGGCAGATGATCGAAGCGCGGTTTATGGGCGAAGGTGGGCGGCGGGATTTGACCGCTGCCGACATTCGGAAGGCCTTGAAGCTGGCGCGCATAGCCGATGCGATGCTGATTGGCCTGTTTGGCGTAATCGCCGCTCTTATCGCGCTATAGCCAAGAGGGCATCGAGATCAAGGTGGCGCTCCATGTGAGCGGCCAGCCGGTCCAGCACCTGATCCATCTGCTTCTCATAATTGAACTTCGAGCTTTCGCTGCCGAGCCGTTGTAGCCAGGCGCTCCGCTGGTTGTCATCTGCAAACAGGCCGTGAATGTAAGTGCCATAGACGCGACCATCCGCTGATATCGCGCCTTCGGTATGGTTGCCGATGCGGGAAAATGGGCGAGCTGCATCTTGCCCCTCGGTCACGCCGACATGCATTTCATAGCCGGAGAAAGATATTCCGTCGAAACTTTTGCCTGTGACGGCGATCAGCCGTTTATCGCCTGTCAGAACGGTATCGACATCGAGCAGGTTCAATCCTTCCACCCTAAGAGGCTTACCCTCTATGCCCTGCGGATCTGCGACCGTTTTGCCCAGCATCTGATAACCACCACAGAGGCCCAGTACGTAACCGCCCCGGCGCAGATGGGCCTTGATATCCACATCGAAGCCCGCATTTTTCAGCGTGTCGAGGTCAGCGATGGTGGATTTTGAGCCGCAGAGCAGCACCAGCCTGGCATTGCCGGGAATGGCCTGGCCGGGGCGTATGCGCAAAAGCTCCACATCCGGTTCCGCTTCCAGAGGATCAAGATCATCGAAGTTGGAGATGTGCGGCAGGATGGGAACCGCGATGCGGATTTTTGCGTCGGGTTTGCGCTGTCCGGGTGCGGTCAACCCCAGCGCATCTTCGGCAGGCAGGCGGCAGGCATCGGCAAAATGCGGCAGAAGGCCTATGCCGTGCCAACCGGTTTTGTCTGCAATGATGCGCATGCCGTCATCAAACAGGCTTGGGTCGCCTCTGAAACGGTTGACGATAAAGCCTTGGATCATCGCGGCATCGTCTGCATCCAGAACCGTTTTCGTCCCAACGAGGCTGGCGATGACGCCGCCGCGATCTATATCGCCGATCAGGATGACCGGAACGTCGGCTGCGCGGGCAAAGCCCATATTGGCGATGTCGTTTGCGCGAAGATTGACCTCCGACGCACTGCCTGCACCTTCGACCAGAATGAGGTCGGCCTGAGATTTCAGGTGCTCGAAACTTTCCAGCACACGCGGCATCAGCCCCGCCTTCATGTGCTGGTAATCCGCCGCCTTGGCGTTGCCGATGACCTTACCCTGCACGACGATCTGCGCACCGGTTTCACTCTGTGGCTTCAGCAGCACCGGGTTCATGTGGACCGAAAGCGGAACGCCTGCGGCACGCGCTTGCAAGGCTTGTGCGCGGCCGATTTCGCCGCCATCCGCGGTGACTGCGGCGTTGTTGGACATGTTTTGCGGTTTGAACGGCATGACGGATAGGCCACGGCGCACGAAGGCACGGGCCAGACCCGCCACCATCAGCGACTTGCCGACATCCGAGCCGGTTCCCTGGAACATCAAGACGCGTGCTGTCATGGATTAGAACTCTATGCCCGACTGTGCCTTCACGCCTGCCTTGAAATGGTGTTTTACCAGCGTCATTTCGGTCACCATATCGGCGGCATCGATCAGGGGTTGCTTGGCATTGCGCCCGGTGACGATGACATGCAAGCCTTCGCGCCGGTTCTGGAGGGTCTCTAGAACCTCTTCCAGCGGCAGATAATCATAACGCAACGCGATGTTGAGTTCATCGAGAACCACAAGACCGATGGTTTCGTCGGCCATCAGCACCTTGGCTTCTTCCCATGCCTTGGATGCGGCAGCGATGTCCCGTTTCAGATCTTGAGTGTCCCACGTGAAACCTTCGCCCATGGTCCGCCATTCGACGCGATCTCCGAACAGAGCCAAAGCGCCCTGCTCTCCGGTGGACCATGCGCCCTTGATGAATTGCACGATGCCGACACGTCTGCCGGTGCCGAGCATACGCAGAGCAAGCCCGAAAGCGGCGGTGGACTTGCCTTTTCCGGGGCCGGTGTTGATCATCAGCAGGCCTTTTTCGATCGTCTTTTCCGAGACCTCAGCATCCTGAACTACCTTTCGATTGACCATTTTGGCCCGGTGGCGTTCTGCTTCGCTGTCGCTGATGTCACGGGTCATGGCGGTTCATCCTTCCGGGTATCGTGCTTTTCGAAGCGGCGACTATAGCCAAAACGCATGCGCGAGCAATGATGCGTGGCATTGACACTCAAGCATCGCAGGGCCTAAGGGTTAGGGACTGACGGTCTTTTTCCGGCAACGGGAAAAGCTAAGAGGGAACACGGTACAGTTTGCTATGCAAACCAATCCGTGGCTGCCCCCGCAACTGTAAGCGGTGAGCCCGCGCCGGAAAGCCACTGGACATCACAGTCCGGGAAGGCGGCGCAAGGGCGTACAAACCGCGAGCCAGGAGACCTGCCGTTTCAGGAAAAACGTCTGCCGGGCGGGGTGCTCCGGTCAGTCGGTTGTTCGAACAAGGGCTGTGCGTGTCGCCGCATGCTGTTTTTCGATATCCGCACCCCAGGACTATTTTGAAGGCGCGGAAAGCAGAATTTTGGATATTACATCAACATCGCCCAGCGTGAATGACAGAGCAGATCGCGAGACCGCGCCCGGTGTCGTTGTGTACGTCTGCCGCAGCTGCCGGTCCGAAGCCGATCCGAATGCGGACCCGCGTCCCGGTGCGACACTTGCGCAGGCGGCCATTGATCTGGGGCGGGCAGAGGGTGTCGATATCCGCAGCGTCAATTGCCTTGCCAATTGCAAGCGCGGTCTGAGTGCCGCCATGCGCAGCGCCGATGGCTGGTCGTATATGTTCGGATCGCTCGGTGAAGACGATGCCGCCGATCTTGTGGTTGGTGCGCGTCTTTTGTCGCAGGCAACAGATGGCCTGATGCCGTGGCGTGGGCGACCCGATAGTTTGAAGCGCGGCCTTGTTGCCCGCATTCCCCCTTTGCATTTCACCGAGGAGACATCATGACCACGCTCAACCGCGTTCCCTGCACCATCATCACCGGATTTCTGGGCGCTGGAAAAACCACCTTGCTGCGGGGCCTTCTCGAAAAGCTGGATGGCAAGCGTCTCGCCATCATTGTCAATGAGTTCGGCGATGTCGGCATTGATGGTGAAATCCTCAAAGGTTGCGGCATCGAAAGCTGCCCGGAAGACAACATCGTGGAACTGGCCAATGGCTGCATCTGCTGCACGGTAGCCGATGACTTCCAGCCTGCCATCGAGCAGATTCTCAGCCGCGAGCCACGCGTCGAGCATATTCTGATCGAAACATCAGGTCTCGCGCTGCCCAAGCCGTTGGTGCAGGCTTTTCAGTGGCCAGCGATCAAAAGCCGGGTGACGGTGGATGCGGTCGTGGCCGTGGCCGATGGTGCCGCCCTTGCAGACGGCATGGTATCGCATGATCTGGAAGCACTGGCTGCTCAGCGCCAGAATGATGAGGCGCTGGACCACGACGATCCTGTCGAAGAGGTGTTTGAGGACCAGATTGCCTGCGCCGATCTGATTGTTCTCACCAAGGGTGATCTGCTCGATGCCGCCGGGTTGGAGCGGGCCAAGGCGCATATCAACGCGCATCTTTCCAAGGCCGCCAAGATTATCGTGGCCGCCAATGGTGTGATTGATCCGGCTGTGCTGATCGGTCTTGGACTCGCGGTGGAAGAAGATATCGACAACCGACACACCCATCACGACGATGAAGAAGACCACGATCATGACGAGTTCGACAGCTTTGTTGTGGAACTGGATGCGGTAACGGACGCAGACGCGCTTGCTGCGCGTATTTCCGAAACAGCGGCCTCTGAAAATGTTCTGCGCATAAAAGGGTTTGTCGAGGTGTCTGCCAAGCCGATGCGGTTGCAGGTGCAGGCGGTCGGCTCACGCGTCAATCATTATTTCGACCGTCCGTGGGCAACGGGAGAAGTGCGCCGCAGCCGTCTGGTCGTGATTGGTGAAAAGGGTCTCGACCGCGCGAAAATCGAGCGGATGCTGGCTGCCTGATCCATGCACATCCTCGCCACCACATCTTCGTCTCTGGACGACCTGATCGAGCCGGTTGATCTCAATCAGGGCAAGGCTGATGTGGTGGTGATGTCCTTTTCGGCCAGCGATCTTGGAGGTCTGGAGCGTGCGTGGCAGCGAAGCACGGATGGTTCGGTGTCATTCGTGTCCGAAAATCTTTTCGAGCTGCGGCATCCCATGTCTGTCGATCTGTGGCTCGAGAAGACCGCAGAACATGCAAAGTTGATCCTTATCCGGATTCTCGGTGGTGCCGACCGTTGGCGTTATGGCGTCGATGAGCTTGCCAGAATGGCGAGACGACGCGGTATCAAGCTGGTGCTTCTGCCGGGAGAATGCAGCGAGCGTGACGATAAACTGGAAGCGGCATCCACGGTCGATCTGCCGACGCAGGCCAAGATCCTGTCGTTCTTTCGCCAAGGTGGGCCTCAGAATATGGACCGCGTGGCGAAAGGACTTGCGGCTTTTGCGCAAGGCGCCACCTGGCCAGACATCGAAGCGGAGCCCCTGCCGAAAACCGGGTTCTACCGACCCGGCGAGGGTGTTGTCGATCTTTCAGAGGCGCTGAGTGGATTTTCAGACGACGCGCCTCTGCTGCCGATCCTGTTCTATCGTTCCATGCTGATGGCCGCTGACGTCGCTCCCATTGACGCGCTATATGGGACCTTACGTCAGCGTGGATTCGCCCCGCTTCCGATCCTCGTCGGCGGTTTGAAGGATGTGGAAACGATCCGGTTTCTGGAAGAGACACTCGTGCCACTGAAACCGGCGGCGATGATTGCGGCGACTGCCTTTGCCAGCCATGTCGATAGAGAGGGCCATAGCCTGTTCGACCGGCTGGGCGTAGCGACGTTTCAGGTTATCATGGCCACCACGCGTCGCGATGGCTGGGCGGACAATGTGCGGGGCCTCAATCCGTCTGATCTCGCCATGCATGTGGTGCTGCCAGAGCTGGATGGCCGGATTCTGGCCGGCGCCATCTCCTTCAAGCAGCCCGACCCTGACGGGGGTCGCGGGCTCGTCCATTGTCCAGAAGCCGATCGCGTCAACCAGGTTGCGGACCGCATTTCAGCTTTCCTGCGGCTGAAGCATACGGCGCCATCGCAGCGTCGAATTGTCATCCTGATGCCGGATTATCCCGGTGCCGCACCGGGACGCACGGGTTATGCGGTGGGTCTGGATGTTCCCCAGAGTGTGCTGGAGATGCTGCGCGATCTTCGCGACGCGGGCTACACGGTGGACGATATTCCCGAGACGCCGCGGGCCTTGCTCGACCGCGTCGAAAACGAGACGGCTTCGTTTGGGTTGGCCGAGTATTCAGCCTTTCGCCGCGCCATGCCCCGAACTGCCAATGTGGCCATGGATGAGACGTGGGACGATGCCGAGGCGGATGATGCTTTTGAAGGCGGCATCTTCCACTTCCGGGCCGCTCGATTCGGCTCCGTAACAGTTGCACTGGCGCCGGATCGTGGCCGCAACGAAGACCGGCGGGCGGATTATCACGACCCTGCTCTACCACCCCGGCATGCGCTGATCGCTTTTGGCGCATGGATGCGGCAGACCCTTGATGCGCATGCGATCATTCATGTCGGCGCGCATGGTACGCTGGAATGGTTGCCCGGCAAGACAGTGGCGCTGTCGCAAACCTGTTTCCCTGAAATCGTCACCGGTGCGCTGCCGGTGATCTATCCCTTTATCGTCTCCAATCCCGGCGAAGCGGCGGTCGCCAAGCGCCGGATCGCTGCGGTGACCATCGGCCATATTCCGCCAGTGCTGGTGAATGCCGGGCTTTCGAGCGAACAGATGGTACTGGAACAGCTCGTCGATGAATATGCTCAGGCCGATGGGCTGGATCGCCGCCGCCGCGACCGGCTGGCGACGCTTATTGTCGAGAAAGCGCGGGAAACCGGCCTTGCGGCAGATGCCGGTGTTGGCTCGCAGGACGATGCCGATACGGCGCTGTCGCGCATTGACGCGTTTCTCTGCGACCTGAAAGATTTCGCCATCAAGGATGGCCAGCATGTGTTTGGTCGATGTGTGGATGATGAGCCTGATGCCCTGAGGCGAGACAGTGCGAAGACTGAAAAAGCGGCGTTGCTGGCAGCGCTCGATGGCCAGCATATCAGGCCCGGCCCTTCCGGCGCACCGGCGCGCGGACGACTGGACGTGCTGCCCACAGGCCGTAACCTCTACGCTGCCGACCCGCGGACCATGCCGACCCCAACCGCTTTCGACCTTGGCCGTATGGCGGGCGAAGAGGTGTTGCGGCATCATCTGCAACGCCATGGTGATTGGCCGAAGCATATCGTGTTCGATCTCTGGGGGTCGGCGTCTCTGCGCAATGGCGGCGAAGATGTGGGCCAGGCGCTGCATCTGATGGGTGCGCGGCCGATCTACGATCAGGCTACAGGTCGCGTCACCGGCATTGAAGTGCTACCGCCAGCGGTGCTGGGACGTCCCCGCGTGGATGTGACATTCCGCATTTCCGGTCTGTTTCGCGATATGTTTCCGGCATTGATCGCTTTGCTCGACGCTGCCGCAAAGGCGATTGCACGGCGCGAAGAATCGCCGGGTGACAATCCATTGGGCGAAGAGGCGGCGGCCCTTGGCCACATTCCCCCGCGCATCTTTGGTTCAGCGCCCGGCACGTATGGTGCGGGTATCGAAGAAAAGCTGGCCAATGGCCGCTGGGATGGGCGCGAGGAGCTGGGCCAGATCTATCTCGATGCCGCAAGCCATGCTTTTGGCGGGGCGGATGGGCTTGGCGTGTTCACCGACGCTGGTTTTGCCGCTCAGATCGAAAAAGCCGACCTGCTGGTTCATACGGGGGACGATCCGGGACGTGACCTGCTGGATGGGTCTTCGGACGTTGCTTTCATTGGTGGTTTTGCAGCGGCCAAGGCAGCGCTTGGCCAATCGGCAGATGTCGTTGCGTTGGATACGACCGATCCGGCACGGCCACGGGCTCGCTCCATTGCGCAGGCCATCACCCGTGTGGTGCGTGCTCGGGCTGTCAATCCACGCTTTATTGCCGGGCAGATGCGGCATGGCCCGCGTGGTGCCTCTGAATTTGCCGAGACAGTCGATCGTCTGATCGGTTTTGCCGAGACGACCCATGCGGTGTCGTCGTCCCTCATCGAAGCACTTTACGACGCCTATTTCGGCGATGAAGAGGTGCGCGATTTCATTCTGCGCGAAAACCCGCAGGCAGCCGAGGTTATGGCGCAACGGTTTCTCTCCGCCCGTCGTCGTGGCCTCTGGCACAGTCGCCGCAATGCGGTGGATGCGGAGTTGGAAATGCTGATCGCCCCGAAACAGACGAGGGAAAGCGCATGAGCGCCCGCCCCCTGGACATCACGCCCTTTACGCGCCGTGGCGTGTGCCCCGCTTTGTCAGCGCCCATGCAGACAGGGGACGGATTGCTGTCTCGGGTGGCGTTTACGGATGCGATTTCGGCTACGGATTTGGAGCGCCTGTGCGCTCTCGGCATTCGCTACGGCAATGGGTTGATCGATCTTACAGCGCGCGGCGGCGTGCAGTTTCGTGGACTGACGGCGGGAAGTGCTGCGGCGCTGGAGGTCGATGTTCTGGCGCTTGGTCTGCCGCTGCGGAAAGGGTTGGCGGTGGAGACATCGCCGCTTGCAGGAATGGATGAGACGGCAATTGCAGAGACGCTCTCAATCGTAAGCCGGGTATCTGAAACGGCTGCTACGCTCGGTCTTGATGATTGTCTGGCGGCGAAAATGTCCGTTATCATTGATGGTGGCGGGCAAGTGGAGATGGCCGAACTGCTCGCTGATATCAGGCTGAAGGCGATTAGGCTTGATGATGGCCTGTTCTGGTTTTTGATGCTGGGTGGGGCGCAAGACCAGAGTTTGAAGGCGGGTCTGCTGCGCGCGGATGATGCTGTTGATGTCGTTATCGAGCTGCTTTCCTGTCTGGCGGAACGGGGGCGGAATGCGCGGGGGCGTGATCTTGAGATTGAGACGGTTCGACGGATTTGCGGAGATCGGTTGATTGAGCATGCTGTCGATGTGCCACCTGCACGGGTTTCCTCTCCTTTTGGTTTGATGCGCTTGGTAGACGACATCCATCGCCCCTCAATATCGCCACTGACAAACAACCGCTTTGCTGCAGCACTGGCACCAGCCTTTGGGCAGATATCAGCAGAGGCACTGTCCTCTCTCTGCGGCAACGCTACAGCGCTCGGTATCAAGAACGTCAGGCCCGGTCCAGCGCATACGCTTTTTTTCATCGGCACAGAGGACGCCTGCCAAGCTCTCCTTGCCCGAGCCGCCGAGTTAGGTTTCGTAACGACTGCCGATGATCCACGTTCGGCAATTGCCGCCTGTACCGGGAAACCGGCTTGTGCTTCAGCCTTCATCGCCACGCGGGCACTGGCAGAAGACGCCGCCATCGAGATTGCCGGGTTGCTGGATGGGTCCCTCACGCTCCATCTTTCTGGATGTGGAAAGGGTTGTGCCCACCCGACCGCTGCGACTTTGGCCTTTTCCGGCTCTTCCGAGGGATTGGCTTTTTCCTATTCCGGTCGCGCTTCAGGCGCCCCAGATGTGATTTTACCCTTTACGGAGCAAAGGGTCGCACTTTCGCGACTTGCCCGTTTATATGAAAAAGAACATAAGCCCGGAGAAAATGCCCGCACCCTGCTTTCCCGTCTTGGCAGGCAGAAGATCGTTGCGGCGCTCCGACAGGAAGATCGATGACTGAATACGACTATATTCGCGATGGTAACGCGATCTATGAGCGCTCCTTCGCGATGGTGCGGGAAGAGGCTGATCTGTCTGCCTTCACGCCTGACCAGGCCGAGATTGCCATTCGCATGATCCATGCCTGCGGGCTTGTCGAGGCGGCACAGCACTTTCGGTTTTCACCAGATTTCGTGTCTGCCGCGCGCGGTGCGCTTGAGGCGGGCAAGCCTGTTTTATGCGACGCCGAAATGGTAGCGCATGGCGTGACCCGGGCGCGTCTACCCGCCCGCAACGCGGTGATCTGCACCTTGCGCGATCCGCGCACGCCTGAACTGGCAAAGCAGATCGGCAATACCCGTTCTGCTGCCGCACTCGACCTCTGGGCCGAAAAGCTGGATGGTGCGGTGGTCGCTATCGGCAACGCGCCGACAGCGTTGTTTTACCTTCTGGAAATGCTGGAGCGTGGTGCGCCCCGCCCCGCCGCCATCATTGGCATGCCGGTTGGTTTTGTCGGTGCGATGGAATCGAAAGATGCGCTGGAGGAAAGCCCCCTGTGTATTCCTTACGCTATCGTCAAGGGGCGCCTTGGTGGTTCGGCGATGACGGCAGCGGCGGTAAATGCCGTGGCGAGGCCCGGACTATGAGCGCTGCATTGTTCGAGCCAGACGCGCAGAAGGTGCTGAAGGGAAAGCTGATCGGTGTTGGTACCGGGCCGGGTGATCCCGAACTTTTGACGCTGAAGGCGGTGCGCGCCATCGAGACTGCCGATGTCGTTGCCTTCTTCTGCAAGAAGGGCAGCAAGGGCAATGGACGCGGCATTGTCGATGGCTTCATCCGCTCTGGCACGCTGGAAATGCCGCTGGTCTATCCCGTGACGGTGGAGAGCGATAAAAACGGTGATGACTATCGCAGCGCGATTGCCGGATTTTTCGACCAGTCGGCGCGGGATATCGCGGTTCATCTGGATGCAGGGCGCAATGTTGCGGTGCTTTCCGAGGGTGATCCGCTGTTTTACGGTTCCTACATGCACCTGCATTTGCGGCTCGCACCGTCTTATCCGGCGGAGGTGGTGGCGGGGATTACCGCAATGTCCGGTTGCTGGTCGATGGCTGGTCTGCCGCTGGTGCAGGGTGACGACATCTTGAGTGTCCTACCCGGTACGCTTGGCGAAGACAGCCTGACGGACCGTCTTTCCGGCACAGATGGCGCTGTCATCATGAAGGTTGGTCGCAACCTGCCGAAAATCCGCCGCGCGCTGGAAAAGACGGGCAAGCTCGAAAGCGCGCTTTATGTGGAGCGTGGCACGATGGCAAACGGTCACGCGATGCGGCTTGTGGAGCATGATGGCTCGCCCGCGCCGTATTTTTCGCTGGTGCTGGTTCCGGGCTGGAAAGATAGGCCAGTGGGTGGAGAGACCCTATGAGCGGATGCCTCACCGTCGTCGGGCTCGGCCCGGGCAATCTGGGGCAGATCACGCCGGAAGCGCTGGATACCGTGCGTGAGGCGGAAGATTTTTTCGGCTACATTCCCTATCTTGATCGCCTCTCGCTTGCTCCGCATCAACGCCGCCATGCATCCGACAATCGCGAGGAAATCTCCCGTGCCGAAGCGGCGCTGACGCTGGCAGCTCGTGGCGGCAAGGTCTGTGTCGTGTCGGGCGGTGATCCCGGTGTTTTCGCCATGGCGGCGGCGGTGTGTGAGGCGATCGAAGCCGGCCCTGCCGAGTGGCGGGACCTCGATTTCCGTGTCGTTCCCGGCGTTACCGCCATGCTAGCGGTTGCTGCCAAAGCTGGCGCGCCGCTGGGGCATGATTTTTGCGCCATTTCGCTGTCGGACAATTTGAAACCCTGGCCGCTGATCGAAAAGCGGTTGATTGCGGCGGCTGACGCCGGTTTCGTGATGGCGTTCTATAATCCCGTCAGCAAAGCGCGACCCCACCAGTTGGCAACGGCGTTCGATGTGCTACGCGCTCATCTTCCCGGCTCAGTGCCGGTCATATTCGGGCGCGCCGCAGGGCGAGCGGATCAGAGAATGCGCGTCGTGCCGCTATCTGACGCTCGAAGCGACATGGCGGATATGGCGACATGCATCATCGTTGGTTCGGTGGAAACACGGTTGATCGACCGGGAAGGGCAAATGCCGATCGTCTATTCGCCGCGTTCATCCAAAAGGGAAAGCTGATGGCGGATGGCGGCCAGCGCAGATTCAATATTCGGCACGGTCATGCCGCTGCCGAGCGGTGGGCGGTCGATCATCAGCACTTTGATGCCAAGTTGTCGCGCCGCTTCGATCTTCGCATAGGCTGCCGTGCCACCGGAATTCTTGCAGACAATAAAGCTGATGCGGTTTTCACGCAGCAGGTTGATTTCGTCTTCCACCGCGAAAGGCCCACGCGCCGTAATGTAACGCGCATGCGGCACGCAGAGCGGCGGCTCGACAGGATCAACGCTTCGGATGAGGTAATTGTGTTGCGGCGCGGCTTGGAAGGGCAAAAGCTCCTGACGACCCAGCGCAAGGAAGGCGTTGGTGCACTCGGCCCCGAGAGCGCTTACGGCGCTGTCGACATTGGCCACACTCTGCCAGTTATCATCAGCCTGTTTTTCCCATGCGGGACGTTGCAGTGTCACCAGCGGTACCTGCGCGATCGCGGCGGCCTGAACGGCGTTGGCGGATATGCGCGCCGCGTAAGGGTGGGTGGCATCCACCAGCAGATCGAAGTCATGTTCCATGATAAAGGCGGCAAGTCCGCTGGCACCGCCAAAGCCGCCGCTTCGCATCGGCACCGGTTGCACAACCGGGTCACGGGTGCGGCCAGCCAGAGAGAGCAAAAGACGGTAGCCGGAGTCTTCAGCCAGTTTTCCAGCCAGAATGCGGGCATGCGCCGTGCCGCCAAGAATGAGTATGGAGCCTGTCATGGCGTCTGAATATGCCGAAATCGATGGCGTATCCACTGAAAAGGCGATAGCGCCCTGGCTTTCCATCGTCGGCATTGGCGAGGATGGACTGGAAGGGTTGGGCCGAAATGCACTTGGCGCCATAGAAACCGCTGACCTCGTCTTCGGTGGTAAGCGGCATCTGGCACTGGCAGCGGATGCGATCCATGGTGAAGCTAGGCCATGGCCGGTGCCGTTCGATGTGGAAATAGCCGAGGTTGTGGCATTGCGAGGCCGAAAGGTTTGCGTACTGGCCTCTGGAGATCCGTTTTTTTACGGTGTCGGTGTGACACTGCTTCGACATGTGGCTGCTGAGGAGGTTGTCTCCTACCCTGCCCCATCGGCGTTTTCCTTGGCTGCTTCGCGACTTGGATGGGCGTTGCAGGATGTGGACTGCGTGTCGCTGCATGGCCGCTCCATCGATCTCATTCGTCCCCGTCTGCACCCGGGCGCGAAGCTTATCGTGCTGACATCGGATGAAAAAGCCCCTGCACCGTTGGCGCAACTTTTGTGCGACGCCAGTTTCGGGCCCTCGAATTTCACGCTGCTGGAGACTTTGGGTGGGCCACGTGAAAAGGTTCGGCATGGAAAGGCGGCGGAGTTTTTGGCTTCTCATGTCGATCCGCTGAATGTCGTGGCAATCGAGGTCGTTGCCGATGAAACGGCGCGTATCCTGCCCTATTCGCAAGGGCTGGACGATGCATTGTTTGAGCATGATGGCCAGATGACCAAAAGGGAAATCCGGGCCGTAACGTTGTCGTCACTGTCTCCGCGTCATGGCGAATTGCTGTGGGATATCGGTGCGGGTTCCGGTTCCATCGGCATCGAATGGATGCTGGCGCATCCGTCGCTGCGGGCCATCGGCATTGAGCAGCACCCGGAACGGGCTGAACGCGCCACGCGCAATGCGCAGGCCTTTGGCGTGCCGGGGCTGGAGGTGATGATCGGGCCGGCACCGCAGGCTTTCGAGGGACTGCCTGCGCCGGATGCAATCTTTATCGGTGGCGGTGGCAGCGAGCATGGTGTTCTGGACGGTGCGATCGAAGCGCTGAAACCCGGTGGGCGACTGGTGGCCAATGCGGTGACGCTGGAAATGGAAGCCATGTTGCTTGGTGCAAAGGCGCGGCTGGGCGGGTCGTTGATAAGGCTCGAGGTTGCGCGTGCGTCCCCGGTTGGTTCCATGCAGGGTTGGCGGGCGGCTATGCCGGTGACGCAATGGGCTTGGGTCAAGCCGTGATTGTTGCCGGGATCGGATGTCGCAGGGGAACCAGCGCCGAGGCAATCATTGCCGCGCTAAACGAGGCGTCGCGGGTCTACGGCGCGAAGGTCGATTTTATCGTGACGGCACCCATAAAAGGTGATGAGCCGGGTTTGATGGAGGCGGCGACACGGCTGGGCATGGCGCTCGTCGTGGTGGCGCGCGCCGATTTTGAACAGGCAGGCCACCGTACGATAACAGAATCGGCAACGAGCCTGAAACATGCTGGCTCTCCCAGCCTTAGCGAAGCAGCGGCTCTGGCGGCTTTGGGACCCCATTCAAGGCTTATCGCCGCGCGTATGGTGATCGGCGATATTACGGTGGCGTTTGCCACGTCTGGAGACGAACAATGACGGTTCATTTCATCGGTGCCGGTCCCGGTGCGCCTGATCTCATCACGGTACGTGGGCGCGATCTGATCGCCGCCTGCCCGGTCTGCCTCTATGCGGGATCGCTGGTGCCGAAAGCATTGCTGGATTATTGCCCTGGTGGTGCGCGGATCGTCGATACGGCGGCGCTTTCGCTTGACGATATCGAGGCGGAATATGTGGCGGCGGCGCGTGAGGGCAAGGATGTGGCGAGGCTCCACTCTGGTGATCTCTCCGTCTGGAGCGCCATGGGCGAGCAGATCCGCCGTCTGGAACGGCTGGGATTGGATTATACGGTCACGCCCGGTGTACCCTCCTTTGCCGCTGCCGCTGCCACCTTGCGGCGCGAGCTGACGGTGCCCGAAGTGGCGCAAAGCCTTGTGCTGACCCGTATTTCAGGCCGTGCCTCTAAAATGCCGGAGACGGAGACGTTGAAGGCTTTCGGCGCGACAGGGGCGACCCTTGCCATTCATCTCGCCATCCACGCCATTGCCAAGGTGGTGGAGGATTTGACACCGCTTTACGGAGCCGATTGCCCGGTCGTCATCGTCGTACGGGCATCATGGCCGGAAGAGCGGGTTATACGTGGCACGCTTGATGATATAGAGGCCAAGCTTGCCGAAGAGACGGTGGAGCGCACGGCGTTGATCTTCGTCGGGAAAGGGCTGGCATCGGAGGATTTTCGCGAGAGCGCGTTGTACAGCACGGATTATGTGCGCCGGTTCCGCTCGCCGGACGGAAAACCCGAGACGTGATGAGAGGGCGCAAAGCCGAAGCGCCCTTTCAAATCTCCATCCCGGTCGAACACCAGAATTTCGAGCGCCGTCTCAGGTAGGTTGAGCGCGTCTGCCGCTGTTTTCCAAGCATTCTCTGCAACGATATTGCCGAGATTGATCCCGGCGCTGCCTGCCATCGTGAAAGCGTGCGCTACCGTGTTGGCGTTTCGGATCAGGTCTGCCAGGGCCTCATCCGCGCCCGCGTCCATGGCGAGTTTCGCCAGCGCATGCAGATCGGCCAGGCCTCGTTTGGAATGAACATCGAGCATGCCCTGCGCCAGCTTTGTCATCTTGGCGACACCACCTGCGATCGTCAATTTTTCGACCGGATGCGTGCGCAGATATTTCAGCATACCGCCAATAAAATCGCCCATGTCGATCAGCGCCGTTTCCGGCAATCCGTGCAGGGCCTGTCCCGCTTTTTCCGAGGCGTTGCCGGTCGCGCCGAGAATATGCGGCAGGCCTTCGGCACGCGCCACATCGATGCCGCGCCAGATGGAGTGGATCCAGGCCGAGCAGGAAAAAGGGATGACGATGCCGGTGGTGCCGAGAATGGAAAGGCCGCCGACAATGCCGAGCCGCCCATTCAGCGTCTTTTCAGCCAGTGCCTCACCATTTTCCACCGCAATCTCGACTTCGAAATCCGCATTCTCCCCAGCCACCTCGCGGATTGCAGAGACAATCATCTTGCGGGGTACGGGGTTGATGGCGGGTTCGCCGATGGCGAGAGGCAGGCCGGGACGGGTGACGGTGCCCACACCCCTGCCCGCCTTGAAGGTGATGCCTTTGCCTGTCTGTGCGCGCCGTATCGTCGTTTCGATCAATGCACCGTGGGTCACGTCCGGATCGTCGCCTGCATCCTTGATGACACCAGCGCGTGCGTAGCCGTCTCCAATTTCACTGGTTGCCAGCGAAAAGCCGACGCGCTTGCCGCTTGGAAGTTCGATCTCGACAGGGTATGGAAAGTCACCGGTCAGCAATGCGGTGCAGGCAGCCTTTGCCGCCGCCGTGGCGCAAGCGCCGGTCGTCCAGCCGCGACGCAGATTTTTTCCATCCGTTTCCATCGTGTTTCTATAGCGGTTACGGGTTTGTCCGTCATCGGGAAACAACAGGCAGTGTGCATGTCGAGACCGCTTATTTTCAAACAGGCTAAGCCATGACGGCGCGAGCGCTCATCATTGGTGCGCCCCGGTCCGGCTCCGGCAAGACCAGCGTCACAATCGGTCTGTTGCGCGCTTTCGCACGGCGTGGGGTCAAAGTGCGGGGCATCAAGACCGGGCCTGACTATATCGATCCCGGTTTCCATGCCTTTGCTGCCGGAACGCCGGGACTTAATCTCGATAGCTGGGCGATGCAGCCGGATTTGCTGCGACACCTGTTTGCACAGCAGGCTGAGGACGCCGAGCTGGTATTGATCGAAAGCGCCATGGGCCTGTTTGATGGTATCGTGGTGCCAGACAACCGAACCGGCTCTGCGGCTGATCTGGCACGTCTGTTCGGTATTCCCTGTTTGCTGGTGCTGGATATTTCCGGCCAGTCGCAGACAGCGGCAGCCGTGGCACATGGTTTTGCCCATTACGATCCGGCTGTCGAAATGGCCGCAGTGATACTGAACCGTGTGGGCAGCGAAAGACATCGCACGCTTTGTTCTAATGCCATCGAAAAGATCGGCCTGCCGGTTGCCGGTTGTGTGATGCGTGATCCGTCGCTGGTGTTACCAGAGCGGCATCTGGGGCTGGTGCAGGCCAGCGAACACCCGGAGATAGACGCCCATATCGAACGTCTTGCCGACGCCATGGAAAACGCGGTCGACCTCGATGCTCTCCTGGCGCTGGCGCGCCCTGTGGATGTGCCGCAGGGATCGGTTGATGCGGCGATTGATCCACCCGGCCAGCGCATCGCCTTGGCGCAGGATGCGGCTTTCACCTTTCTTTATCCGCATCTTCAGCGTCTTTGGCGGCAAGCGGGTGCAGAAATGTTGCCGTTTTCACCCTTGGCGGATGAAGCACCAGACGCATCCTGCGATGTCTGCTGGCTGCCGGGGGGATATCCAGAGCTTTTTGCGGGACGGCTTGCCGCCGCCAATGCTTTCAAAGCGGGGCTAGCCCGGTTTTCGCAGACAAAGCCGGTTCACGGTGAGTGCGGTGGCTACATGGTTCTGGGCGCGGCGTTGGAAGATGCGGAGGGCATCAGGCATAGCATGACGGGGCTTCTGTCCCACGCCACCAGCTTTGCCAGCCGCAAGATGAACCTCGGCTATCGGCAGGCAATGATTGCCAATGATGGCGTCCTTGGGCGTGCCGGTGAGGTGTTGCGTGGTCACGAATTTCATTACGCACGCGTGATCGATCCGGGGCATGACGAAGCCTTTGCAGAGATTGCAGACGGGCAGGGCAAAGTGATTGGGCCATCCGGGAGCAGACGCGGGTTGGTGACCGGTACGTTTTTTCACGCGATTGCCAAAGGTTAAGTTTTTCTCATCGATATGGTGGTGGAGGAATTCCGCCGTCTTCCTATATTGTCGTGTGAGTGCTGAACCCTTAGGCTCGACCCGTTGAACAAGGACAAATTTTCATGACCGAGAAATCCCCCGAAAATAACTTTCCCGCTGGTTATGAACCACCGGAAGTCTGGGAATGGGAAAAGGGCAATGGCGGTCAGTTCGCCAATATCAACCGCCCCATCGCCGGTCCGACACATGACAAGGCGTTGCCTGTGGGCAGACATCCGCTGCAGCTCTATTCGCTGGCGACGCCAAACGGCCAGAAGGTCGGTATCATGCTGGAGGAGTTGCTGGCAGCAGGCCACACGGGCGCGGAATATGATGCCTGGCTGATCAAGATCGGCGATGGCGACCAGTTCGGCTCCGATTTCGTCAAGGCCAATCCCAATTCGAAAATCCCGGCCCTGGTGGATCGTTCCACGCCTGAGCCAACACGTGTGTTCGAAAGCGGATCGATCCTGCTTTATCTCGCGGAAAAGTTCGGTGCGTTTCTGCCGACAGATCACAAGGGCCGCACCGAGGCGATCAATTGGCTGTTCTGGCAAATGGCATCCGGCCCCTATCTGGGCGGCGGTTTCGGGCACTTCTACGCTTATGCACCAGTGCATATCAAATATGCGATCGACCGTTTTGCGATGGAAGCCAAGCGACAGCTTGACGTGCTGGACCGTCATCTGGCAGAGAACCAGTATTTCGCCGGTTCGGAATATTCGATTGCCGATATCGCCGTTTGGCCTTGGTACGGAAATCTGGCGCGTGGGCAGTCCTATCCAAAGGCGGATGTCTTTCTGGACGTGAAGAGCTATAAGAATCTTCAGCGCTGGGCAAACGAGATCGCGGAACGTCCGGCGGTGAAGCGCGGTCGCATGGTCAACAGGATGAATGGCGACCCTTCGGAACAATTGCACGAACGCCACGATGCGTCCGACTTCGATACGAAGACACAGGACAAGATCGGCAAAGCATAAGGAACAGACGATGGCAAAGCTGCCTGAAATGACGAAACACCGCGGCTTTCCATCCGGCATGCCGAGCACGGGCATTCAGTTCACCATACGCCGCGCCAATCCGCGCGGCGTGACACCTGTTAAATTCATTCCGCGACGTGCCCGCAACGACTCGGCCGAGCACAAGGTGGACGCGGCCTTCATGCATGCGCTGTGGCATCAGTTCGGCAACGAGCCGTTCGAGCGAGGAAACCTCGATGCGGCCCGTCTCAGCCTGCTTTTCGGGCGCGAGGTGCTGCCTGCGGACAAGAATTTTGACCCTCTGTCCTACGAATCCATGCTCATCATTGACGAGCGGGTGGCACGGCAGAACTTTCCGGAATCCTTCGAGAACTACTTCCAGATCGACTGAGGCACTCTGCTGCGGGAAAGTGGAGCGAGCACAGAAAGTTTTTGTGCTTTGCCGTAACGAGGTGCTATAGAGCATCCCAGTTCCACGACATCCGGCCTCAGCCATGATCAGGCATCTGAATTCCATTCTTGCTTTGTGCATTCTCACCTTGCTGCTGTCCGGCATAGGGAGGGTTGATCCTGCGCATGGCGGAGACGATTTATCGACGCGGGAAAAACTGGGCGCGGCGCTGTTCGTTGACCCCAACCTGTCCAAAAACCGCACCATGTCCTGCTCCACCTGCCACATGGAGGCTTTGGGCTTTACCGATGGGCGCGAGACCGACAAGGTCGGGCATGATGTTTCGCTGGGTGATGACGGCACGTCCTTGGGCGACCGCAACGTGCCAACGGCGGCTTACGCGAAATTCTCTCCAACCTTCGGCAAGAATGCTGCCGGTGAATATGTCGGCGGTCAGTTCTGGGATGGGCGCGCATCCACGCTGGAAGATCAGGCAGGCGGCCCGCCATTGAACCCGTTTGAAATGGGCATGCCGGACAAGCTCACGCTCATAAAGCGGCTGAAGGAAAACCCGGATTACGTCACCGCTTTCGGCACGCAGTTTGGTGGCGATGTCTTCACCAGCGATGATGCTGCCTTTGCGGCGATGGCCAAGGCGCTGGCCGCCTACGAGCGTTCCGATACGTTCTCTGCGTTTGATTCCAGATATGACCGCTTTTTGCGTGGTGAGGAAAAGCTGACCGATCAGGAAGAGCTGGGCCGCGTCTTGATGTCATCCAGCCAGTTCACAAACTGTAACACATGCCATGAGATCAAGGGCGCAAACGGTCTGTCCGATGGTGTCTTCACCAACCATAAATATTTCAATATCGGCGTTCCCGCCAACAAGGCGGTACGAGCGGCGAATGGCTCCAGGCCCGACGCGGTGGATCTGGGTCTCGCCCAAAACCCTGCCGTGGCGGGTGATCCGGCCCAGCGTGGCAAATTCAAGGTGCCGACCCTGCGCAATGTGGCCGTAACCGGCCCCTACATGCACAATGGCGTGTTCAAGGATCTGCGCACGGTCGTGCTGTTCTACGTGAAATACAAAAGCAAGAAGCCCAGCCGTCAGATTAACCCGGAAACGGGTCAGGCGTGGGAAGCACCCGAGGTGCCCGAAAATATCGCCATAACGGAGCTGACGGCGGCACCTGCTCTGGATGACAAGCGGGTGGATGCTATCGTGGCATTTCTAAAAACGCTGACGGACAAGCGATATGAGCACCTCTTATCGAACGATAATGCTGGGCAAGGCGCGATGCCCCCTGCCCAGCCAACAGCGCTTACGCAAAAAGCGCCTTGAACTCTTCCAGAACCGCATCCCCCATCTCGGACGTGCTGACCTGACGGCTGCCATCCGACACGATATCGGCGGTACGGATGCCCTTGTCCAGAACGTTGGCGATGGCCGTTTCCAGCTTGGTGGCCTCATCCACCATGTTGAACGAATAGCGCAGGCACATGGCGAAGGACGCGATCATGGCGATGGGGTTGGCGATGCCCTGGCCTGCGATATCAGGCGCAGAGCCATGCACGGGCTCATACATGGCCTTGCGCTTGCCGGTCTTGGCGTCGGGGGCGCCGAGCGAGGCGGACGGTAGCATGCCGAGAGAGCCGGTCAACATGGCCGCAACATCGGACAACATATCGCCAAACAGGTTGTCGGTGACGATGACATCGAACTGCTTTGGCTTGCGCACCAGTTGCATGCCACCCGCGTCGGCCAGCATGTGCTCAAGCTGCACGTCTTTGTATTTCGCAGCGTGGGTTTCTGTGACGACCTGATTCCACAACACACCGGATTTCATGACGTTACGCTTTTCCATGGAGCAAACGCGGTTGCCACGGGTGCGGGCCAGCTCGAATGCGACACTGGCAATGCGTTCGATTTCAAACGTGTCATAAATCTGCGTGTCGATGCCGCGTTTCTGGCCGTTGCCCAAGTCGATGATCTGCTTCGGCTCGCCGAAATAAACGCCACCCGTCAATTCACGAACGATGAGGATATCGAGGCCCTCGACCAGTTCCTGCTTTAGCGACGATGCTGCAGCAAGAGCTGGGTAGCAGATCGCCGGGCGCAGATTGGCGAACAGCTCCAAGTCCTTGCGCAGGCGCAAGAGGCCGGATTCTGGCCTTACCTCGTACGGTACGCCATCCCACTTGGGACCACCGACTGCGCCGAACAGAATGGCGTCTGCGGCCAGCGCCTTCTCCATGTCTGCGTCGGAAATCGCCACGCCGTGCGCGTCATAGGCACTGCCGCCGACAAGGCCTTCTTCGGTTTGGAAGCCAGCAGATTTTTCGCTGTTGAGATAATCGATCAGCTTGCGGACTTCCGCCATGGCTTCAGGGCCGATGCCGTCACCGGGCAGCAGGAAAAGCGTGCGCACTGTCATGATAATCCTCCTTGGCCACGCAGCAAAACCATGGATGGTTTTCAAACGGCGGGCGCGTCAAAAATCGTGACCCCGCAGCGTAACGTTGCGGGGTGCGGGCTTCTTAGCGGTGGAGATTGCCTATTTCAAGGAAGGCTGGCGCCGATTTGGTACGGGTTGCAGACCAGATGGCCTGGAATGCGTGCGAAAGCGCCTATGCCCAGGGCCGCGAGGAGGCGTTGGTCTTTTCGAACGTATCGATCGCACCGGCATGTTCTAGCGTCAGGCCTATGTCATCGAGACCGTTCAGCATGCAGTGGCGTTTGAATTCATCCAATTCGAACTTGATCGTGCCACCGTCCGGGCCGCTGATTTCGAGGTTTTCAAGATCGACAGTGACGACGGCATTAGAGCCGCGTGACGCGTCGTCCATCAGCTTTTCCAGGTTCTCAGGGCTGACGACGATGGGCAAGATGCCATTCTTGAAACAGTTGCTGTAGAAAATATCAGCAAAGCTGGTGGAGATCACGCAGCGAATGCCGAAATCCAGCAAAGCCCAAGGCGCATGTTCTCGCGAGGAACCGCAGCCGAAATTGTCACCCGCGACAAGAATTTGGGCGTTGCGATAGGCAGGTTTGTTCAGCACGAAATCGGGATTGTCTGAACCGTCCTCCAGGTAACGGGCTTCCGCAAACAGACCTTTGCCGAGACCGGTGCGCTTGATGGTTTTGAGATAGTCCTTCGGAATGATCATGTCCGTGTCGATGTTGACGACCGGCATAGGGGCGGCAACACCCGTCAGTTTTGTGAATTTTTCCATCTCTCACTCCGAAATTATGCAGGTCAGTACATTGCTCTTGGTTGCATTAGAGCAAAATCGGTACGATTTGAAGGCCACTCCGTGCGAAGGTGGTACGCTCATGTAGGGGACGGAACGCGTGGTGTCAGAGCCAGGCGAAACCGAGTTTGCGCAGTTGCACGCCCGCGAAGTCCTCCATGCCCTCTGCCACGTCCTTGCCCCCGTGAGAACGGAAGAAATGAGTGGCGACAGCGCTGTCTTCCAGGCACCAAACGACGGCGCCGTTGCAGCCCAGAGACTTGAGCAGACGCCGCGCTTCGGTAAATAAAACAGAGCCGAGGCCCATGCCCTGATATTCCGGGCGCAGATAGATCTCGTAGATTTCGCCGTCATAAGGCAGACCGCGGGCGCGGTTGAGGCCGAGTGTCGCATAACCCGCGATGACGCCTGCTATCTCCACCACCAGCATCGTGGCCGAACCGCGCGCCGCCTTGCGCCACCATATTTCATTGCGACGATCCAGCATTTGCCGCAGCGGTTTATGGGGAATAAGACCCCCATAGGCCTGCTGCCAGGAGGATCTATGCGCGTCGGAAATGGCGCGCGCATCGTCCGGCTCTGCTCGGCGAATGTCTATGGATAACGTTTTCATAACGCGATTCTGATCCCGGCGCGGAAAACTTACCAGCCATAAAGGTTAACGGCTTTGAGCTTACCCACAGCCTATTCATGTGGATGATAGCGAAAAATTAACGCTATATTTACCCTTGAGGCAAGTGCTGTCCGACTCAGTCCCGCGAATAAATGTCCGGCAATTATAGAAGAGGCCGGACAACAAAAAACCCGGCGCGATGGCCGGGCTCTTCGAGTTTGAAACTATGCTGGCAATCAGCCAGCAAGCTTTGCCTTGTCGAAGCGCTTGCGGTCGTTGGCGTCCAGGAACATCTTCCGCAGACGGATGGACTTTGGCGTCACTTCCATCAACTCGTCGTCCTGGATCCAGGACAGGGCGCGGTCGAGCGTCATGCGGATCGGCGGTGTCAGCTTCACGGCTTCATCCTTGCCGGCGGCGCGGATGTTGGTGAGCTGCTTGCCCTTGAGGACGTTGACTTCAAGGTCGTTGTCACGGGTATGAATGCCGATGATCATGCCAGCGTAAACCTTTTCGCCGGGCTCAATCATCATCGGGCCGCGATCTTCCAGGTTGAACATGGCGTAAGCAACCGCTTCACCGGAACCATTCGACAGCAGAACGCCCTGGACGCGACCAGCGATGGCACCCTTGAACGGCTGGTAGGAGTGGAACAGACGGTTCATGATCGCTGTGCCGCGTGTGTCCGTCAGCAGTTCGGACTGGTAGCCGATGAGGCCACGCGTTGGAGCCAGGAACTTCAGACGAACGCGGTTGCCACCGGATGGGCGAAGCTCGGTCATTTCTGCCTTGCGCTCGGACATCTTCTGAACAACGATACCGGAATGTTCTTCATCGACGTCGATGACGACTTCTTCGATCGGCTCGATGGTCTGGCCGTTTTCATCCTTCTGCATGACGACGCGAGGACGCGAAACGGCAAGCTCGAAGCCTTCGCGACGCATGGTCTCGATCAGAACGGCCAGCTGCAATTCGCCACGGCCTGATACGAAAAACGAGTCCTTGCCTTCGGCTTCTTCGATCTTCAGTGCAACGTTGCCTTCGGCTTCCTTGTACAGACGATCGCGGATAACGCGCGATGTGACCTTATCGCCTTCGGTACCGGCAAGCGGTGAGTCGTTAACGATGAAGGACATCGTAACCGTTGGCGGGTCGATCGGCTGTGCGGTCATGGCTTCGGTGACGGAGGGGTCACAGAAGGTGTCGGCAACGGTGCCTTTGGAAAGACCAGCGATGGCGACGATGTCACCCGCATGGGCTTCATCGATCGCGGTGCGCTCGATACCGCGGAACGCGAGGATCTTGGAAATACGGCCGGTTTCGATGGTCTTGCCATCCTGGCCCAGCACCTTGACGGCCTGGTTCGGCTTGATCGAACCGGAGGCGATACGACCGGTGATGATGCGACCGAGGAAGGGGTTGGCTTCAAGGATCGTGCCGATCAGACGGAACGGACCTTCTTCAACCGTTGGCTCAGGAACGTGCTTGAGCACGAGATCGAGCAGCGGTGCAAGACCTTCGTCCTTCGGACCTTCCGGGTTGACATTCATCCAGCCATCGCGACCGGAGCCGTAAAGGATCGGGAAATCGAGCTGTTCGTCAGTGGCATCGAGGTTCGCGAAAAGGTCGAACACTTCGTTGATGACTTCTTCGTGGCGGCCATCGGGACGGTCGATTTTGTTGATCGCAACGATTGGGCGAAGACCGACCTTGAGAGCCTTTGATACGACGAACTTGGTCTGTGGCATCGGGCCTTCAGACGAGTCGACCAGAACGATCGCGCCATCCACCATCGACAGGATACGCTCGACTTCGCCGCCAAAGTCGGCGTGGCCGGGAGTGTCAACGATGTTGATGCGAACGCCTTTCCACTCGACAGACGTTGCCTTGGCGAGAATGGTGATGCCGCGTTCTTTTTCGAGGTCGTTACTGTCCATGACGCGCTCTGCAACGCGCTGGTTTTCGCGGAACGAACCGGACTGTTTCAGAAGCTCGTCAACGAGCGTCGTTTTGCCATGGTCAACGTGCGCGATAATCGCGATGTTGCGAATTGCCATTGTTCAATATCTCTGAAGTTGGGGCGTCATATCTTAGATGCGCCAATTTAGTCTGGCGGCCCTATAACCTTTTTTTTACAAATGCGAAAGGGGGCCTAAGACATAAGCCCCTTGCAGAAACGCGATAGCAGAGTTTTGTGACAGTTTTCGGGTGGCTGTCGCCAAGCTCAGCCCGAAACCAAACCACGCTTTTTCAACATCGCATCCGGGCTTGGCATCTTGCCGCGAAACGCCTTGTAGGTTTCTTCGGCGTCGATGGAGCCGCCGACGGAGTAGATGTTGTCTTTCAGCTTGCGGGCCATGTCGGCGTCGAAAGAATCACCGGTTTCCTCGAAGGCTTCGAAAGCATCGGCGTCGAGAACCTCCGACCACATGTAGGAATAGTAGCCCGCCGAATAACCGTCACCGGAAAAGACATGCTGGAAGTGCGGCGTGGCGTGGCGCATGACCATGGATTTCGGCATGCCAAGCGATGCCAGAACCTCGGCCTGCACCGCCATCGGGTCTGCGACCGCGCCTCGTGTGTGGAACGCCATGTCCACCAGCGCCGAGGAGGTAAACTCGACCGTATTGAAACCTGCGTTGAATGTCTGTGCTGCCAGAACCTTGTCCAGCAGCGCCTTCGGCATTGGTGTGCCGGTCTCATAGTGAAGAGCATATTTTTCAAGGATTTCCGGGACGGTCAGCCAATGTTCGTAAAGCTGCGACGGCAGTTCCACGAAATCACGCGAGACGCCCGTTCCTGAAACGGAGGGATAGGTGACATTGGATAGCATGCCATGCAAGGCGTGGCCGAATTCATGGAACAGGGTTCGGGCATCATCGAGCGACAGCAGCGCCGGTTTTCCCTGTGACGGCTTTGCGAAGTTGCAGACGTTGTAGATGATCGGTAACTCACCTGTCATACCGTTCTTCAGGGGCAGTTTGTGCTGCGACTGAAAAGCGCTCATCCATGCGCCTGATCGCTTTGACGGACGGGCGAAGAAATCGGCGAGGAACATCGCGACGAGAGCACCCTGCTCATCGCGAATTTCAAAAGTGCGGACATCCGGGTGGTAGGCGGTCACGTCCTTCGACTCGATGGCGCGGATGCCGAAAAGTCTCTGAGCGACATCGAAGCAGGCTTCGATGATTTTTTCCAGTTGCAGATAGGGCTTGAGTTCAGCTTCCGAGAAATTGAACTTTTTCGCCCGGAGTTTCTCGGCATAGTGACGCCAGTCCCACGGCATGACGTCATGGTTCTTGCCTTCGTCGCTGATGACGGTGGCCAGTTCTGCCTCTTCCTCTGCGGCGCGCTCGACCGCTTTTTCCCAGACCCGGATCAACAGCGCGTTTACGGCATCCGGCGTTTTTGCCATGGTGTTATCAAGTTTATAGGCGGCAAAATTTGCGTAGCCCAGAAGCTTTGCCTTTTCATCGCGCAGTTCGAGCGTGCGCTTTACGGTCTCGCGATTGTCTGTGTCGCCGCCATTTTCTCCACGCGCGACCCACGCGTGAAACGCCTGTTCGCGCAGGTCGCGACGCTCGGAAAATGTCAGGAAAGGTTCGATGATCGAGCGCGACAGGGTAACGGCGAATTTGTCGTCTTCGCCCTGCTCGCGCGCAGCACTTTCCATTGCGTCGCGCAGGAAACCGGGAAGGCCTGCAAGTTCTTCTTCCGTAGACAGAAGCAGCTTCCAGCTTTTTTCGTCGGCCAGAACATTCTGCCCGAACTTTGCACCGAGGCCAGCAAGCTCTTCGTTGATGGCGGCAAGGCGTTCCTGATGGTCTTTCGCCAGCTTCGCACCCGAACGGACAAAGCCCTTCCAGTGCCGCTCCAAGACGCGCGTCTCCTCACCTGTCAGGCCAAGGGTCTCGCGTTTCTCCCACAGCGCATCGATGCGCGCAAAAAGCGCTTCGTTCATGCTGATCCGAGAGTAATGCCGCGACATTTTTGGCGCGATGTCGCGCTCCAGTGCCTGAATGGCAGGATTGGTATGAGCACCGGCCTTGTTCCAGAACAGTGCCGAGACCCGTGACAACGCTTCCCCGGCGGTTTCCAGAGCAATGATGGTGTTGGCGAAGTTCGGGGCATCAGGGTTGCCCGCGATCTCGTCAATCTCGGTATCGTGGATGGCGAGGGCTTCATCGAAAGCACCGGCAAAATCCTCGTCTTTGACAGCATCGAACCGAGGCAAACCGTTTTTTCCGTTCCATTCCGTAAGGGCAGGATAGTGCGCGGCGGTTGAAGTCATTGGTTCGTCCTCATGCAGATGCGATTTGTCTGCATATGGGCATGGCTGAGGTCGGGTTTCAATATGTCGTCACGTAATCGCATGCATGGCAAGGACGCTATCCGCCTCACGAAAGCTGCGCGTAAACAGTGCGTCTTGCCATCGTGCGGCGAAGTTTTTTATAAGAGAGGCTTACGAAGCAGGCGTGCCATGAACACTTCACTCGAAAAACAGTCGCTGGCATTCCTTTTGAACAGCAGTGTACGTTTTCTCAACAGTGCCTTCGAGCGGCGCATCGCTGAGGCCGGGCTTGGACTGACACCGGGAGAAGCGCGCGCGTTGCTGACGGTTGCCGCCATCGATGGGAGTAAACAGGCCGATATTGCAAACCGCATCGGGCTCGAACCCATGACGGTCTGCACCTATCTCGACAGGCTGGAATCGCTCGACCTTGTTGAGCGCCGCCCCAATCCGGATGATCGCCGCTCCAAATGCATTTATCTCACCGACACATCGGCGCAGTTGCTGGTGGCCGTGCGCCAAGAAGTGGACAGTCTGATCAGTCTGGCGACGGCTGATTTCAGCGAGAGTGATTTTTCACAGTTTCACGATCTTCTGGCGATCCTGCAGAACAACCTGCAGATAGCGGTGAGCGACAAGAACAAGCAGAATTCTGCATGAAACATCCCACAACGCCCATGAGCGTGCGGCGCACCGCGGTTCTCGGGGCGATGCTGACCTCGCTCGGTCCCGTATCGATGGCGATCTATACGCCAGCCATGCCAGAACTCGTCAGAGCTTTCGCGACGTCGGAATCCGCCATCAAGATGAGCCTTACACTCTATTTCGGGGGCTTCGCCCTGGCGCAGCTGGTCTCGGGTGCCATGTCGGATGCCTTTGGGCGGCGCAAGGCGACGATCCTGTTTTTGCTGATCTATCTGGCGGGCGGAACGCTGGCCGCTTTCGCACCCAGTGTGGAGGTGCTGCTGGCTGCTCGTCTTATTCAGGGTATAGGTGCGTCAGTTGGCGTTACCGTTGCGCGGGCGGTTGTGCGCGACCAGTTCAGTGGCCATCAGGCCATCGGCATCCTGAACCTCATCGGCATCATGCTGGCGGTTGGCCCGGCGGCGGGGCCAACCATAGGAGGCCTGTCTCTGCTGGCCTTCGGGTGGCAATCGGTCTTCGTCCTGATGCTGGCTTTCGGACTGATTTCGATTACGGCCATTGGTTTTTATCTTCGCGAAACGACGGTACCGGACTCCAGTCGCCTTCGTCCAAGCCGTCTGTTCAGCGCCTATGGCGAGCTTCTGGTGTCACCGCGATTCCTGTTGTCGGCACTGGTGCTGGGCGGCACTGTCGGCGCGCTCTATGCACAATCGACCATGCTGCCCTTCGTACTGATCAACGATGTTGGCTTGTCGCCGACAGCCTTTGGCGTGGGAATGCTGATGCAGTCAGGCGCTTACTTTCTGGGTTCTATCGCCCTGCGGTTCATGTCGCGCAGAATAGGCGATCGTCGATCTGCGGTGGCAGGTCTTTGCCTGTCGGCAACGGGTGGGGTGTTGATCTTTCTGTCCGTGCAGATGCTGGCGCCTTCTTTCCTCTCCATCATGGGGCCTGTTGCGGTGGCGACTTTTGGCCTTGCGCTGCTGACGCCGCATATCATCACCATGGGTATGGCGCCTTTTCCGCACATCGCAGGCTCCGCTTCGGCGATGATGGGGTTTATCCAGATGAGTGCGGGTTTTACAGCCGGTGTCGCAGCATCCGTGCTCGGGTCACCGCTGACGAGTTTCGGCACGATCATTCCGTTGATGGAATTGAGTGCCGTGGCCAGCTACGTCATTTTTGCGATCATGTCGCGCAGGCGGACATGAAAAAGCCCCGGAGACCGGGGCTTTTGACATCATATCTGAACAGACTTACTTGCCAAGGTTGCGCTTGCCCAAAGTGCGCAGGCGCAGGGCGTTGAGCTTGATGAAGCCTGCCGCATCCTTCTGGTCGTAAGCGCCCTGATCGTCTTCGAAGGTAACCAGCGTGTCGGAATAGAGCGACTTGTCGCTTTCTCGGCCGATGACCATGACATTGCCCTTGTAGAGCTTCAGCGTGACTTCACCATCGACATGCTCCTGGCTCTTGTCGATCAGCGCCTGTAGCATTTCACGCTCTGGCGAGAACCAGAAGCCGTAGTAAATGAGTTCCGCATAGCGCGGCATGATCTCGTCCTTGAGGTGGGCTGCACCCCGGTCGAGCGTGATGGATTCGATGGCGCGGTGGGCCGTCAGCAGGATCGTGCCACCGGGTGTTTCGTAAACACCGCGCGATTTCATGCCGACATAACGGTTCTCGACAAGATCGAGACGACCGATGCCGTTGTCGCGACCGTAATCGTTCAGCGTGGCAAGGATTGTCGCAGGTGACATCTCGACGCCATTGATAGAGCAGGCATCACCCTTGCGGAAGCCGACCTTGATGATGGTTGCCTTGTCTGGCGCTGCTTCCGGGGAAATGGTGCGCATATGCACGTATTCAGGTGCCTCGACCGCTGGATCTTCCAGAACCTTGCCTTCGGATGAGGAGTGCAACAGGTTGGCATCGACGGAGAAAGGAGCCTCGCCCTTCTTGTCCTTGGCAACCGGGATCTGGTGCTGTTCGGCGAAGTTCAGAAGATCCGTACGGCTCTTGAAATCCCAGTCGCGCCAAGGCGCGATGATCTTGATGTCGGGGTTGAGCGCATAGGCGGACAGCTCGAAGCGAACCTGATCATTGCCCTTGCCGGTCGCGCCATGCGCGATGGCGTCGGCGCCGGTCTTCTTGGCGATGTCGATCAGGTGTTTGGAAATCAGCGGGCGGGCAATCGAGGTGCCCAGCAGATAGACGCCTTCATAAACGGCGTTGGCGCGGAACATCGGAAACACGAAATCGCGAACGAATTCTTCGCGCACATCTTCAACATAGATTTCCTTGATGCCCATCATCTCGGCTTTCTTGCGGGCCGGCTCAAGCTCTTCGCCCTGGCCGAGGTCTGCCGTGAAGGTCACGACTTCCGCACCCAGTTCGGTCTGGAGCCATTTGAGGATAATCGAGGTATCAAGTCCGCCGGAATAGGCGAGAACGACTTTCTTTACGTCTTTTGGAAGAGCCATCAGTGAAATCCATTTGCGTGTCGGCGACGTCAGGATATCGCCATTTCCTTGGGATTTCGGCACTTTTAGCGAGTTTATCGGCTGGTGCAACAAAAATGCAAAATCGTCCAAAGTTGGAACGGGCTCATCTTCATGTGACTTGGCGAGCCGATAGGACTAGACTGTGGGCAGCGTTACGAGAGCGCATGGTTCCACGGGACATCGCTGCCGAACTTTTAAAGCGTCAGCGAAAAGGAGAAACCAATGACAAAACTTCACCCTGCATTCGTGCAAGACAATGTCGCCGTGGTGACAGGCGCAGCCTCCGGTATCGGCCTTGCCGCCGCCCGCAAGTTCGCCGGCTTCGGCATGAGCGTCGTGCTGGTCGATCTCGACGGTGAAAAGCTAAGCAACGCCCAAAGCGAGATTGCGCAGATTTCCGACGGTGGTGAGGCGCAGATCGTCGCCATTCCCACCGATGTTTCGAAACTCGATGAACTGGAAGCGCTGGAGCGCGCCGTCATTCAGCGTTTCGGGCGTGTGCATGTGCTAATGAACAATGCGGGCGTACAGCCCGGCAGCGCCATCTTCGGGCCGCAGGCAAACTGGGACAAGATTTTCGGTGTCAACCTGATGGGCGTCGTCAACGGCAGCCGGGTATTCGGTTCGGGCATGTTGGCCCATGGCGAACAGGGCCTCATCATCAACACAGGCTCCAAGCAGGGCATCACCACGCCACCAGGCGATCCCGCCTATAATGTTTCCAAAGCCGGCGTGAAGGCCTTTACCGAAGCCTTGCAGCACGAACTGCGGAACACACCGAACAGCAAAATTTTCGCGCATCTTCTCATCCCCGGCTTTGTCTTTACCGGTCTTACCGCCAATGGCCGAACCGAAAAGCCATCTGGTGCATGGACCAGCGAACAGACGGTCGATTTCATGGTCGACAGCATCGGCAACGGCGATTTTTACATTCTGTGCCCGGATGGCGATGTGGATCGCAGAACGGACGAGAAACGTATCCTCTGGGCGGCCAACGACATCGTTCAAAACCGCCCGCCACTGTCGCGCTGGCACGACGATTACAGCGACGATTTCAAGTCTTTTCTCAATAGCTGATATACCTGCCGCGCCTTCGGGCGCGGTCTTGCCTTCTCTGGCTTGGCAGGCTCTGGAAACGGCGTTATGAACGCGTATCCAACTTTCCAAAATGTGGTGCCGCCGTGGATTTCATACCCAGCCTGCCTACCCTGATTGCCTTTACCGTCGCCATTCTGTTGTTGGCGGTGACGCCGGGTCCTGACATGACGCTGTGGATCAGCCGGTCCCTGCGTGAAGGTCGGGCGTCCGGCTTCATGACATTGGTCGGCACCAATCTCGGCATTACAGTGCATACGATGCTTGTTGCCTTCGGCGTTGCGGCCCTCATCGTTGCGTCTCCCACGGCCTTTCTGGTTTTGAAAACGGGTGGGGCGGCCTATCTCGTCTGGCTGGCGATTCAGGCCATCCGCAAAGGCTCGAATTTCGTCATGGAGCGCCCGAAGGAGCAGAAGGCAGAGGCTTCGCTGACGTCTGCACTGCTGAACGGTATCTGGGTCAATCTGCTCAACCCGAAAGTCATCATCTTCTTCATGACGTTCCTGCCGCAATTCGTCAGCGCCTCCGACCCCCACGTCACAGGAAAGCTGATTTTCCTCGGTCTCTGGTCGATCATCGTCGCGTTACCGATCGGCATCGCTATCGTCATTGCTGCGGATCGGCTTTCAGGCTGGCTGCAAAGCAATCGCAAGGTCCTGCGCGGGCTGGATTATACGATTGCCGGTGTGTTTTCGCTTTTCGCCTTCAAGATTTTCTTTGCTCAGGCTAAATAGCGGCATGGCGTACCTATGGGCTTTGGCGGGATGGCATGATGCGGCATGAAGACCTTGGTACTTTAATCGGCCGCGTTGCATTGTCGGATCGCAATGCATTTGTTTTGCTCTATAAACAGACGAGCCCGAAACTTTTTTCCATCTGCCTGCGTATACTCAAAGACCGGACAGACGCCGATGAGGCGTTGCAAGAGGTCTACGTCAAGATTTGGCAGCGTGCGCACTTGTTTTCGGCCATGGCAGGAACGCCGGAAGGCTGGATGGCCACGGTTGCGCGCAATCAGTCGATCGATATGATTCGCGTGCGCAAACCTGTTGCGAGTGAACTGGATGACGTGCCTGATCTGACTGACGGTTCACCTGACCCGGAACAGGCGACATTGAACAAGGACACTGGTCGGACGATAGACCTGTGTCTGGCGGAACTGGAAGACACCCGTGCAGATGCCGTAAAGCGCGCATATCTGGATGGCATGAGCTATCTGGAGCTTGCAGAACATTACGCTGTACCCCTGAATACGATGCGGACATGGTTGAGGCGTAGCCTTATCAAACTCAAAGAGTGCATGGAGAGATGACGGCATCCGAGCAAAATAAGGGGGACGCCCCCCGCGATAACGCGATTGCCGCAGAATATGTTCTGGGCGTACTGTCGTTTACTGACCGCAAGAAGGTCGAAACGCGCATTCTGACGGATGATGCGTTTGCACGTCTGGTACAGAACTGGGAGACGCATTTCTCTGGCCTGAACAGTGCTTATGAACCCGACACCCCGCCTGCCGCAACATTGGCGAAGATAGAAAAGAGATTGTTCGGTACACCGCATCAATCAAAAGCATCGATATCGGGGCTGTGGAGTTCGCTCGCATTCTGGCGCGGCATGACAGCCATGGCCAGTGCCGCCGCTGCACTGGTTGTCCTCGTCAGCGCTTTCAATGTGCGGACACCTGAGCAACCCACACGCATGTCTTATATGGCCGAACTGTCCTCACCGGATGTTCCTATGGCGGTGATGGTTGCCTACAACGCGCACTCGGGAAAAATGGTCCTGACGCCGATGGCCGCCGGTGAAAATCAGCAAAAGTCGCTTGAGCTCTGGCTGGTGAATGCCGATGGAACACCGCATTCGCTGGGCGTGGTCGATCCCCACAAGGACGCGGAAATGGTCGTTCCCGTCAAGATGCGAGACCAGCTTAAAGATGGCATGACGCTGGCTGTCAGCCTTGAGCCTTATGGAGGCTCACCCACTGGCAAACCAACCGGCCCGGTTCTGGCTAGCGGGACAACGCGGCAGCTCTGAATTTAAAAAATCGTTATTTTTTTAAGAAAAAACCACCACGGCTGAAACTTCGTCTGAACATCACCCGTAAGTCTCCCTGTAACCGGATACGTCACCTGCAAAAACGCCGGTGGCGATTGGCGGAACCAGAGGAGAAAACGCCATGATGAAGTCCAGCCTGCGCATGATCGCGCTAGCCGCAGCCGTTTCGACCGTCGCATTCGCAGCCCAAGCCAAGAACCCGATGGTGGGTGGGGCCGCCATGTCCGAAAACAAGAACATCGTCGAAAACGCCATGAACTCCAAGGATCACACCACGCTGGTCGCTGCCGTGAAGGCTGCCGGTCTGGTCGAAACGTTGCAGGGCAAAGGCCCTTTCACCGTTTTCGCTCCTACCAATGAAGCGTTTGCCGCTTTGCCAAAGGGCACCGTCGAAACGCTTCTGAAGCCTGAGAACAAGGCAAAGCTCACCAAAATCCTGACATGCCATGTCGTCGCTGCTGACGCGATGTCGACAGCCATCGAAAAGATGATCAAGGACGATGGCGGCACACATGATGTGAAAACGGTCGGTGGCTGCATTCTGAAAGCCAAGCAGAGCATGAACAAGATCACGCTGACCGACGAGAGCGGCAACGTAGCCGATGTCACGATTGCGGACGTCAAGCAATCTAACGGCGTCATTCATGTCATCGACAAGGTTCTGCTGCCGAAAATGTAATTTTTCGGTGCAATGAAACGCCGTGTGCTACCCCAGGCGCACGGCGTTTTTCTATGGCGATTCTAACCTATCAGCAATTCGTCGTCATCCAATGTCTGGCCGCGTATATTGCGGAACATCTCGATCAGGTCTTCAACCTGCAAGCCCTTGCGGCTCTCACCTGATACATCCAGCACGATTTCCCCCGCATGCAGCATAATGGTGCGGTTGCCGTAATCCAGCGCCTGACGCATGGAGTGCGTGACCATCAGCGTCGTCAACTTGCGCTCTTCGACGACCGTCTGGGTCAATTGCATGACGAATTCAGCCATGCCGGGGTCGAGTGCCGCCGTATGTTCGTCCAACAGCAGGACGTCAGATCCGGCCAAAGTGGCCATGACCAGTGAAACGGCCTGACGCTGGCCACCGGACAGAAGGTCCATGCGGTCCTTCAGGCGGTTTTCCAGACCAAGGTTGAGGGACGCGATACGCTCCTTGAAGAACGCTCGTCGTCCGCTGCCAAGGGCAGGCAGAAGCCCCCGGGTCTTGCCACGTGCTGCGGCAAGCGCGAGGTTCTCTTCGATACTCAGTGCCCCACAGCTGCCCGCCAGCGGGTCCTGAAACACGCGGGCGACCTGACCGGCACGGTTGGCCGTTGGTTTGCGCGTCACGTCCACGTCGCCGATGGTGACTTTGCCCGCTGTGGGCAAAACATCGCCAGCGAGAACGCCGAGCAGGGTGGACTTTCCAGCACCATTGGAACCGATGACGGTGACGAAGGAGCCATCTTCAATGGTCAGATCGATCTTGGCCAGTGCCTGCTTTTGCAGCGGCGTACCGCGTCCGAAGACGACCTCGATATTGGACAGGGAAATCATGACGATGCTCCTCCACGGCGCAGGCGCGGCAAAATGAGTGCTACGGCGACCAGCACGGCTGTCACGAAATTGAGGTCGGAGGCTTTCAGGCCAAGTGCATCGCTGGACAGAGCCAACTGGATCGCCAGACGATAGGCGATGGAACCGAGCACGCAGCCGATGAGGGCGATCAGAATGCCGCGTGAACCGAACAGCGTCTCGCCGATGATAACGGCGGCTAGGCCAACGACGATAGTGCCGACACCGGCGGTCACATCGGCAAACCCATTGGTCTGGGCAAACAGCGCGCCGCCAAGCGCGACCAACGCGTTGGAGAGCGCCATGCCGAGATAGATCTGGTTGCCGGTCTTTACGCCCTGTGCCCGCGCCATCCGGGCATTGGCACCGGTGGCGCGCATGGCAAGGCCCGCATCGCTTTCCAGAAAACGCCAGACGAGAATAACGGCGATCACCACCAGCACGCCGACGAAGAGCGGACGCAGCAGATATTCGGCGATCCCGAGCCCGTAGAAGGGTTCAATGACTGTTTCCTGATTGAGCAGTGCGATATTCGGCTTGCCCATGACGCGCAGGTTCACGGAAAACAGCGCGATCATGGTCAGGATCGAGGCGAGAAGATTAAGAATTTTGAACCGTACGTTCAGAACTGCCGTCACCAGACCGGCAGACGCACCCGCGACCATGGCAATGCCTGTTGCGACCCATGGATTAAAACCAGCGACAATCAATACCGCAGCCACGGCAGCACCCAGCGGAAACGAACCGTCCACGGTCAGGTCGGGAAAGTCGAGCACGCGGAATGCGAGATAAACGCCGATAGCGACGAAGGCGAAAACCAGCCCCAGTTCGACGGCACCCCAGAATGCGATTTGGCTCACGAGATAAGTCCTTGATTTGTCGCCCGCCTTGCAGTGAGCTGCAATTGAAACAGTCGTCAGACTGCCATTTCGCCCGCCAATCTCTCCTTCGTCACGCTCGGGTCTGTCCCGGGCATCTGGCGCCGTTCAACTGTCACTGAACGCCGGTAGATCCTCGGGACAGGCCCGAGGATGATGGAGAGGGCAGATGGTCTTTCATTCGATGATCTTTGTCGCGCGCTTTGTTGCGCTCTCAGGAAACGTCACGCCAGCCTTTGCAGCGGCCGTTTTGTTGAGAACGAGATCGGTGCCAACGGCAACGGTCGCTGGTATATCGCCGGGCTTTTCACCCTTCAGGATGCGAACGACGACGGCACCGGTTTGCTTGCCCACGTCAAAATAGTTGAAGCCAAGTGCCGCGATCGCACCGCGCGCCACGGAATCCGTATCGGCGGCAAACAGTGGAATTTTGGCCTCTGTCGCAACACCGGCAGCGGCTTCGAAGGCTGAGACGATGGTGTTGTCTGTGGGAACGTAGATCACGTCGGCCTTGCCCACTAGCGCGCGGGTGGCACCCTGCACTTCGGCAGATTTCGTGGCAACGGATTCCACGACCATCAAGTCTGCCTTTTCCGCTTCGGCCTTCAAAAGATCGAGCGTCGAAACAGAGTTGGCCTCGGCAGAATTGTAGATATAGCCGATGGTTTTGGCGTTTGGCGTGATTTCCTTGATCAGGGCCAGATGCTCGGCAACCGGCAACCTGTCGGAAAGGCCCGTCACGTTGCGGCCGGGCTTTTCCATGGACTTGATCAGCTGGGCTCCCACAGGATCGGAGACGGCCGTGAAGACGATGGGAATATCGCGGGTGGCGGCAACGACAGCCTGGGCAGACGGTGTGGAAATCGGAACGATGACGTCAGGCGCGTCGCCGACGAACTGGCGGGCGATCTGCGACGCGGTACCGGGGTTGCCCTGTGCGGACTGATAGACGAATTTCAGATTTTCGCCTTCCTTGTAGCCAGCTTCCGCAAGTGCTGCCTTTACGCCATCACGCGCAGCATCCAGCGCCGGGTGTTCGACGATTGCGGTCACGGCAACGGTCACGTCTTGCGCTTTCGCAGGCAGGGCAAGAGCGGTTGCGGCGGCGAGCGCCAGAACGAGTGCGCGCATGGGGTATTCCTCCGGTTGTTTCGCTTTTCTGGCCCTCTTTAAGAAAGCGTTAAAACGAAATCAATCGGGGAAGCCTGACAGACCCATCAATTCTTTTTTTGGTCAGTCGTCCGCGCCGTGATTGGCGATCATCATCGCCTCGAATGCCATGCGCTCGGTCTTGCGCATGCGCTCGGATTCCGATTTCAACTGACCGCATGCCGCCAGGATATCGCGCCCACGCGGGGTACGGATCGGCGAGGCGTAACCCGCATGGTTGATGAAATCGGCGAACTTCTCGATCTGCTCCCAGTCCGAACACTGATAGTTGGTGCCCGGCCATGGGTTGAACGGAATGAGATTGATTTTCGCGGGAACGCCCTTCAACAGCTGCGTCAGCATCTTGGCGTCTTCCAGACTGTCGTTGACGTCCTTCAGCATCACATATTCGAAGGTGATGCGGCGGGCGTTCGACACGCCGGGATAGTTGCGGCAGGCGTCGATCAGCTCTTTCAGCGGGTATTTCTTGTTGATCGGCACCAGCATGTCGCGCAACTCGTCGCGCACGGCATGCAGCGAAATCGCCAGCATCACGCCGATCTCTTCGCCGGTTCGGAAGATTTCCGGCACGACACCGGATGTGGACAGCGTCACGCGGCGCTTGGAGAGCGATAGGCCATCGCCATCGGTCGCGATCAGCAAAGCTGTTTTGACATGCTCGAAGTTGTAGAGAGGCTCGCCCATACCCATCATCACGATGTTGGACACCTTGCGTCCTTCGGCTGGCATGATCGTGCCCTGCGGCGCTTCGCGGTCTGGAAAATCACCAAGGCGATCACGGGCGACCAGAAGCTGCGCCAAAATCTCTTCCGCCGTTAGATTGCGCACCAGACGCTGCGTTCCGGTGTGGCAGAAGGAACAGGTCAGCGTGCAGCCAACCTGGCTGGAAATGCAGAGGGTACCGCGACCTTCTTCGGGAATGTAAACAGTTTCGATTTCGACAGGACGGCCGGCGCCACGCGGCGGAAAACGCATCAGCCATTTGCGGGTGCCATCGTTGGAAACCTGCTCCTCGACAATTTCGGGGCGCGCGATGGTGAAATGGGTCTTCAGCTTTTCGCGCAGGTCCTTGGCCACATTGGTCATGTGGTCGAAGTCGGAGACGCCGCGCACGTAAAGCCAGTTCCACAACTGGCTGACGCGCATTTTAGCCTGCTTCTGCGGCACGCCGATATCCATCAGCGCTTCGGCCATCTCTTCGCGCGTGATGCCGATCAATGACGGTTTGCCATCCAACAGATCGATATTGGCAACCATCGGTTTCTTGATCACCAGACCGGCGCTTGCTTCCAGTACGGACATTGCTTCATCCCATCAGCCATTGCAGAGAGAAACCGCGCAAACAAAGCGGCGGACTGTGGTCTGCATGTGGTGAAAAATCAAAGGCGAAGCGCTTTTCGCGCATCCGCCTATCTTGTTGACGCGCCTTTAGCATCAAAGCAGCAAAAACGCAAATGGCCGGTCAAGGACCGGCCATTACAAGACACATTTCGGCTATGCCTATTTACAGCTTTCGACCTGCTTCAGCGCAGCCGAAATTCCCGAAAGGGAGTAGGCGTAGCTGGTGGCGGTGCCGCGGGCGGATGTGGCCTTTACAGTCATCGACTTGCCGCCCTTCATCGCTGCAACGAGCGCTGGCTCCTCTGCAGCATTTTCGACCCATGCGGCCTTATCCTTGGTAAACATCACGAAGGTCTTGCTGTCGATGGTCACATTGACCTTGGATCCTTCGCGAAGGCTGTATCCTACCATTGCCTGTGGCTCGTAAGAAATATTCTGTCCAGGACGCTGCGAGACGATGAAGAAGATATCGCCGTGCTCGACGCTCGCCGGCTCCTTGGAGGTTGGAATGGAGAGAGCATAGCAAACGGTGCTGTTACCCGACTTGTACGAATAGGCACCCCATGCATTGAACTGCTGGATGCGCGTGGGCGACTGTGCAGAGGCAATGCCGACACTGGTCAGCAAAATGGCGACTGCGGTTGCTACACTTCTTACAAACATTGAATTTCCTGCCGGGTTTATTGTCTTCCAGTTGGCCGAACGGCTGCGCCGGGCCGATGCTAGGTGAAGTCCGTCATGCTGATATTGGCTAAAGATCGGTTACCAAACCGTCAACACCAATGCGAAAATTCGAAATTTGCATCAAGATGTAACAGATCGGCGGCTCCCAGCGCCAGCCCGCGAACACTTACGTGCTCGTTTCATGAGCAATGACACAAGAATTCAGGCAAGAATTTGTCAGCGCCCAACAGGGTCGAAAACAGGCAATCACAGAGCCGTTACTCCTGCTGAAGCCTTTCAATGGCCGCATCGGCCGCTTCATAATGTTCCATCTTGATATGGGCCCGGATCATGGCCAGGGCTGCCGTCAAAACTGCGATGTCGTCGGTAAAGCCGACAACCGCGAAGATATCGGGTACGACATCAATCGGCAAAATGAAATAACCGAGTGCTGCCAGAAGGATGCCCTTTGCGCGGAACGGTGTCTCGCGGTCCATGGCGCAATAATAGGCGGCAGCCGCGTCTCGTGCAAACGGCACTTTGCTGGCCACCCGCTTCATCTTTGGCCAGAATTTTGATCGCACCTGACGTTCGGTCTCTTCTTGCCTGTCGGGTTCGCCCGGCAGCAAAATCTCACCGATCTTCACATCATCCATGGTCGTGTGTCCTGTGGTCATAACCGATAATATAAGGCCTCACGCCTTATCTTCAATCGCCGCGTCCGCCTGCGGCCTTCTGCATCGCACCAGCGAGCATGATGTCACGCTCTGTAACGCCCTGTGAATCATGGGTCGTAAGACATACTTTGACGCGGGAGTACACGTTGGACCATTCGGGATGGTGATTGAGTTTTTCAGCCACCAGGGCGCACTCAGCCATAAAACCGAAGGCTTCGGCGAAGTTGGCGAACTTGTAAGCCTTGACGATGGCCAGACCGTCTTCACGCAAAGACCAGCCTTCAAGCTTGGCCAGTTCGGCGTCGATCACATCTTTTTCGAGTTTGGGATATTGCATCTTTTTGCCTTTCATTGAGCAAAAGACACGCGGTTTGCGTATCTTGCTGCGCTCTTCGTTTTATCTATATCGCCTTACATCGCAAAACCGCCCAACAGTTTTGGTGGAGATCGGGAATGAAACGCACAGCAGTCCTTTTTGTTTGCATGGGAAATATCTGTCGCTCGCCTCTGGCGGAAGGTATCTTCGCGCATCTGATCGCTCAACGGGGGATAGCCGACCGATTCGTGATCGATTCCGCGGGAACAGGAGGATGGCATTCCGGCGATGCGCCCGACCGACGCTCGGTCACCGTCGCGCGCGACCACGGCATTGATATTGCCAAACAGAAGGCGCGGCAGGTGAGACCGTCCGATTTCGAGGATTTCGATCTCATCCTTGCCATGGACGACGACAACCTTACCAGCCTTAAGGCGCTCTGCCCGCAGCATTGCGCCAGGAAGCTTTACCTGTTCGCGGACTATGCCACTGGTGTGAGATCAAATGTTCCAGATCCCTACTATGGCGGGCAAGACGGTTTCCAGACCGTCTACACCATGCTTTTTTCCGGGTGCACGTCCTTGATCGGCAAATTGGAGACTGGCCAAGCCTCCTGAAGCGGAAAGGCCTCTTCGACGATATAAGGCCCGCCGCCGACTGATTCCTTGGAAGACATCAGCACGAACCGCCCGACCGTAAAGGACGAGGTTCGAAAATCGCCACGCCCGGAAAGATAGTGTACTACATCGTCCAGTCTGGAACTGCGCAGACGCGCAAGGGTGACATGGGGGGTGAACTTGCGCGGATCGGGTGGGAGACCCAGACGCTGGCAGATGCGCTCGATCTCGCTTTGAAGCGCATTCATCTCTGCAGATGGAGAAACACCTGCCCAGATGGAGTGCGGCTTTTTGGAGCCGAACGAACCTATTCCGGTCAGATTAACCTCGAATTCGGGCCGATCGATACGATCGAGACGGTTGACGACTTCATCGGCGGTGCGACCGTCTATGTCCCCGATGAAGCGCATCGTGATGTGATAATTCTCCACATCGATCCACCGGGCACCCGGCAGACCACCGCGCAACAATGACAAACTCATCGCCGCATTGCGCGGAATTTCGAGGGCGGTAAACAGTCTCGGCATGGCGAGCTCCCCGAATCTTTTGGCAGAACAGCCCTAGCGAATCATGCAACGCTTCCGCGTGCAAGCGCTTATTTTTTTTGCTCACCGATCGTCTTTATAAAGCCTTCCACGGTGGGCAGTGTTTTTTCGACCATCACGGCGATACCCTTGGTGTTGGGATGCATCCGGTCCTCAAGTTGCAGGCTCTCATCCATCACAACGCCGTCGAGAAAGAACGGGTAGAGCGGCACGTCGTGCTTTTTTGCCAATCGAGGATAAATCTCGTTGAAACGGCTGGCAAAATCGCCTCCCATGTTGGGGGGTGCCATGATGCCGATCAAAAGGACCGGAATGTCGCGTTTCTGAAAACCCGTGATGATCGCATCGAGGTTTTTTTCCGTCTCATCCGGCGACATGCCGCGAAGCGCATCGTTGGCGCCAAGCTCCAGGATCACGCCATCGGTGCCGTCAGGGACGGACCATTCGGCACGGGCAAGACCACCTGAACTCGTATCGCCCGATACGCCAGCATTTGTGACGACCACATCGACGCCCTTGGCCTTTAATACTGTTTCGAGTTGCGCGGTATAGCTATCGCTGGGTGGCAGCTGGTAGCCCGCCATCAGGCTGTCTCCGAACCCGACCAACTGGACCGGCTTGTCCTGCGCGTGCGCGAGGTGTGCTGACAGCAATGCGCAACTGATGACGATGAATTGAGCGGTAGCAGCTTTAAAACCCATGTCGGCCTTCCTAATTTGTCTGGCACTGCCGAAAGTCTGATTGCTCCCGGATTGCCATTTTCTTTTATATAGGAACGCGAATTGTGACGAAAAGCATCATTGATCTCGATAAGGCCGATCTGACACTGGGGAGTGCTGCTGCAAAGGTTCACGTTCTCAAAAGCATCGACCTCAGCATCGGTGAGGGCGAAGCTGTTGGCATCGTAGGGCCTTCCGGCTCGGGAAAATCAACCTTGCTGATGGTTCTTGCCGGGTTGGAACGGCTCGACAGTGGTGCGATCACGATTGCGGGAACGCAGCTTCACAAGCTCGGTGAAGACGCTCTCGCAGAGTTTCGCGGGCGCAATATCGGTATCGTTTTTCAGTCGTTTCATCTCATTGCCAATATGACGGCACTCGAAAACGTCGCGGTACCGCTTGAGCTCGCCAATGTGCCGAACCCGTTCGATATCGCCAAGAAAGAGCTTGTGGCGGTGGGGCTGGGCGCGCGGCTTGACCATTATCCGGGGCAGCTTTCCGGCGGTGAACAGCAGCGCGTGGCGATCGCCCGTGCGCTTGCCCCTTCACCCGCCGTGCTGATCGCCGACGAGCCGACCGGCAATCTGGATACCGACACCGGCAGGCAGATTGCCGATCTCCTGTTTTCCAAACAGGCAGAGCGCGGCATGACGATGATCCTCGTCACCCACGACGTGTCTCTTGCCGCCCGCTGCTCGCGCCAGATCAAGGTTCGTTCAGGTCAGATCGAAAGCGATAGCGCCGAACCGGTTGCTAAGCAGGCGGTCTCGATATGACATCTCTGCTCCCGTCGCTTTTCAACATCCGCAATGCCTTGCGGCTCGCCAGCCGCGAAATTCGCGGTGGTTTGCGCGGCTTCTACATTTTCCTCGCCTGCATCGCGCTGGGCACCGGCGCCATCGCAGCCGTCAATTCCGTTTCGCGCGCCGTCACCAGTTCCATCGCCACACAGGGACAGTCCATTCTGGCAGGCGACGTGCGCTTCGAGCTTCGCAACCGGGAGGCATCGCCGCAGGAGCGTGCCTACCTGGATGGTCTAGGCGAGGTCGCCATGTCGACCGGGCTGCGCTCCATGGCGCGGCTGGCTGATGGGTCACAACAGACGCTGACAGAGGTCAAGGCGGTGGACGGGGCCTATCCGCTTTTTGGTACCTTCGAGGCAGCCCCTGCCGCTCCGCTTCCCCAGCTTCTCGCCAAACAGGGGGAGGCTTATGGCGCCGTTGCAGCCCCGCTGCTTCTAGAACGGCTGGGGATCAAGCTCGGCGACGAGCTGCTGCTTGGCAATGTCAGGCTGAAGCTTACGGCAACCGTTGCCAACGAGCCGGATGCGCTGTCGGATGGGTTCGGTTTTGCCCCGCGTCTCCTCATCGGCCGCGATGCGCTGGCTGCTTCAGGCCTTATCCAGAGCGGCAGTCTTGTGGAGCATGCCTATAAGGTCCGTCTCACCGATGTCTCCAAACGGGCGACGGTGACCGATGACACCAATCGCGAGTTCCCCAGTGCCGGATGGTCCATCCGCACCAGCGACCGTGCGGCTCCCTCCCTGACGGAAAACGTCAACCGCTTCTCGCAGTTTCTGACGCTTGTGGGCCTCACTGCACTGATCGTCGGCGGTGTCGGCGTGGCCAATGCCGTGCGTGCTTTTCTTGATTCCAAACGAACGACCATCGCAGCGCTGAAATGTTTGGGCGCACCGGCCAGCGTGGTGACGATGACCTATCTGTTTCAGATCGCGTTTATCGCCGCGATCGGTATTGTTATCGGTTTGGCATTAGGGGCCATTACACCGTTGATTGCCATGCGTTTTCTTCAAGGTGTTCTCCCAGTACCGGATGAGCTGGCTATCTATCCCGGCCCGCTTTTCATGGCCGCCGTTTTCGGCCTCCTGACAACACTTGCCTTTGCCATTCTGCCTCTGGGCCAGGCGCGTGAAGTGCCTGCGACGGCACTGTTTCGTGAGCAGGGCTTCGAGGAAAACAAGCTGCCCTCATGGCCCTATCTGGTCGCGACGGCGCTGCTTTTGGCGACACTTGCCGGTCTTGCTATCTACACGTCGGAAGAACGTTTCATCGCATCCATCTTTCTGGGCGCCGTGGCTTTCGCATTCATCGTTCTGCGTCTGGTGGCCTGGGGTATCAAAGCTCTTGCCAAGCGAAGCCCGCGTGTTCACTCGGCAGCGCTTCGGCTTGCCATCGGCAATATTCACCGTCCCGGCGCGCTCACGCCATCTGTTGTATTGTCGCTCGGTCTCGGCCTGACGCTTTTGGTGACGTTAACGTTGATCGACGGTAATTTACGGCGTGAGCTGACCGGCAGTCTGCCAGAACGGGCGCCCAACTTCTTCTTCGTGGATATTCAAAGCACCGACCGCGACGGTTTTCGCGACCTCGTCAAGCGCGAAGCGCCTGAGGGTACATTGACCGAAGTCCCTATGCTGCGTGGTCGCATCCTCGCCTTCAATGGTCAGGACGTGACCAAAATGGAGGTGCCGGCAGCAGGCCGTTGGGTGCTACGCGGAGATCGCGGTATCACTTACGCTGAAGATCTGCCCGACAATGCCAAGCTGTCTCAGGGCACATGGTGGGAGAAAGATTATAGCGGCGAACCGCTCGTTTCCTTTGCGGCGGAAGAGGCGGGTGAGCTAGGCCTGAAGATCGGAGACAGCGTCACCATCAATGTGCTGGGGCGCAACATCACGGCCAAGATCGCCAACCTGCGCGACGTGCGATGGGAATCACTGTCGCTCAATTTCGTCATGGTGTTTTCACCCAACACGTTCCGCGGGGCGCCGCACGCCTGGCTGGCAACGCTTGCCGATCCATCCGCGACGCCTGCCGAGGAAGGCGAAATTCTGCGGACCATCACCAATGCCTATCCGACGATCACCAGCGTCAGGGTCAAGGATGCCCTCGATGTGGTGAACCGCCTTGTCGGTCAGCTAGCGACCGCTATTCGTGCGGCAGCGGCAGTGGCCTTGATTGCCTCGGTTTTGGTTCTGGCAGGCGCGCTTGCTGCGGGCAACCGGGCACGAACCCATGATGCCGTGATCCTGAAGACGTTGGGTGGCACCCGCGCCATGCTCATCCGTGCGTTTTCCTACGAATACATAATCCTTGGGCTGGCGACGGCCGTCTTCGCGCTGGCGGCAGGCGGCGCTTCTGCGTGGTTCGTCATTGCGCGCATCATGAAGCTGCCCTCGAGCTTCCTCCCGGACGTCGCAATCGGCACCATCGTCATTGCGCTGGTCATGACCGTCGGTATCGGGTTGATTGGGACATGGCGAATTCTGGGACAGAAGGCGGCACCGGTTCTGAGACTGGCCGGAGAGTAATACGAAAAGTTGTGCGCCACTTAACTTTAACGATTAAATGGGCATCCTGATCGCCAAAACGTTATCGCTTTTCGCGCATACGGTGTTTTTTCGGTTCTGAAAGCTCTTGTATCTAGGAAGTGATATCATCATATTCTTCGGTAGGCTTGCTGTAGCTCCGCAGCGGCGCCTGGGGTATGGTCTTGAAAGTACGACGATATGCCGACACCGTAGCAATTTCGGAGCTCAAAAGAGGTAACAATGTCTGACTTCAACAATTACCAGAACCGTATGGCCCAGGGTCATGCACAGTCTGGTGCGATGATCGATGAAGGTCTTCGGACCTATATGCTGAAGGTTTATAACCTGATGGCACTCGCGCTGGTCATCACTGGCGTGGCGTCTTTCGCCACTTACACTCTGGCGGTCACCAATCCGGCTTTCGCCCAGCTGCTTTATGGCTCGCCGCTGAAGTGGGTGGTGATGTTTGCTCCGCTCGGACTGGTGCTCTTCCTGAGCTTCCGCATCCAGAACATGAGCGTGTCTGCAGCACAGGCGACCTTTTGGGGTTATGCTGCGCTGATGGGCGTATCGCTGTCGTCGATCTTCCTGGTCTATACCGGCCAGAGCATCGTCCAGACGTTCTTCATCACCGCTGCTTCCTTCGGCGCGCTGTCGCTTTACGGCTACACGACGAAGAAGGACCTGTCGGGCATGGGCTCGTTCCTGATCATGGGCCTGTTCGGTCTGATCATCGCGTCCATCGTCAACATATTCCTGCAGTCGTCCGCCATGGGCTTTGCGATCTCCGCCATCGGCGTGCTGATCTTCGCGGGACTGACCGCCTACGACACGCAGAAGATCAAGGAAATGTATTTCGACGGTGACGACGTTGCCACGGCTGGCCGCAAGGCCATCATGGGTGCACTGACGCTCTACCTCGACTTCATCAACCTGTTCATGTTCCTGCTGCAGTTTCTTGGAAACCGCGACAAGTAAGGAAGACCGGTTGACACAGACATGGACAGGGCGGCTTTCGGGCCGCCTTTTTCTTTGTCTCCGACATTGCGATGATTATTTGATCAGCTTCAGAACCTTGTCGAAGACCTTCAGCACCTGCGCCAGCTCCTGCCCGCGCTTCAAGATGCGGCCATCGACATTGATGACGCTGTAAGCGCCCTGCTTGGCGGCAAGTTTCGGATTCTTCTCAATGCGGAAGAGCGGCATTTCACCAGAGCGTTTGAACACGGAAAAGACGGCTTTTTCCTTGAGATGATCGATGGCGTAGTCCCGCCATTCTCCTTCACCCACCATCTGGCCGTAGACGCGCAAAATAGCATCCAGCTCACGGCGGTGGAACGTGACCGGCAAGGGGTCCCTGCTTTGCCTGTATTCGCCGATATCGACAATGGAGGGGTTGTCGGTGTGAGATGGACTTGATCGCTGCAAATCCGATTGATCCGTCATCAGACAACCTCGCTCAACTGCAAATGACATCTGTACGACAGTTTGACGCCGACCTGACCAAATTGCAAGCCTCGCATCATCAGCAGAGCAAGCTCAATCTGGTTATGTTTTAGGGAAATCCGATACGTGCAATTGCCCTATTTCGGTCAAATCATGGCCCGATTTGGATGGGATATCGTTATCGTCAATTGATGCTTCGGCACCAAAATGACCCGGTCCGGAGCATTGACCCTTTACCCCCAGCCCCCAATGCCCGGATCGGATCTTCTGACCCGCCCGAGGGTAAAACTCAGCTTCCCGACGTCATAAGAACACTTGCACCGATGATCGCGGCGGGATTGCCCTGCGCGTCCGTCGTTTGCAACAGGATCGCACAGCCGCCGGTCTTGGCCTTGCTCATCACGCTGGCGGGTAGTTTCACCGTCATGGATTTCCCATCCCACATGCCCACAGTCTGAACGTCGTAAACACTATGCCAGTAGGAAATCTTCTTACCTTCGTTCTCGCCCTTCTGGACGTCAACGACTTGCTCGCGGTTAAAATAAGCGACGATGACATCGGCCTTGCCTCGGCCGGCACCAATGTCGATGGCGATCTCGTCTGCTACACGCTGCGCCTTCACGGGCACGCTTAAGCCTTCGCCAGCGCTCCTGAAGGTATCGATCCTGTTGTAAATCGCCTGGACATCAGCACCCTTGACGTGATCGCGACCGTTGACCACGGCCTGCGGCGTATAGACGTTGTTGCGACCCAGGGCTCGCGCATAGCCGTATTGGCGTTCGGTGTTTTCCTTGGACGCCAGCGAATCTGCCCAGCCAAGATAATTCCAGTAATCCACGTGGTAAGACAGGCCTATCACATCGCCCTTCTGGATCAGCTTGCGCAATGCCTCGTCGGCAGGCGGGCAGGACGCGCAGCCTTGCGATGTGAAGAGTTCGACGACGCCTTTGACCTCTTGCTCCTGCGCTTGCAGGGGCGCGGCAGCCAGCATGCCGAGCATGCACAGCGAGAGACCAAATGTCAGAGACCCGTATTTCAGAGACATTGCAAAACCCTTGTCTGGATGCGTCTCCAGACCATTGATTGCTATCAATTCATGTCGGGATGCGCTGGGGAAAATAGCGCCGAAATCCCTTCAATAGAAAGTCACGATGGGGTGAGGCCGATTACGAGACATCCATGTGTTTCAGCCACCTCTCCACGCAAAAACGCCGGGATTGCTCCCGGCGTTCTCTGTTCGATCCGTCAGATCCTATGCAGCAAGATCGCGAAGAACGGTTTGCAGAATGCCACCATTGTTCATGTAGATCACTTCATCCAGCGTATCGATACGGCAAAGGAGCGGAACTTCCTTAACGGTACCATCACCGTAGGTGATCTTGGCAATCTTCTTCTCGCGCGGTTTGATGTCACCTTCGAGACCATCGATCTCGACCGTTTCATCGCCCTTCAGGTTGAGGCTGGCCCATGTGGTGCCTTCCTCAAAGGTGAACGGCACGACGCCCATGCCGACGAGGTTGGAGCGGTGGATACGCTCAAACGACTGCGCAATCACAGCCTTTACGCCCAGGAGGTTGGTACCCTTGGCGGCCCAGTCACGAGAAGAGCCGTTGCCGTATTCGACGCCAGCGAAGATGACGAGCGGAGTGCCCTCGGCCTTGTACTGCATGGCCGCATCGTAAATCGACATTTCTTCCTTGGATGGATAGTGGATGGTGTAGCCACCTTCCTTACCATTTGGCCCAAGCATGTGATTACGAATACGGATGTTGGCGAAGGTGCCGCGCATCATCACTTCGTGGTTGCCACGGCGTGTGCCGTACTGGTTGAAGTCGGCAACGCCCACGCCATTGTCGGTGAGATAAGCGCCGGCAGGTGACGCAGCCTTGATCGAACCGGCCGGGGAAATATGGTCGGTGGTGATCTTGTCGCCGAAGAGACCGAGAACCCGCGCGCCCTTGATGTTCTTCAGGCCGGTGCCGGTCTTGCCCATGCCTACGAAGTATGGCGGGTTCTGGACGTAGGTGGACTGGTCGTCCCACGCGTAGGTCTGGCCCGGAGGAACCTGAACGGCCTGCCAGTTCTCGTCGCCCTTGAACACGTCAGCGTATCTGGACTCATAGAGTTCACGCGTGACGTATTTCAGGATGAATTCCTGAATTTCGGCAGATGTCGGCCAGATATCCTTTAGGAAAACGGGTTCTCCGTCAGAACCGATACCGAGCGGCTCGGTGGTCAGGTCTTTCTGAACCGTGCCGGCCAGCGCGTAGGCAACAACCAGCGGCGGGGAGGCGAGGTAGTTCGCCTGAACGTCCGGCGAGATACGGCCTTCGAAGTTACGGTTGCCGGAGAGAACACCAGCCGTGATCAGGCCTTTGTCGTTGATGGTCTTGGAAATCGGCGCAGGCAGCGGACCGGAGTTACCGATGCAGGTCGTGCAGCCGAAACCGACTAGGTTGAATCCGATCGCATCCAGATCTTTCTGAAGCCCGGACTTTTCGAGGTATTCACCAACAACCTGGGATCCTGGTGCCAGCGATGTCTTGACCCAGGGCTTGGATGTCAGGCCCTTCGCCACGGCGTTGCGGGCCAGAAGACCGGCAGCGATCAGCACGGAAGGGTTTGACGTGTTGGTGCAGGATGTGATGGCAGCAATGGCAACGTCGCCATGGCCAAGATCAAAATCGGTGCCTTCGACAGGATAGCGATTGTCGAGCTGGCCGGGCTTCTTGTACTCGGTTTCAAGGGACGTCGCAAAACCGGAAGCAATACCTTCCAGCGAGATGCGGCCTTCTGGACGCTTTGGACCAGCCATGGATGGCACGACTTCGCCGAGGTCGAGTTCCAGTGTGTCGGTGAAGACGAGTTCGGCGCCGTCACCGGTGCGCCACATGTCCTGCGCCTTCGAGTAGGCTTCAACCAGTGCGATTCGGTCCTTGGTGCGGCCAGACATGGTCAGGTAGTTGATGGTTTCGCCATCGACCGGGAAGAAGCCACAGGTGGCGCCGTATTCCGGACCCATGTTGCCGATCGTGGCACGGTCGGCCAGTGTCATCGAATCAAGGCCAGGACCGAAGAACTCGACGAACTTGGAAACAACGCCCTTCTTGCGCAGCATCTGCACGACGGTCAGGACGAGGTCGGTCGCAGTCACGCCTTCCTTGACCTTGCCGGTCAGCTTGAAGCCGATCACTTCAGGCAGAAGCATGGAAACCGGCTGGCCGAGCATGGCCGCTTCGGCTTCGATACCGCCAACGCCCCAGCCCAAGACGCCCAGACCATTGATCATGGTGGTGTGGCTGTCCGTGCCGACGCATGTGTCGGGGTAAGCGATGGTCTCGCCGTCTTCTTCTTTCGTCCAGACGGTCTGGCCGAGATATTCGAGGTTTACCTGGTGACAGATGCCTGTGCCGGGCGGAACAACGCGGAAGTTTTTGAACGCCTGCTGGCCCCATTTCAGGAAACGGTAGCGTTCGCCGTTGCGCTGATATTCCAGCTCCACGTTGCGAGCGAAGGCGTTCGGCGTGCCAAACTCATCGACGATCACCGAGTGATCGATGACCAGATCGACAGGCACCAGCGGATTGATCTTCTCAGGATCACCACCCAGAGCCACCATCGCATCGCGCATGGCGGCAAGGTCGACCACGGCTGGAACGCCCGTGAAGTCCTGCATCAGAACGCGGGCAGGGCGGTAGGCGATTTCGTTTTCAACGCGGCCCTTGTTGTTCAGCCAGTCGGCAACAGCCGTGATATGCTCCCTGGTGACGGTCTGGCCGTCTTCGAAACGCAGCAGGTTCTCAAGCAGAACCTTCATCGAATAGGGAAGCTTGGAAACGCCTGTCAGGCCGTTTGCTTCTGCCTTGGGCAAACTGAAATAAACATAATCCTTACCGTCAACGGTAAGAATGGAGCGACAATTGAAACTGTCAAGAGATTTAGCCACGGATGAAAACCCCGCTTCCTCTGATAGCCAACACGCGCGTGCGGACCCCTGTGCACAGATGCACATCAGGATTGCGGGTACGGTCATTTCCGCTGTCCGCACGAGACGCTGCTTTCGCAACGTCAGGTCCGGCGCCGTATGATGATCACGCCGACCGCTGGCGTGGTTGACACCCATATAGATAATTTATGAGAAACGTGCCAGACCGGAAAAAGGCCTAAATCGATTTTTTTCCCATCGAGATGATTAAAATCTTAAACGAGATGATTCCATGCTGCTGACAGCAGAAAATCTTTCCGCCCGGCGTGGGGATGATTTGATATTCATGAATGTTTCCTTCAAGTTAACGAGCGGTGAGGCGCTCGTGCTGACAGGGCCGAATGGATCGGGAAAGTCCACGCTCCTGCGCGTCGTTGCCGGGCTTTTGCGGCCTGACGCGGGTAGCGTGACGATAGCCGGCGAAGGAATTGAAAAGGGTGCTTCCGTCGGCGAGGCCAGTCATTATCTGGGCCATAAGAATGCAATGAAGCAGGAACTCACGGTTTTTGAAAATCTTGCCTTTTGGAAGGATTTTCTGGGTGATTGTCATGGTGAGGTATCTCTGGGTGTCGAGCACGCTGCTGAAGTCGTCGGTTTGGCCGGCATCACTCATCTCCCATTCGGCTATCTCTCCGCAGGTCAGCAGCGCCGATTCGCTATGGCGAAGTTGCTGGTCGCGTGGCGGCCGATCTGGATTCTGGATGAACCGACCGCAGCACTCGATGCAAGCGCCGATCTGATGTTTACAGGGCTGGTGAAGGCGCATCTGGCCAAGGGTGGCATGGCCGTGGCCGCCACCCACCAGCCGCTGGGGCTGGACCATGCGCAGGAATTGCGAATGACCGGCTTTGCGGGCGCGGAGGAGGCATGGTGATGACAGGGTTCAGGCTCGGCTTAGCAATTGTGGGTGTGACTAACCCTCTCCCAATTCCTCCTGCATCATCATTGCACCTCAGAGCGAACTCATGATCGCCCTTTTCCTCCGCGATCTGAAACTCTCCATCCGGTCAGGCGGCGGGGCTCTCATCGGTGTGCTGTTTTTCATGACAGTCGTTGCCGTCATCCCTTTCGGCGTCGGCCCGGACCTCAATCTCCTGTCGCGAATCGGCCCTGCGATCGTCTGGATCGGTGCACTTCTGGCAGCCCTTCTGGGCCTTGACCGGCTGTTTCAGGCGGAGCGCGATGACGGTTCACTCGATCTGATTCTGATGCAGGAAAATCCATTGGTGCTGACGGTTCTCGTCAAGTGTCTTGCGCACTGGACGGCCACCAGTCTGCCGTTGGTCATCGCCTCGCCGCTGCTCGGCTTGTTCATGAATATGAGCGAGGCGGCAATCGGTGCCGTCATGGTGACCCTTCTCGTCGGTTCTCCGGCGCTCACTTTCATCGGCGCGGTGGGTGCGGCGGTGGCGGTTGCGTTGCCGCGGGGCGGGCTGCTGGTCTCGATTCTCGTTCTGCCCCTGTGTATTCCTGTGCTGATTTTTGGCGTCAGCGCATCCTATGCCGCCGTTCAGGACCCCGCACCTTTCATGCCGCCCTTTCTTATCCTGATCGCCATCACGCTCTTTTCATCGGTCGTTGGCCCGTTCTTTGCCGCTTTGGCATTGCGCAGTTCTGTGGATTGATAAGGATCAATTGCCGTCACCCCGATCTGCTTGTAGAAAGACGCCATGAGCGACAAAAGCCTTGCCATTACCAAGTTTAGCGACCTTGCCAACCCGACGCGGTTCCTGGCATTGGCATCTCGTCTCTTGCCTTGGCTGGCAGTGCTGTCTGCGCTCTGTCTTGCCGCTGGCCTCTATATGGCCTTCACGACCGATAGTGATTACCAGCAGGGCAATACGGTGCGCATCATGTATGTGCATGTGCCCGCCGCTTGGCTTGCCATGATGTGCTATACGGTCATGGCGGTCGCTGCGATCGGCACGCTGGTCTGGCGGCACCCCTTGGCCGACGTCGCCCATAAATCCGCAACGCCGATTGGGGCTGCCTTCACGCTCATTGCGCTCGTCACCGGCTCCCTGTGGGGCAAGCCCATGTGGGGCACATGGTGGGTGTGGGATGCGCGGCTGACCTCGGTTTTCATCCTGTTTTTGATGTATCTCGGCCTTATCGCCTTTAACAAGGCGATGGACGATCCATCCAAGGCAGCCCGCGTCAGCGCGGTGCTGATCCTCGTCGGTTTCGTCAACATTCCTATCATCAAGTTTTCGGTCGAGTGGTGGAACACGCTGCACCAGCCCGCCAGCGTTCTGCGTTTGAGCGGCCCCGCTATTGCGACGGAATTCTTGTGGCCGTTGCTGACCATGGCCATCGGCTTCACATTCTTGTTTTTCACCCTGCACCTTGCCGCCATGCGCAATGAAATCTGGCGCAGACGCGTTGCCGTACAGCGTCGACTGGCTGCACGTATGGCGAGCCGTGAGAAAGTCAGATCATGAGCCACGCATTTTATATCGGCATGTCCTACGGTCTTACCGGGCTGATCATTGCCCTTCTCATCGGTTGGATCATCATGGATGGTCGTGCCCGCCAACGCGAAATGGCAGAGCTCGAAGCATCCGGCGTTCGCCGCAGGGGACGTAGCGCCTCCGTGGAGCAGCCGACACCATGATGAAAGACACGCAAACACCCCCCCCTCCCTCGCGCGGGAGGTCACGTTACATTCTAGCGCTTTTGCCGCTGCTGGCCTTCGCGGGCTTCGCCGCTATTGCCGCGAAGATGCTATATGAGCAGGACGTCAACGGTCTTGATGTCAGCGCCATTCCATCGGCGCTGCTCAATACGAAGGCGCCTTCCTTGTCGTTGCCGCCGCTTGAGCGTGCCAATGTTCCGGCACTGACGGATGCTGCCATTGAAGGCAAGCTAACCCTCGTCAACGTCTTTGCATCCTGGTGCGTGCCTTGCAGGCAGGAACATCCTATGTTGAAGGAACTGGCAAAGGATGAGCGGCTGAACATCGTCGGCATCAACTACAAGGATAAATCCGATAATGCCCTGCGGTTTCTGGGTGAACTCGGCAATCCCTATGCCGCCATCGGTATCGATCCGAATGGCAAGGCCGCCATCGACTGGGGTGTCTATGGTATCCCCGAGACATATCTCGTCGCTAAGGATGGGACCATTGTGTACAAGAAGGTCGGCCCCATCGATGCCGCGACCTATGAACGCGACCTCATTCCCGCCATCGAAAGGGCCGCTGTCGCCGATTGATTTTTAAGAGGCGGGAAGCGCGTTCTGCCATTCCTTGATCGCGTCTACGGGCGAAATGAGCATCAGGACATTGAGGGTGAGGTTGTCGCGGATGAGCCAGCCGGTGAAAACCTCGAACACAATGGCGACGACGATCGTCACCCAGATCGGCATGCGTGCCGCGAAGAAGAACCCAAGCATCATGAACACGGTGTCCATGGCCGAGTTTATGATGCTGTCGCCGCTGTAACCCAGCGCCATGGTGGCATTGCGGTAGCGGTCGATGATCACAGGTGAATTCTCAAGCAGTTCCCACGCAGCCTCGATCAGAACGGCAAAGGACAGGCGCATGGAGGTTGGCTGTTTGCGAAACAGCAGCCCGGCCAGCCCGTAAAACAGAAAGCCGTGGATGATGTGCGATGGGGTGTACCAATCGGCCAAATGCTGGGAATTGCCGGGCGTGTTCACGCCCGGCTCGAACAGCTTCACGTAACCGCATTCGCAGATCGGCAGACGACCCATGAAATAGAGGATGACGATCTGCAGAAGCAGGAGACCGGCTGCAACGCCAAACCAGATGTGGGAAGACGAGCGGGTGCCGGGCATCTGCGCAGAGGTCATTTCTTGTCTTTCGTCAAAGGCTCGATCGAGTGTTTCATAATGAGAGGCATCTGCGCCATGGTGAAGAGAATGGTGATGGGCATGGTGCCCCAGACCTTGAAGGCGACCCATGTGTCGGTGGAAAAACCGCGCCAGACGACTTCATTCAGGACGGCGAGAAACAGAAAGAAAAAGCCCCAGCGAAAGGTCAGCTTGCGCCAGCCTTCTTCATTCAGCTTGAAGGCCGAATTGAAGACGTAACCGAGCAGGGATTGGCCAAACAGCAGCCCGCCCAGAAGGATGACACCGAACAGCGCGTTGACGATTGTCGGCTTCATCTTGATGAAGGTGTCGTTCTGCAGATAAAGCGTCAGTGCCCCGAAGACGAGAACGACGATACCCGAGATCAGCGGCATCATCGGAAGGGTGCGGGTGAGAATCCACGAGACTGTCAGCGCGAGAGCCGTGGCGATCATGAACAGGCCGGTAGCGATAAAGATCGGCCCGCCGAATTCGGTCAGAACGGGAAATGTCTTTGCCAGCCACTCGCCACGGGAATTGGCGAAGAAGAACACGACCAGTGGTCCAAGCTCCAGCACGAATTTCAACAGCGGACTGACCTCACGGACCATTTTTTCGCTTTCGCGCTGATTGCTCTCCACATCCATCGTCATACTCCCGCAATCGCCTTGGCGAAATCTTCCGCTTCAAATGGCTCCAGATCGTCCACGCCCTCACCCACGCCGATGAAATAGACCGGCAGTTTGTGTTTGGCAGCGATGGCGACAAGGATACCCCCGCGCGCCGTGCCATCCAATTTTGTCATAATCAGGCCGGACACGCCCGCGACATTGCGGAATATTTCCACCTGATTGAGAGCGTTCTGTCCGGTGGTCGCATCCAGCGTCTGAAGCACGGTGTGCGGCGCTTCGGGATCAAGCTTGCCCAGCACGCGCACGATTTTCTCAAGTTCGGCCATCAGCTCCGTCTTGTTTTGCAAACGGCCAGCCGTATCGATGATCAGAACATCACTTTTCTTCGCGAGCGCTTGCTCGTACGCATCATAGGCTAGCCCTGCTGCGTCTGCACCCAGCTTGGTGCCGATAAATTCCGAACCCGTGCGGTCGGCCCAAATCTTCAATTGCTCGATGGCGGCTGCTCGGAAGGTATCGCCTGCGGCCAGCATGACCTTGAGACCAGAGCCGGACAGCTTGGCTGCGAGCTTGCCGATGGTGGTCGTCTTGCCGGTGCCGTTGACGCCGACGACGAGAATGACATGCGGCTTATGGGAGAGGTCGAGTTCCAGAGGCTTGGCAACAGGCGTCAGGACCTTTGTAATTTCGCCCGCCATGATGCGAGCGACGTCTTCGCCGCTGACATCCTTGCCGTAGCGTTCGGATGACAAGGCCCCGGTGATGCGCATGGCAGTTTCCAGACCGAGATCAGATTGGATCAGCAGATCTTCCAACTCATCCAGCGTGTCTTCATCCAGCTTCCGCTTGGTGAAGAGTGCCGAGATCTGGCTCGTCAGTTGTGAGGACGTGCGCGACAGGCCTGCGCGCAAACGCTGGAACCATGACAGCTTTTTTTCCGGTGCGACCTCGATCGGTTCTACCCGCTCGCTCGACAGGGAAAAGCCTTTTGGAAGAACTGACGGGACTGGCAGAGCGTCGACCGCCTCCGGTTCCATGGCGGCTTCGGCCTCATCCAGCAATGCGTCCATGGCACCGGTGTCCAGTGGTGCGTCCGGGTCGGTCAGTTCCGGTGTTGCGGGCAGGTCCGCCTCAGCTTCCGCCTGTAACAGCGAAAGCGGAACCATGCCGATATCGCCGACCTGTTCTGGGCCGGGAAGGAGAGGGGCATCCTCTTCCGCTTCTTCCTCTAATAACGCTGCGTCGCTGGCTGGGTCCGGGGCGGGGCCACCTGCAGTTTCCATTTCAAGCCCGGAAACGGGGTCTTTTGCCGAGAGCGCGTGCGCTTCGGCTTCGATCAGAACCTCTTCAAAGGATGAGTTGACATCGCTTTTTTTGATTGTGGAATCGCTATCCGGCTTGTCCGTCTCGGTCTTGTCCTTGCCGAAGGAGAAGACTTTTTTGATGAAGCCGATTGCCATGATTATTCCGTATCGTTCGGTCAGGCCGCTTCTGCTGCCAGACACTGCATGTCTAAGTGTTTTCCGTTGTGACCCGTAATCACAACCTGCGCAAGGGTGCGGGGCGGAAGATCGGGTGCAGCAACGAGCGTGAAGTTGTCGGTGTGGGCAAAGCCGTTATTCTCAACGAGGATGGTCTGCCGACTGCCGACCATGTTGGCAAGATGCACCTGCTGCAGAGCCTCGCCGCGCTCGCGAAGTCTGGCGGCCCGGTTTTTCACCAAACCACGGTCCAGTTGCGGCATGCGCGCGGCGGGAGTTCCGGGGCGCGGGCTATAAGGAAAGACATGGAGGTTGGAAATGCCGCATTCTTCCGCAAGAGTTGCGGCATTTTCGAACATTTTCTCGGTTTCTGTCGGAAAACCAGCGATCATATCCGCGCCGAAAGCGATTTCGGGCCTCAACGATTTGACCTGATGACAGAAGGCGATGGCATCTGCGCGCATATGGCGGCGCTTCATGCGTTTGAGGATCATGTCGTCGCCATGCTGGAGCGACAGATGCAGGTGCGGCATGAAGCGCGGCTCGTCTGCGATCAGGTCAAGCAGATGATGGTCTGCCTCGATGCTGTCGATGGAGGATAGGCGCAGGCGCAGGATGTCCGGTACTTGTCTCAGCAAAGTCTTGGCAAGGTATCCAAGGGACGGTTCCCCCGGAAGATCTGCGCCATAGCTGGTCGCATCGACCCCCGTCAGAACGATTTCGCAATAGCCGTTTTCGGTCAGCTTGCGGGCCTGTTCGACCACGGCACCCATGGGCACTGAGCGCGAATTGCCGCGACCATAGGGAATGATGCAGAAGGTGCAGCGGTGGTCGCAGCCGTTCTGCACCTGAATGAAGGCGCGCACATGCCCGTCGATATGCTTGATCATCTGCGGCGCGGTGGCCTTGATGCTCATGATATCGTTGACACGTAGCTTTTCTTCCGCTGAAACGCCAAAATCTGGCAGCGCCCGGTAGGAGGCGCTTTTCAGCTTCTCCTCGTTGCCCAGCACGACATCGACTTCCGGCATTTCGGCGAAGGTCTGCTTTTCGGTCTGAGCGGCGCAACCGGTGACGATGATGCGCGCATGCGGATTTTCGCGTCTTGCGCGACGAATGGCGGCGCGGGCCTGACGCACGGCCTCGCCTGTGACGGCGCAGGTATTGACCAGCACTGCGTTGTTCAGCCCCGCCTTTTCAGCTTCAGACCGCATGACTTCGGATTCGTAGGTGTTGAGACGACAGCCGAAGGTTATGACATCGACGCCGCTCATAGCGCCGCCTTTGCTTGCGCCGCATCGCGGCTCCAGGCGCCGGTTTCGGGATCGGCCCGGCCTGACCATTCCCATTCTGCGGGACCCGTCATGACGACGTGATTGTCGTGTCGCCATTCGATGATGAGGGGAATGCGAACGGGGCTGGAAGCCACATCGATCTCGACGGTGCGACCGGTGCGACCCGTGCGGGCAGCAGAAACGGCAGCGGCGCAGGCGGCGGAACCACAGGCCAGCGTCAGACCCGCGCCGCGCTCGAAGGTGCGGGTGCGCAAGGCGGTGTCGGAGACGACCTGGGCCAGCGTGATGTTGGCCTTTTCCGGGAACATCGGATGGTTTTCCAGCAGCGGACCGAAACGCTCCAGATCAAACGTCATCGGATCGTTGGTCACCCAGAAGACCGCATGCGGATTGCCCATGGACATGACAGCGGGCGAATGCAGGACGGGGTTGTCGATCGGCCCGATCTGAAGCTCTATGCGGCTGGTATCGTAGAACTCTTCGGAAAGCGGTATATCGTCCCAACGGAAGCGTGGCAGGCCCATATCGACCGATATCATGCCGTTTTCGTGCTCGCTGGCGTTCAAAATGCCAGCCACGGTCTGGAAGGTGAAGGTCTTCTTGCCGGTCTCGGATGCCAGCGCCTGCACGACACAGCGTGTGCCGTTTCCGCAGGCCTGCGCCTTTGTGCCGTCGCAATTGAGGATGTCGATATAGGCGTCCGTTCCCTGCGCCCGGGGATCGTGGATGGCCATGATCTGGTCGAACGCGGTTTCGGGATCGGAATTCAGCGCAATCGCCGCCTGCGGTGTGACCATGTCTTTGCGTCCGCGCATATCGACAACGAGAATCTTGTTGCCAAGGCCGTTCATCTTCGCAAATTCGACCGTATCAGACATGCCCTAAACCCGTTTGAGATATATGCGCGCGACAACCGTATTTTCCCCTATATGGCGGAAATGCGCGCACATTACCAGTCTGGACCAGTCTGGGTACTTCCAACTGGTCGTCAGACGTAGGGTACGTCGAAGACCTCACTTGGGCGCATGGGGCGAAAGCGATCCTGAGCGACACCATGCTCGCTCAAGGCTGTTTTCAGCGCAATGATCGGCGCGTCGATTGCTTCATCAGTGAGCTGGACGGTGCCCCAGTGGTGTCCACAGGCGTAGGCGGCATTGCAAATCTTCATGCCTTCCACAGCCTCTGTCGGGTTCTGGTGGTGGCCTTTCATGAACCAGCGCGGCTCGTAGGCCCCGAATGGCAGATTTGCGAGGCGGAAACTGCCGTGTTTCTTGGCCGCAGCGTGATAATTCAGACCGCTGTGAAAGCCGGTGTCGCCAATGTGGTAGATTTTACCGCCCAGTGTTTCGATGACGAAGGCCGACCACAGCGCCATACGGCGGTCGTTCACCCCGCGCGCCGACCAGTGATGGCAGGGCTCGAAATGGATTTTCACGTCTGGCGCCACGTTCAGCACGTCACCCCAATCACCCACTGAAATCTTCGCCGCTTCGACGCGTGTGCGAATGATGACATCATTGCCGAGCGGCGTGATGAAGTGCGGCTTGTGGTGGATGTGCAGCTGCTGAAGCGTTTCCATATCCAGATGGTCGTAATGATTATGTGTGATCAGCACGAGATCGATGGGCGGCAAATCGTTGAAGCGGATACCGGGTGGATTGACGCGCTTGGGTCCGGCGAAGCTGACAGGGCTGGTTCGCTCCGACCAGACGGGATCGACCAGAATGTTCATGCCTGCCGTCTGAATGAGAAAGGATGCGTGGCCGATGAATGTCACCCGCAAATCTTTCCCGTCCACGCGTTCAGCGGGCTTTACGAAGGGAAATGGGCTGGGATAGGTTTCAGGCCACGTTGCCTTCTGTCCATCGAAGCGCCACTTCATCAGGTCGAGAAAGCCATTGGGCGCCTCGCCGCCGGGGTTGAAGAAGCGCTTGCCGTCGAAGTGATCCGACGTCGGGCCACTATAATAGGCACTGGCACGGGATTGGCGTGCATAAAGGCCGCCACCGGCTAGGAGGGCACCAAGGAAGGAAAGTTTGAAGAGCGCGCGTCGTTTCATGACGAAGCTATATGCCGTGCGCCATCGCCTCTTCAAGCGGGCAGATGCGTATAGGTGTTATTTTCACGAAGACGTCAGCGGTTACGTCCGTGTCAAAAATCCATGCTTTGCCTTGACTCTCTCAGCCTTTTCCTGTTAACCGGCGCTCATCAGCTGGCAGTTTCATGACCGCAGCCGCCGACCGGGACCCGCAAGGTATAAAGAGATCCTGGAGGCAAACATCCGACAGCGCAATGCGCCCTCGGGTGCTTTTTGGCTATGCCCCTTCCTGGGCGTCTTGTTTTTGGCAGCAAAACCACCGACGTTTCGGAAACCCCGGAACGAAGAAGGATGACGCGATGTTTGAAAACCTCCAGGACCGCCTTGGCTCCATTTTAAATGGACTGACCGGCCGTGGCGCGCTTTCGGAAGCCGATGTGACGGCGGCCCTGCGCGAGGTTCGTCGTGCGCTGCTGGAAGCGGACGTTGCGCTGGAAGTCGTGCGGTCCTTTACCGACAAGGTGCGTGAGAAGGCCGTGGGTGCCTCGGTTCTCAAAGCGATCAAGCCCGGCCAGATGGTCGTCAAGATCGTTCATGACGAGCTGGTCGAGATGCTGGGCTCCGAAGGCGTGGCGATCGATCTTCATGCGGCGGCCCCCGTCGTCATCATGATGGTGGGCCTGCAAGGCTCTGGTAAGACGACCACCACCGGCAAGATCGCCAAGCGCCTGACCGACCGCGACAAGAAGAAGGTGCTGATGGCATCCCTCGACACGCGTCGTCCGGCAGCGCAGGAGCAGCTTCGTCAACTCGGCGTTCAGACCGGCGTCGATACGCTACCGATCATTGCGGGACAATCGCCGACCGATATCGCCTCGCGCGCCGTGCAGGCCGCCAAGCTCGGCGGCCATGATGTCGTGATCCTCGATACAGCCGGTCGTACCCACATCGACGAGCCGTTGATGATGGAAATGGCGGACATCAAGAAAAATGCCAAGCCGCATGAAATTCTGCTGGTTGCCGACAGCCTGACAGGTCAGGACGCCGTCAATCTGGCCCGGAATTTCGATGAGCGCGTTGGTATCACCGGCCTCGTACTCACCCGTATGGACGGCGATGGCCGCGGCGGTGCTGCCCTTTCGATGCGGGCTGTCACCGGCAAGCCGATCAAGCTGATCGGTACCGGCGAGCGCATGGGTGAACTGGACGAGTTCCATCCGCGCCGTATCGCCGACCGTATTCTCGGGATGGGCGATATTGTTTCGCTGGTCGAAAAAGCTGCTGAAAACATCGATGCGGAAAAAGCCGCAGCGATGGCCAAGAAGATGCAGTCGGGCAAGTTCGATCTGAACGATCTGGCCGATCAGTTGGGCCAGATGAAAAAGATGGGCGGCATGGGCGGCATCATGGGCCTGATGCCAGGCATGTCCGGCATGAAGGACAAGATGGCCGCTTCAGGCCTCAACGACAAGATGTTCGACCGCCAGATCGCCATCATCTCGTCCATGACCAAGGCCGAGCGCGCCAATCCCGACATGCTCAAGCACAGCCGTAAGAAGCGCATCGCTGCCGGTTCCGGCACGGATGCGGCCGAAATCAACAAGCTGCTCAAGATGCATCGCGGTATGGCCGACATGATGAAGGCCATGGGCGGCAAGGGCAAGGGCGGCATCATGAAGCAGATGATGGGCGGCCTTGCGGGCAAGATGGGTCTTGGCGGTGGAATGGGCGGCCTACGGGGCGGGATGCCTGATCTGGCCAATATGGACCCCAAGCAGCTCGAAGCGCTTCAAAAGCAGGCGGAGGCCGCGGGTCTGGGCAAACCAGGTGGTATGCCACAAGGTCTTGGTGGCATGGGCGGTCTTCCCGGTTTGGGCGGACCCAAGTTGCCGGGCCTCGGCGGACTTCCGGGTCTTCCGGGTTTTGGCAAAAAGAAGTGAGTGCTGTCATGACCGATGCAGACGTAAAGGCTCAACTTTCACAATATCGCCAGTCCATCGACAATATCGATGCTGCCTTGGTGCATATGCTTGCGGAACGGTTCCAGCGCACCAAAGCGGTTGGCGTTTTGAAAGCAACTCACGAATTGCCGCCGGCAGACCCGGCGCGCGAGGAATACCAGATCGAACGCCTGCGCCATCTGGCAAAGGCCGCCGATCTGGACCCGGATTTTGCTGAGAAGTTCCTGAACTTCATCATCAAGGAAGTCATCCGGCATCATGAAGCCATTGCCGCTGAACACAACGGCACCGACAAGACCGCCTGACCGGCGGGCAAGCCATTATAAGGAGAAACAACATGGCACTGAAAATTCGTCTCGCACGCGGTGGTTCCAAGAAGCGCCCGTACTACCAAATCGTCGTTGCTGACGCCCGTTCGCCACGCGACGGCCGTTTCCTCGAGAAGGTCGGTTCCTGGAATCCAATGCTTGCCAAGGACAATGCTGATCGCGTCCAGATCAACGGCGACCTCGTCAAGGAATGGATCGCCAAGGGCGCACAGCCGACAGACCGCGTTCTGCGCTTCCTTTCAGAGGCTGGCATCGTGACGCGCGACGCGCGCAACAACCCTGAAAAGGCAAAGCCAGGCAAGAAGGCAGTCGAGCGCATTGCCGAGAAGAAGCAGAAGGCCGATGATGCCGCTGCTGCTGCCGCAGAAGCAACTGCAGCCGAATAAGTCCGGTTTGCACGATTTGAACGGGTGGTGTGGATTTCCGCGCCACCCGTTTGTGTTTATTTTGACGGCAACATGCCGTACATAGATTTTAAAAGACGAACACCGAAACGGACGACCGATGGCAAAGCTGGAAAACCCCATTCTCATGGCCAAGATTGGCGCGGCACAAGGGCTGCGTGGCGAAGTGCGGGTCAGCTCTTTCACGGATGATCCGACCGCATTGGGAGAATATGGCAACCTGATTGCCAGCGATGGCCGGGTGTTCGAGATTCTCGAGATACGCGAAGCAAAGACGGTGGTGATCGTGCGCTTTCGTGGGGTCAACGACCGCAATGCTGCTGAAGCTCTGAACGGGCTGGAACTGTTCATCGAGCGTGACAATCTGCCCGACGACGATCTGGACGAAGACGAATTCTATTACACCGATCTGGAAGGGCTGGAAGCCGTCGACGCCGAGGGCAATAGCTATGGTTCCGTTGCTGCCGTTCATGATTTCGGCGCGGGTGATCTGCTGGAGCTGAAAGGCGCTGGTCGGCGTCCGACGCTTATTCCATTTTCCGAAGCGGCGGTTCTGGAAATCGACCTTGAAGGTGGAAAGATCCTGATCGATCCGCTGGCGGCTGGCTTGGTCGATAATCCAGATGACGGCAAGGACGACCCGGATCATCCGATCTTCGGCAAGAAAAAATAACATGACATTCAAGGCAACCGTGCTGACACTCTACCCGGACATGTTTCCGGGGCATCTCGGCCATTCGCTGGCGGGCCGGGCGCTGGAGCGAGGTCAGTGGCAGATCGAGCCTGTGCAAATCCGCGATTTCGCCACCGACAAGCACCGCAGCGTGGATGATACGCCAGCCGGCGGTGGCGCCGGCATGGTGCTGAAGCCGGATGTGCTGGCAGCGGCGATAGACGATGTTTCAGACGGCGGTTCAAGGCCAAGGCTTTTGATGAGCCCGCGTGGCAAGCCTTTGACGCAGGAACGCGTGCGTGACCTTGCGCAAGGCGAAGGCGTCATCATCATCTGCGGTCGTTTCGAGGGCGTTGACCAGCGGGTGATCGATGCCCGTAACCTCGAAGAGGTGTCCATAGGCGATTATATTCTGTCCGGTGGTGAGCCAGCGGCATTGACGCTCTTGGATGCCGTGGTGCGCATTCTGCCCGGTGTGATGGGCAATGATCTCTCCGGCGTTCATGAAAGCTTCGAAGGCGGCCTTCTGGAACATCCGCATTATACCCGCCCGCAAGTGTGGGAACAGCGCGACATTCCCGCCGTTTTGACGTCTGGAAACCACAAGGCCATCGATACCTGGCGTCATGAGCAGGCGGTCGCGCTAACACGGGAGCGCCGTCCCGATCTTTTGGAAACGCCTGCTCAGGTCGAGACGAAATAATAGACCGATAGCAATAGTCCGACCGAGATCACCAAAGCGCGGATGATCCATTGTGGCACGCGCCGCGCAATATAAACGCCGCTGTAACCGCCAAGCGCGGAAGCCGGGATCATGATCAGCGCTGCGGGCCAAGCCAAGACGCCACCGCCCACGAATACCACGATGGCGACGGCTGCGATGACGACCGCAAGCAGGTTCTTGAGCGCGTTGAGGTGGTGATAACTTCCACCTGCCGTCAATCCCAGCATGGCCAGCATCATGATGCCCATGCCCGCCCCGAAGAAGCCGCCATAGATCGAGGTGAAGAACTGCCCGACGAGGCTGGCGGCATTGCCGGGAACGCGTTCTGCATTTGCGCGGGGCCGCAGCCAAGGACCAGCCGCAAACAGAAGCGTAGCGGCAAGCAACAGCCAGGGCACGAGCTGGCGAAAAGCGGGATTGTCCAGCGACAGAAGCAGGAGCGCACCAGCAGTCGAACCAGCGATGGAGAGCAGGGCCAGAAAAACGGCGCTTTTCCAGTGTGTGCGAATTTCCGGCCAATAGGCGATGACGGATGTCACGTAGCCTGGAAATTGCACGATGGAAGAGGTTGCGTTGGCCGAAATCGGCGCGATGCCGGCTATCGTCATGGCCCCGAAGGTCAGGAACGTGCCACCACCTGCGATGGCGTTGACTGCACCGGACAGAAAGCCGCTGGCAAGCAGCAGAAGAATGATGAACAAAGACATGGCTCCTCCCGGCGCATCCTGCGCCCGTCTCACTCCATATCCGTTGACGTGATTGCCGACAATTCGCTCATGACCGACAAAATAATCTTGTAAAAGGGATGACAAATGCGCCGTCTTGCTGTAATGGCCCGCGTGGAACTGGGGTTTACCCCTTTAACCGCAAGCAAAGAATAGTGAACCCGCTCCTGCCGCAAGGCATGGTCCCGAGACCTGGTTTCAAGGGATGACAGTTGAGCGCTCTGGCTGTTTCAGAAGAACTCAGAGGTTAATATGACCAACATTATAGAACAGCTGGAAGCCGAACAGGCTGCCAAGATTGAAGCGAAGCGCAAGCTTCCAGAATTTTCCCCAGGTGACACCGTTCGCGTCAACGTGCGCGTGACGGAAGGTACACGTACGCGTGTACAGGCTTACGAAGGCGTCGTTATCGCCCGTTCCGGCGGCGGCATCAACGAGAGCTTCACCGTTCGCAAGATTTCCTATGGCGAAGGCGTCGAGCGCGTATTCCCGGTTTACTCGCCGTTGGTTGAAGGCGTTGAAATCGTTCGCCGCGGTAAGGTCCGTCGCGCGAAGCTCTACTACCTGCGCGACCGTCGCGGCAAGTCTGCCCGTATCGTTGAAGACACTGGCGTTCGCGCTCGCAAGCTCAACGATGGCGAGCGTCAGGCCGCCGCCGAAGAAAAGGCACGCATCGAAGCTGAAAAGGTTGCAGCAGCTCAGGCTCTGGCCGCTGAAAAGGCCGCAGCAGAAGCTGCTGAAGCCAAGGCAGCCGAAGAAGCCGCAGCAGCAAAGGCCGCTGAAGAGGCTGCGAAGCCTGCCGAAGGCGCAGCTGAATAAGTTTTTCCGGTTTTCGGAAATTTTGATAAAGGCGGTCTTCGGGCCGCCTTTTGTTTTTGATGCGTGATGTCTGCTGGCGTTTGTTGTTGGTGGGTGTGGCTTGCCCCCCTCTACCCTGCCGGGCATCTCCCCCTCAGGTGGGGAGATCGACTCGTGGATCGCGCCCAGCCATCTTGAACGCTGCGGGAAGAGTGGTGAGCATTCGTCTTGCTAATCTCCCCCCTTGAGGGGGGAGATGCCCGGCAGGGCAGAGGGGGGGTAGGCAAAGCCTACCATCCAATGCACTCTTGCTCTCACGCTTCAAACCATGTCATTTTCCCGCATTGCCAGCAGGAGACACGCCATTGCTCAGACGCTCTTTTCTCATCGCCATTGCCGCAACGCTTATGTCGCACGTGATTTCCTTTGCCGCCGAACTGCCGGACCTCAAGGAGAGGACCGTCGTTGTCGTTACCGAAAACGCCTATCCGCCGCTGCAATTTGTCGATCCCACATCCGGCGCAGCTATCGGGTGGGAATATGATGCGATGGGCGAGATTGCCAAGCGGCTGAATTTCAAGGTCGAGTATCAGAACACATCCTGGGATGCGATGATTCAGGCGGTGTCTGATGGGCAGTACGATATCGGCATGACCGGCATCAGCATCAAGGACGAGCGTAAAGAGAAGGTGGACTTTTCCGATCCTTACATGCGCTCGGAAATGTTTATGCTGGTGCGTGCCGACGAGACGCGCTTTACCGATGCCAAGAGCTTTGCAGCCTTCGACAAGGGGCTTGTGGGTGCGCAGGCGGGTACGACGCCGTTCTATACCGTTGTCTACGACGTGCTTGACGGAAACGAGCAGAACCCACGCGTAAAGCTGATGGAGACCTTCGGTGCGACCGTGCAGGCGCTGAAGACCGGCGATGTCGATCTGGTGCTGACAGATGGCGTTGCGGGTAAGGGTTATGTGGAGGCATCCGGCGGGGCATTGAAGCTGATCGGCGGCCCCTTGGGTGGCGATGATTTCGGCTTCATCTTCAAGAAGGGGTCCGATCTGGTCGCCCCCGTGAACGCCGCAATTGCGGCGCTGAAGGCGGATGGCACTTTCGCTAGGCTCGAAAAGAAGTGGTTTCTGGATTACAAGCTTGGCCAGTAAGCGGATGTGGCCCGACCAGCGAAAGACGGGCGCGTGAGCGTCCGCCGCCAACCCTCCGCTTCCGATGATTTTCCATGGTGGCTGGTAGCGATCATTGCCATCGGGCTTGTGCTGGCCGTCCTGATTGCAATGAACGGCCTCTACACACAGGTGTTCAACACGGTCATCAAGGGTGTCGGCATGACGGTGTTCGTCACCTTGGTGGCGTTTGCGCTGGCATCGCTGTGGGGGCTGGTGATTGCCGTGCTTGGCATGGCTGACCACATCCTCCCGCGCCAGATTGCTCGTTTCTATATCGAAACGGTGCGCGGCATTCCGGTTCTCGTCGTGCTGTTCTTTATCGCCTTCGTCGGCGCGCCTGCTGTTGTCGGTGCGATCAACTGGATGATGACGCCGCTGGTTCAGGCTGGATGGATGGAGGCAATGCTGGTGAGGGATTTTTCGCTGACCTGGCGCGCCATTCTGGCCCTGACAATCTGCTACGCTGCTTTCATCGCTGAAATCTTCCGGGCCGGGATAGAGGCCGTGGATCAGGGGCAGATCGAGGCGGCCAAGGCGCTGGGCCTCAATCGCTTCCAGCGCTTTCGGCTGGTGATTTTTCCGCAGGCGATCCGCACGATCTTTCCGCCGCTATCGAATGATTTCGTGTCGATGGTGAAGGATAGCTCTCTCGTATCGGTTCTGGGCGTGATGGATATCACCCAACTGGGCAAGGTCTACGCTGCCGGATCGTTCCGGTTTTTCGAAACCTATTCCATCGTCGCCTATATCTATCTCATACTGACGCTTGGGCTCTCGCTGGTGCTGCGGCGTGTAGAAAGATCGCTACGCCGCAGTCCAAGGGGATAGAGCTTACTGATCTTTCAGCGCTGAATCCCAGTGTTCGTCGGCCTTGCCATCGACGAAGCGCCATGTGTCGAACCACGTCGTCGTATAGGTTTTGGTCGGGTCTTTCGGGTCCTTGACCTCACGCACGAAGCCGACGGTGACGAGATCGCCCTCTGCCGTGACGAAGACGACGGGTGAGCTGATTTTATCGGGGATTGGCTTTTTTTCGACTTTCAGGACTTCGGTGAAGAACTTGATCACGCCATCGCGTCCCGATGCGGCGTTTGGATTGTGCTGAATATAACGTTCGGTCAGGTATTGGTCGGCTTTGTCCCAATGGCCAGCCTCCAACAGATCGCGGATGATCTTGTAGGTCACCTGCTTGTTGGCATTCAGCTTGGGGTCTGGACTGGTGAAGAGGGCTTCCGCATCCGCTGCCTTGACGACGGCCTCCTGCGCATAAGCGGGAAGGGTGGCAAGTGAGAAAGCTGGCAGTGCCAGTGTGAAGCTTAGGGCCATGTTTCTGATAAGGCGGATCACGGTGTTCTCCTGTCGTGCGCTGCGGTGGATGCACGAACCATAGGGCGCGGAGAATGGCGCCGAAAGAAGGCAGTTTTTCCGCCGCTGGTAACACAGAGGGAACCAGCGGCGGTCAATATTTATCAGGCTTCTACGCCTTGTGCCTTCGCCCGTTTTGCAATCATGCGACCGGCGATGATGACGAGAACGCCTGCGACCGCTAGGCATGCGGAGAGGAAGAACATCGGTGCGATGGTGCTGCCTGTCTGGTCCTTGATCCACGGTACGACGTTCTGGGCCACGAAGCCGCCGAGATTGCCAACCGAGTTGATGGCGGCGAGGCCTGCTGCGGCCCCGGCTCCCTTCAAGAAGCGACCGGGCAGGCTCCAGAAAACGGGCTGACCCGCAAAAATGCCCGCAGCGGCGACACACAGAAAGGTGAACTGCACGACAGGTGCCGTCACAAGCGCCGACATCAGAAGGCAGAATGCGCCGATAAAGGCGGGGCCGACGATGAAGGGAATTTTGTTCTGTGCGCGATCGGCTGCTGCTGGCACGAGGTAAAGAGCAATCGCAACACCGATCCAAGGGATGATATTGATGAAGCCGTTGGTGGTGTTGGACACGCCGAAGCTCTTGACGATGGTCGGAAGCCAATAGCTGAGACCATATGCAGCCAGCGGAAAGCCGACGAAGCAGAGCGACATGAACAGGACCTGCGGATTGATCAATGCCTTGAAGCCGTTTTCAGCATTTTCTTCCATGTTGGAATTTTCAGAGGCGATACGCTTGCTCAGCCAGTCCTTCTCGTCTGGGGTCAGAAACTTCGCCTTTTCTGGCGTGTCGTCTAGATAAAAGATCGTGAAAATGCCGGCAATGACGGCGGGAACACCGGTTGCGAGGAACACCCACTCCCAGCCCGCTAGACCCATGACGCCATCGAGATCAAGCAGCATGCCGCCCAATGGGGCGCCGATGGCATTGGCGAGCGCACTGAAGATCATAAACAGGCCGACCATGCGACCGCGATAATCACGCGGGAACCAGATCGTCAAGAGATAGAGAACGCCGGGGAAGAAGCCGGCTTCGCAGGCACCCAACAAGAAGCGAAGGATGTAAAACATGGTTTGGCTATTGGTGAAGGCCAGTGCGATGGTGACCAGTCCCCAGGAGATGATGATACGGGCAAACCAGCGGCTGGCCCCGAACCGCGTCAGCAGCAGGTTGCTGGGTACTTCGAAAATGAAATAACCGATGAAAAACAGCGACGCGCCCAGACCATAGGCATATTCGCTCAAGCCCAGATCTCCGACCATTTGCAGCTTGGCGTAGCTGACATTCTGCCGGTCGATATAGGCAATAAGGTAGAGAATCCCCAGAAACGGCATCAGCCGCCAGGTGATTTTGGAAATAAGTGCCTTTTCAGATACCAAGACGTATCCTCCCTCTCACTGCGGCGCGTGCAGTTCTGATCTGATCATGGCCCCCGCCCCTCACGCCTACGTTATAGCATCGTGAAACGGCTCGGACAGACCCGAACACGCGAAAGGCGATTTTATCCCATCATGAAGAAATTGTTGCGACTGCATCGGTTCAATTCGCTCGAAACGACAATATTGCCGATGAAAAGCCGATCTGCTATGAAGGCTGAATGGGATCTAAATTCGGATGTCTCGCGCAAAACATTTTCGTTCTGCAGGACCACAAGCGCCTGCCGGCACGTTTTTTCGCGCGCATATCCGGTGCGCTTGGCGGTCGACTTACTTTCGCCTGACAGTCCGTCCAAGAGGCTGTCGGCCTTTTGCATATACCCCTTTTCCTGATACAAAATTTGGTGGATAGAGCCATGAGCGCACCTCGTACCCTTTACGACAAAATCTGGGACGACCACGTCGTCAATCGCGACCCGGATGGGACCTGTCTTCTCTACATCGACCGTCACCTTGTGCATGAGGTGACGAGCCCGCAGGCTTTTGAGGGGCTGCGGATTGCCGGGCGTCCCGTTCATTCGCCTGCCCGCACGCTGGCTGTGGTCGATCACAATGTGCCGACGACTGCCGACCGTGTTGAAGGTATCAAGAACGAGGAAAGCCGCATTCAGGTGGAAGCGCTGGCCCGCAATGCTGCGGAATTCGGCGTTGAATATTACTCCGAGCGCGACAAGCGACAGGGTATCGTTCACATCGTCGGACCCGAACAGGGCTTTACGCTGCCAGGCATGACCATCGTCTGTGGTGACAGTCACACCTCCACCCACGGCGCTTTCGGTGCCTTGGCGCATGGGATCGGCACATCTGAGGTCGAACATGTGCTGGCCACGCAGACACTGATCCAGAAGAAAGCCAAGAACATGCTGGTGCGTGTCGATGGCAAAATTCCCGATGGTGTGACGGCGAAGGACATCATCCTTGCCATTATCGGCGAAATCGGCACGGCTGGCGGCACCGGCCACGTGATCGAATTTGCTGGCGAAGCGATCCGTTCGCTTTCGATGGAGGGCCGCATGACGGTCTGTAACATGACTATCGAGGGTGGCGCACGCGCCGGTCTGGTCGCGCCTGACGAAACGACGTTCGAATACATCAAGGGCAAGCCGCGCTCACCCACCGGTGAAACGCTCGAACAGGCCATTGAATATTGGAAGACGCTGGCATCCGACGAAGGCGCGCATTACGACAAGGTCGTGGTGCTGAACGCCGCCGATCTGCCGCCGATTGTTTCCTGGGGCTCTTCGCCAGAAGATGTGATCTCCGTGCAGGGTGCGGTTCCCGATCCAGCAGACATTGCGGATGAGAACAAGCGCAATTCCAAGCAGCGCGCCCTGGAATATATGGGGCTGACGCCGGGGACGAAGATGACGGATATCGCCATCGACCGCGTTTTCATCGGTTCCTGCACCAATGGCCGCATCGAGGATCTGCGAGCAGCTGCAAAGATCGTAGAGGGTCGCAGGGTCGCACCGACGGTGTCTGCGATGGTCGTCCCCGGTTCTGGCCTGGTTAAGGAGCAGGCGGAGAGGGAAGGTCTGGACAAGATTTTCCTCGACGCGGGCTTCGAGTGGCGCGAACCTGGCTGCTCCATGTGTCTGGCTATGAATGATGACCGTCTGGCTCCCGGCGAGCGTTGCGCCTCCACCTCCAACCGCAACTTCGAGGGTCGTCAGGGTTCCAAGGGCCGCACGCACCTCGTATCGCCTGCCATGGCGGCTGCGGCTGCGGTGGCTGGCCATTTCGTGGATGTCCGCGACTGGAAGTAAGTTCTGAGGGCGGCCGAAGCAGGCCACTGTTTCGGCCGCGTGCTATAAAACCATGATCTTTCGGCCTTTATGCAGAAACGGCAAAATTCGTTGCATGTCTCGTGGATGAAAAGCAATACATCCGGCCGTCGGTTCATAGCCTGGGCGGATCATGTGCATGAAAATTGCTGAGCCAAGATTGCGGCGGCGTGACGTCACGTTCCAGTCCAGCACGAGGCAGACGTCGTAAAGGCTGTCCGACCTATACATCTCTTCGTGACTGTTCTTGAACGGCGCCTTGACCAGCCTGTTGTAATTGGGATGATCAGGCGCATCGCACCAGAGCATAGTGCTTTGTATGCGATGCATCTTAAGCGATGTGCTGAATGTTGGCGTGCTGTTACCCCGGTGAAAGCCGTAAAGAAATGCCATGGTGGCGATGGGTGTTTTCCCGTCGCCCTCGCGTTTTCGAATTGTACGCCCATTGCGACCGATGGCCGCAGGGAACGTCAGTTGGCCCAATTGCAGCAAAGCGCGGCTTTTGTTGCCCGGTGCTGGACGGACAAGCAGTTTCGAGCTCGTTTTTTGCTGTTTTTCCGTGCGTCTGATCATCATTCTCACGAGATTTTGCTTTGCAGGTGTGCCAACGTGACCTCATAGCTCGGTGTTATAGTGTGACAAAGGGTTGACGTTTCGGTGTCAAACCGCTGAATTGGTTCACGAAAGCGAAAAGCATATCGATCCTGGTCACACCTGCGCTCTGGCGCGATTTGCTTTTAATATAAAATGAAAGGCTGAGATATCCCATGACGGCCCGTACACTTCTTCTGGTAGATGACGATGACGACCTCCGCGAAACGCTTGCCGAGCAATTGTCTCCCTATGATGAGTTCAATCTTCTGACCGGAGCTAACGCCAATCATGCAATACAGACCGCGAAATCCGCGCAGGTCGATCTGCTGATCATGGATGTCGGGCTACCTGATATGGACGGGCGCGAGGCAGTGAAGCTGATGCGCAAGAATGGTTTCAAGGCCCCGATCATCATGCTGACTGGCCATGACACCGATTCCGACACGATTCTGGGTCTAGAGGCGGGCGCCAACGATTATGTGACGAAGCCTTTCCGCTTTGCCGTGTTGCTTGCCCGCATTCGGGCACAGCTTCGTCAGTACGAGCAGAGCGAAGATGCAGTATTTACCGTCGGCCCCTACCAGTTCAAGCCCAGCCAGAAGCTGCTGACCACGGAAGACGGCAAGAAAATACGCTTGACGGAAAAGGAAGCGGCCATCATTCGTTATCTCTACCGCGCTGGCAGCGCCGTGGTGACGCGCGACGTGCTTCTGGAAGAGGTCTGGGGATATAATTCGGGTGTGACAACACACACGTTGGAAACCCATGTCTACCGCCTCCGCCAGAAAATCGAGCGAGATCCATCGAATGCGGAGCTACTGGTCACCGAAAACGGTGGCTACAAGATTGTGCCGTAACGATAATTCCGGCGGTGCGGCTCTTGTCTTGGCCGCTCCGTTGTTCGAAAACCAGTGCTATTATCAGGTCTTGAGGTTTCAAACGATATGGCACTGAACGACGATATCCATCTTCTGGCGCAGGTGCCCCTTTTTCAAGGGTTTAGCGACGACCAGCTGCGCCTGATCGCGTTCGGTGCCGAAAGGCGCAGGATTGCCGAGGGACAGGCTTTGTTTCGCGAACACTCTCCGGCAGAATGCGGCTTCGTCATCGCGCGTGGCGGCTTTGATCTCTACAGCACGGGACGCCATGGCAAGCCAGAGCTACAAGCCCGACCACAGACAGGGTCATTGCTGTCGGAACTTGCACTGTTTACGCTGTGCGAACGCAAATACACGGCGGTCGCACATGAAGATTCCGAAGTGATCCGCATTACCCGCATCCTTTTCCACCGCATGATCGAAGAGTTTCCCGACGTCGCCGACGTAGTCCTCACCCGTATTCGCGATAATATTGCGGGACTTTCCTCAGGTGCGACCGCTCTTCAGGGGCGGTTTTCTTAAACCTCAGAACTTGAAATGCGCGGTGACCGGAACATGATCCGAGGGGCGGTTCCAGCCGCGGGCTTCACGCAGGATTTCGATTCGGTCCAGAGATGGCCCAAGATCCTGCGATGACCAGATATGGTCAAGGCGGCGGCCACGATTTGCTGCTTCCCAGTCCTTGGCGCGGTAGCTCCACCACGTGTAGATTTTTTCGGTCTCCGGCACGTTGAGGCGCATAAGGTCCAGCCAGTTGCCTTTTTTCATGATCTCCAGCAGACCTTCGGTCTCGACAGGTGTGTGGCTGACGATTTTGAGAAGCTGTTTATGAGACCAGACGTCGTGTTCCAGCGGTGCGATGTTGAGGTCGCCGACGAGGATCGACGAGGTGCCTGGAATGCTATCTGCAGTCAGCCCCTTCATTTCTTCGATGAAGTCGAGCTTGTGGCCGAATTTCGGGTTGATCGAGCGATCTGGCTCGTCACCGCCTGCGGGAACATAGAAGTTGTGAAGGCGGATTTTGCGCGAGCCGACCTTTACGATGCCGGATATGTGGCGCGCGTCGCCGATGCCGCAGTAGTCCTGCCGATGATCTTCCGTCAGCGGCAGTTTCGAGGCGATGGCCACGCCGTGGTAGCCCTTCTGGCCGTGAATGATGACGTGCTCGTAGCCCAAGGCTTTCAGGGGCTTGAGGGGAAACTCGCCATTCGGGCATTTCGTTTCCTGAAGGCAGAGCACATCCGGCTTGTAACGCACCAGAAACTGCTCAACGATCGGCATGCGCAGCCGCACCGAGTTGATGTTCCAGGTGGTGATCGAAAAGGTCATGCCTGCGCTCCGTTGGTCCTTCAAGACAAGGTGGAGGCAGGCTTATTACATCGGCCAGAAAACGGAAATGCTTTTCTCGTCCTTTTGGTAGTGCATTAGCCGCGACTGCGGACTTCCTCATAGTTGATGGCAAAGACCTTGTCGTCCAGAGCCATACCGGTCTGAACATTAAAAATCATGACCGTTGTATCCTTGTTCTGCGCGTCCGTTGTGGTCCACTGGCGCAGATCGAACGTCTTGGGATCGAACATCAGCGTGATCGTCGAATCGCCGAAGATGCTTTTGTCGCCTAAGACGATGGTCGTCAGGTCAGACTCCTGCTTGACGTCGCGGACCTTCTGGTTGCCCAGATCGATCTTATCGGAGAGGAGTAAGCTGAGGGGTGTCTTCGACAGCGGGTAGAGGTCCCAGGTGTTCAGCTTGTTGTTGCCGATGACGACATTCTTGCCATCTGAGATAACGCGCATAGGCGAGGGGTCTTCATAATTGAAACGGAGCTTGCCTGGACGGGCGATGTAGAATTTTCCACCGGTCTGTTCACCGCGCGGGCCGAACTGCACGAATTCACCCATCATGGTTTTGACGGAAGAGAAGTGACTGGCGATCTTCTGGGCAGTGGCGTCCTGCGCAAGGGCCGTCAGCGGCTGAAGTGCTGCCAGAGCTGCCGTTGCGGAAAACAGGGTCATCAAGCCGCGACGCGTCATGCTGCCATCAAGGCCGCAAGACTGCGCGGAAACGACCGGGAAATTCTTTTTCATTTTTTTCTCCTTTATCGTTTCTTCTCTGCCAAAAAAACGCGGCGTCTTCATGACATAACCGACTGATATAACGCCGGAACGCGATCTTGGTTGCTGACATCGACGTGAACGAAATCATCCTTGGTGAGACCGTGCAAATACGAGGTTCCGCGCATCAATCCTGCTCGGTCGGCACCAGAATTTCGCGCTTTCCGGCATGGTTGGCAGGGCCGATGATGCCTTCCTGCTCCATGCGTTCGATAAGCGATGCGGCGCGGTTGTAGCCGATGCCCAGACGACGCTGCACATAGGAGGTGGATGCCTTCCCATCGCGCAGCACGACGGCAACGGCCTGATCGTAAGGGTCTTCCGAATCAGCCATGTTGCTGGTGCCCGCAGGGCCGCCGCCATCCTCGTCCTCATCCTCTTCGGTGATGGATTCCAGATATTCCGGCGATCCCTGGGTCTTGAGGTAAGCGACGATATCTTCCACCTCGTTATCGGCCACGAAGGGGCCGTGGACGCGCTGGATACGCCCGCCACCAGCCATGTAGAGCATGTCACCCATGCCCAGCAGCTGTTCGGCACCCTGCTCGCCCAAAATGGTACGGCTGTCGATCTTGGATGTGACCTGGAAGGAGATACGGGTCGGGAAGTTGGCCTTGATTGTGCCGGTGATGACGTCCACCGACGGGCGTTGTGTGGCCATGATGACGTGAATGCCGGCGGCACGGGCCATCTGTGCCAGACGCTGCACCGCGCCTTCGATGTCCTTGCCGGCAACCATCATCAGGTCGGCCATTTCATCAATGATGACGACGATGTAGGGCAGGGGCTTCAGGTCGAATTCTTCGGTCTCGTACATGGCCTCGCCGGTCTGGCGGTCAAAGCCGGTCTGTACGGTACGCGTCAGAACCTCGCCCTTGTCCAGCGCCTGCTGGACCCTGGTGTTGAAGCCATCGATGTTGCGGACACCGATCTTCGACATCTTCTTGTAGCGCTCTTCCATCTCGCGGACGGTCCATTTCAGCGCCACGACGGCCTTCTTGGGATCGGTAACGACAGGTGAGAGCAGATGCGGGATGCCGTCATAGACGGAGAGTTCCAGCATTTTCGGGTCGATCATGATGAGGCGGCACTGTTCCGGTGTCATGCGATAGAGCAGCGACAGGATCATCGTGTTGATGGCGACCGATTTACCGGAGCCGGTGGTTCCGGCGACGAGCAGATGCGGCATCTTGGCCAGATCGGCGATGACGGCTTCGCCGCCAATGGTCTTGCCGAGTGACATCGGCAGCTTGGCCTTGTTGTTTTCAAAATCGCGCGACGCGATCAACTCGCGCAGATAGACGGTTTCGCGGATCTTGTTGGGAAGTTCGATACCGATGGCGTTACGGCCGGGCACCACGGCCACGCGGGCGGCGATTGCGCTCATGGAACGAGCGATATCGTCAGCCAGGCCGATCACGCGCGAGGATTTGATGCCGGGTGCTGGCTCCAGCTCGTACATGGTGACGACAGGACCGGGACGGACGTGGATGATCTCACCCTTGACGCCAAAATCCTCCAGCACGCCTTCCAGCCTGCGGGCATTCTGCTCGAGAACTTCAGCGCTCAGCGTATTGTCACGAACGACGCTCTTGGGCTCTGCGAGAAGATGAACAGAAGGAAGCTGGAAGCCGTCTCTGGCGATAAAGGATGGCTGAGCATCACGGGCAAGGCGCTCGCTCGGCTTGGGCCGGGCCGAGGGTGGGGTGATGCGGGTTTGGCCAACTGGTGGGCGGGCAATGAATTTCGGGTCGCCGGACAGCACACCATCGGGAAGGCTGTCGTCGTCCTCGTCGCTGTTTATATCATCATCCATGGAAATTGATGGCGGCGTGATTTCGCGCCGCGCACGGGCCTCTGCGCGCTCTTCAAAGGATGGGTCGGCACGTTCCAGTCGGTTGATAGCCGTTTTCAGACGCGATGGCTCGTTCAACGTTCCAAACTCGTAGTCGTTGAAGTCGTAGGGCTGTTCGAACTCGTTGCGCATTGACTTCGGCTTGAGGCCAAACAGGCGGCGGAATCGGGCCTGGGTAATATAGCAGTAGTGGGTCATTGCGCCGAAGGCGAGCAGGCTGCCGAAGAAGCCGTCGCCATCGTCTTCTTCCTCATCGGCGACCTCCTGCACCTTGCGCGCTTTGCTGGGCGCTGCGGTCTGCGCGACGGGGATATCCTCCTCGTCATCGGGAGAGCCGAGGAGGCCGGAGGCGAACAGCATGAGCCATATGGCAGGCACTGCGAAGATAGCGCCGAGGATAGTGGCAAACGTGCCTGTGGGATACGCGCCAATGAAGAGAGCAGGAAACCGCAGGATCATGTCGCCGATGACACCGCCGATGCCATTGGGCAATGGCCATGTCAGTGGTGCGGGGAAGCAGCCGAGTGACGCGGAAGCAATGAAAGCGCCGCTCAACCAGGCAACCAGGCGGGCCGGAATGCGGTTGAACCTGCGACCGGAAATCAGCGCGAATGCCCATGCCAGGATAGGCAGCATGGCGATGAGCGCCGAAAGCCCTAAGAACTGCATCATGATGTCGGCAAAGATGGCGCCGCCATGTCCCAGCAGATTGGTGGGCGCATTGCCGGTGGCGTAGGACAGACTGGGGTCTGCGACATTCCATGTGGCCAGCGCCGTGATGCCGAGTGCCAGTATCGCCAGCAGTGCAAAGCCGCCCAGCGCCATGATCTGGCGCACGACAAATGCCGTCAAGATGAAGCGGCCGTCACGACCGTCGAATGTCGGAGTGTTCACTCTGTCCATGTCCTGAGCCCGTTGGTCCTTAGATCGTTTTCGCATTTCCGGAAGAAAAGCCTGTCTCTGCTGTTCCTGAAATGCTTCTGCTTGCGTCCAAAATGTGCCAGTGCGGCAATGGGGATGACAGAACAAAATAACGGGCCGGTGGTTAATATGGCATTAACCATGGAAACATCGAATGTTGCTGGTGGATTTTGATGTTGCTCAACGCGAAAAAGCCCGGTCGGTGCCGGGCTTTTCCTGTCTTTGGCGTGGGCCATTGGTCTTTGGACCAGGCCGGTGTCCTTGACTTACGAGTGGTAAGCCGCTTCGCCGTGGGTTGCGAGGTCGAGACCTTCGCGTTCGGCCTCGACCGGAACGCGCAGACCAACAACCAAATCAACGATCTTGTAGAGGATGATGGAGCCGATACCGGACCATGCAACAGTAACGAGAACGCCCTTGAGCTGCGCCCAGACCTGGGTTGCCGTACCGGCATAGCTGGCGGCGAAGTCGGCCGTGGAATAATCAACGATGCCAGCGCCGCCCAGAGCCGGGTTGACGAACACGCCGGTTAGCAGAGCCCCGATGATGCCGCCAACGCCATGGACGCCAAAGACGTCCGCGGTGTCGTCATAGCCGAACTTGTTCTTCACCGTGGAGACGAAGAAGTAGCAGACCGGAGAAACGATCAGGCCCATGATGATCGCACCCATCGGGCCGACGAAACCGGCAGCAGGCGTGATGACGACGAGACCGGCAACGGCGCCCGATGCAGCACCGAGCATGGAAGCCTTGCCACGGGTAAAGTTTTCCACCAGTGCCCAGCCGACAATGGCAGCGGCCGTTGCAACGAAGGTGTTGATCATCGCCAAGGCTGCATAAGCGTTGGATTCCAGGTTGGAACCAGCGTTGAAGCCGAACCAGCCGACCCACAGAAGGGCTGCGCCAACCATGGTCAGGGTCATGGAGTGCGGAGCCATCATGTCCTTGCCGAAGCCTGTGCGCTTGCCAACCATGATCGCGCCAACCAGACCGGCGATTCCGGCGTTGATGTGAACGACTGTACCGCCGGCGAAGTCGATTGCGCCAAAGCCGAAGATGAGGCCGGTTGGGCCGTCATACGCGCTTGGGCCGCCCCAGAACCACACCATGTGGGCAATCGGGAAGTAAACGAATGTCAGCCACAGGATGGTGAAGAGGATGACTGCGGAAAACTTAATGCGTTCTGCGAAGGCACCGACGATCAGCGCCGGGGTGATGGCGGCAAATGTCATCTGGAAGCAGACGAAAACCAGCTCGGGAATGGCCGAACCCTTGGTGAAGCTTTCCGACAGGGTCGTGGTATCGACACCCGCGAGGAACATCTTGGAGAAGCCGCCGACGAAGCTGTTCATCGAGCCCCCATCGGTGAAGGCCAGAGAGTAACCGTAAGTGACCCAGACGATCATCGCAACGGCCGCGATCATCATGACCTGCATCAGCACCGACAGCATATTCTTGGTACGGACGAGACCACCATAAAACAGCGCCAGGCCCGGAACGATCATGAGCAGGACCAGAATGGTCGAGATCAGCATCCACGTCGTGTCACCCTTATCGACCGTCATGGCCGGGGCAGCGGCTGCAACTGCAGGCGCCGCAGCGTCCTGGGCAAAGGCAAAAGCGGGGGCGAGAAGGGCCGCCGCACCGGCACCAAGCCGGCTGAGTGTTAAAATTCTGTTGAATGGCATGGTTTGAAAACTCCCCTGTCAGCCGAGCTTAAAGCGCTTCTGTGTTTGTTTCGCCGGTACGGATGCGCACGGCCTGTTCAATCGAGTAGACAAAAATCTTGCCGTCGCCGATTTGCCCCGTCTTGGCAGAGGCTGCGATGGCCTCGACAGCCTTTTCGACGAGATCGGAAGCAACGGCGATTTCAATCTTCAACTTGGGAAGAAAGCTGACCGCATATTCGGTGCCGCGATAGATTTCGGTGTGGCCCTTCTGGCGTCCGTAACCCTTGACCTCGGTCACCGTCAGGCCCTGAATGCCGACGCCGGTCAGTGCTTCGCGCACTTCGTCCAGCTTGAACGGCTTGATAATGGCCATCACAATTTTCATCTGGTTTCCCATCCTTTGTTTGTCCTCGGCGCAGAGCCGATTCTCCTCGACGCTGGCTGATCAGTAACAGCGACTGCTCCCCTACATTCAAGGCGCGTGCCAATTCGAGATGGGTTTTTTAAGTTATTGATTTAAAACAATAATAATAAATAAGATTGAAAAATGGGCAACCAAATGCGCCGATGTCGCGCAATCGCTGTGCAAAATTAAAAAAATGATTAAGAATTAATCATTTGCTATTTTGCGGATCAGACCTTCCTGCGCCATGGATGCGACGAGAACACCATCGCGTGTAAACAGGCTGCCGCGCGTCAACCCACGTGCACCAGAGGCGCTGGGGCTGTCCTGGGTGTAAAGCAACCAGTCATCGAGTTTGCAGGGGCGGTGGAACCACATGGCGTGGTCGAGGCTGGCGGCCTGGATGGCCGGATCGAAAATCGTCGTTCCGTGGGCGTAGAGTGATGTGTCGAGCAGGGTCATGTCCGAGAGATAGGCAAGAACCGATGTCTGGTAATGCCGATCATCAGGAACCTGCCCGACGGCTCTTACCCAGATATCCTGTCTCGGATCGAGCTTTTCCTTTGAGACGTAGTGCGCCAGCGAGACGGGTCGAATTTCGATAGGACGCTTATTTTCCCAGTATTTTCGAATGGCGGGCGGTGCCTTGGCCAGAAACGCGTCGCGCATCTGCTCCTCGCTCATCAGGTCTTCCGGCTGTAACACCTTGGGGATCGATGCCTGATGATCGAAACCGTCCTCGTCGCTCTGGAAGGAGGCCGACATGGAGAAGATTGGCTTGCCGTGCTGGATGGCAACGATGCGGCGGGTAGCGAAGCTCGCGCCATCGCGAATACGGTCTACCTGATAGACGATGGGAACGAGTGGGTCACCGGGGCGCATGAAATATGCGTGGAGGGAGTGAACGAAGCGTTCCGCGCACACCGTGCGTTGGGCGGCCATCAGGGCCTGGGCAATGACCTGACCGCCGAAAACCCTTTGCCAGCCGACCTGCGGGCTCGTGCCGCGAAACAGGTTTTCTTCAAGTTTTTCCAGATCCAACGTGGAGATAAGATTTTCCAGCGGGGCTGTGTTTTCAAAAGGGCGCGACATTTTCGACATGCTCCAGCTGTAGGAAGACGTAAGTCCATGGTCTATAGTGCCTTGGTAATATGCACAAGAATGCAGGGAGAGACGCGATGCTGGATGTGGTTGTTGCAGGTGGTGGATATGTTGGACTAGGCGTTGCTGTTGCCATCAAGCAGGGCGCACCTCATCTGAACGTAGAAGTCATCGAGGCCGCGCCGGAGGATGTCTGGAAGAAGGATATGCGGGCGTCGGCCATCATTGCGGCGGCATCGCGGATGCTGGATGTGTTCGGTGTCTGGCAGGAGCTGGTTCCGGAAGCGCAGCCAATCAACAGGATGATCGTGACGGATTCCAGGACATCGGATCCGGTCCGCCCGGTGTTTCTGACCTTCGATGGAGACGTCGCCGATGGCCAGCCCTTCGCGCACATGGTGCCCAATGTCGCCATGGTGGGCGCATTGCGCGGGCTATGCGAGCGGCTCGGCGTAACGATCCGACACGGTCTGGGTGTTTCCGGCTTCGAGGCCGGACATCACAGCAATCTCGTGACGCTTTCCGATGGCTCCACGCTGGAAACACGACTGCTGGTGGCCTGCGATGGTGTCCGCTCGGCGCTTCGCGATATGGCTGGCATCAAGACGGTCCATTGGACCTATGATCAGTCCGGCATTGTCACGACCGTGGAACATGAACGTCCGCATGAAGGTTGTGCCGAAGAGCATTTCCTGCCGTCCGGCCCGTTTGCCATTCTGCCGCTGAAGGGCAATCGTTCGTCGCTGGTATGGACAGAGCGCACAGCGGACGCCGACCGACTGGTGGCCTCCGACGATCTGGTCTTTGAGGAGGAGCTGGAGCGGCGCTTCGGTCACAAGTTAGGGCCTCTCAGACCTGTCGGCCCACGGCGGGCCTTTCCGCTTGGGCTGACGCTGGCCCGCGCTTTCGTGGCGCCACGTCTGGCATTGGCCGGTGATGCGGCGCATGGTATTCACCCGATTTCGGGGCAAGGGCTCAACCTCGGCTTCAAGGATGTGGCAGCACTCGCCGAAACCGTCGTCGAGGCGGATCGTCTCGGCCTCGATATCGGGTCGCTGAACGTGCTGGAGCGCTATCAGTCTTGGCGGCGATTTGACACGGTGCGCATGGGCATCACCACGGATGTGCTCAACCGGCTGTTTTCCAATGATGTCGCCCCCATTCGTGTGGTGCGTGACTTCGGCTTGGGTATCGTCGACCGAATTCCGGGCCTCAAATCCTACTTCATTGGACAGGCAGCTGGGACCAACGAAAAGGGTGGTCCGAGATTGTTGACCGGTCAGCCGCTTTAATCCAGCAACCACGATTCAGGATTTGGTGGGTAGCGGGGTTCAAGCGGGCCAGATAGTGTCGTGAACAAAAGCCGAATCTGTAACATTATCGATTCGTCTCTGATTCGTTCGCAACATGTTCCAGTCGTGGGATACGTGGCAAAAACCGAAGCGAACGAGCCTTTCGCGCGGTTACGCCTTGCCTTTGCGCGCAACGATGGCCATGTGTTGTGTCACAGGCGGACGGAACGGTTCCGAATGGTTCTCAAACAGCAGTTCAGTCGATCTTACGGATAATACGTTGAATTCTCGCCCCATGATCTTGAGCGGCCGCGGTGTTACGGCCGTTCTTGGCCCAACCAATACCGGCAAGACGCATTACGCCATCGAGCGCATGGTTGCCTATGGAAGCGGTGTCATCGGCCTGCCTCTGCGGCTGCTTGCCCGCGAGGTCTACACGCGGCTTGTAGAAAAGGTCGGGGCGCCAAACGTCGCGTTGATTACCGGCGAAGAGAAGATCAGCCCTCCCAAAGCGCAATATTTTGTCTGTACCGTCGAGGCCATGCCGCGTGAAACAACGGCTGCCTTCGTCGCCATCGATGAAGTGCAACTGGCGGGGGACCTCGAGCGAGGGCATATCTTCACCGACCGCATTCTGCATCTTCGCGGGCGTGAACAGACATTGCTTCTGGGGGCGGGCACCATGCGGCCCATTCTGGAAAAGCTTTTGCCCGGCATCGTCGTGGTCGAGCGTCCCCGGCTTTCACAGCTGTTTTATGCCGGTCAGAAGAAAATTACCCGTCTGCCACAGCGCACTGCCATCGTCGCGTTTTCCGCCGATGAGGTCTACGCCATTGCCGAGCTGGTGCGCCGCCAGCGTGGTGGTGCGGCTGTGGTGCTGGGTGCTCTTTCGCCGCGCACCCGTAATGCGCAGGTCGGGCTCTATCAAAACGGCGATGTCGAGTATCTCGTTGCGACCGACGCGATCGGCATGGGTCTCAACCTCGACGTCGATCATGTTGCCTTTGCGCAGGACCGTAAATTCGACGGCTATCAGTTTCGCAACCTGAATGCAGGTGAGATGGGGCAGATCGCCGGTCGTGCCGGTCGCCACCTTCGCGATGGCACATTCGGCGTGACGGGGCAGGTCGATCCATTCGACGACGAGCTTGTGCACCGTGTCGAATCACATCAGTTCGATTCGGTCAAAGTTCTGCAATGGCGCACCAAGAACTTCGATTATTCATCTATTACTAATTTGCGCGCAAGCCTTGATGTGGCACCGACGGTTCAAGGGCTGACCCGCGCCTTGCCTGCCATCGACCAGCAGGCTCTGGAGTATCTTGCGCGCTATCCCGAAATCGTCGACATAACCACCAACTCCGCGCGCGTGGAAAAACTGTGGGAGGCCTGTGCCTTACCGGATTTTCGCCGCATCGCGCCAGCACAGCATGCCGACTTGATTTCGACACTCTATTTCGACCTCGTGAAGCGCGGCACCGTCAACGAGGATTTCATGGCCGAACAAGTGCGGCGGGCGGACCGCACCGACGGAGAGATCGATACGCTTTCTGCAAGGATTGCGCAGATCAGAACATGGACGTATGTATCAAACCGCCCAGGATGGCTTGCCGATCCGACACACTGGCAAGAAAAGACTCGGGAAATCGAAGATCGATTGTCCGATGCTTTACATGAAAGGTTGACGAAACGCTTTGTTGATCGCAGGACATCTGTGCTCATGAGGCGCCTAAGAGAGAATGCGATGCTTGAAGCTGAAATCAGTGTGAATGGTGATGTCTTTGTTGAAGGACATCATGTCGGCCAATTGGCGGGTTTCCGGTTTACACCGGTGGCCGGAGCCGAAGGGCCAGATGCCAAGGCTGTGCAAGGCGCAGCGCAGAAGGCGCTTGCGCTGGAATATGAGGCGCGTGCTGCGCGCCTGCATGCCAGTGGCAACGGCGATCTCGCGTTAAGCTCTGATGGTCTGGTCCGCTGGTTGGGTGAGCCTGTCGCTCGTCTGACGTCTGGCGACAATATCATGAAGCCGCGCGTCCTCATGCTTGCCGACGAGCAGTTGAGCGGCAACGCGCGTGATCATGCCATTGCCCGCGTCGAGCGCTTCGTGAACCACCAGATCGCAACCGTGCTGAAGCCGCTGGACGATATTTCCCGCGCCGAAGACCTTCAGGGTCTGGCGAAGGGTCTGGCGTTCCAGCTTGTGGAAAATCTCGGCGTTCTGTTCCGTCGCGATGTGACCGAAGAGGTCAAGACGCTGGATCAGGACGCACGTGCCTCCATGCGCCGTTATGGCATTCGTTTCGGTGCCTACCATGTGTTTCTTCCCGCATTGCTCAAGCCCGCCCCTGCTGAACTGGTGACGTTGCTCTGGGCCTTGAAGAATGACGGTCTCGGAAAGCCGGGTTACGGCGATCTTATTCCTGTTCTCGCAGCAGGTCGTACATCTGTCGTAACGGACCCAAGCTTCGAGCGGATGTTCTACAAGCTCGCAGGCTTCCGTTTCCTTGGGAAGCGCGCCGTTCGTATCGATATTCTGGAGCGTCTTGCTGATCTCATCCGTCCGCTTTTGCAATGGAAGCCGGGGACGCAGCCACGTCCTGAAGGCGCCTATGATGGCCGTCGTTTCACCACCACCACTGCCATGCTGTCCATTCTGGGCGCGACGCTTGATGATATGGAAGAGATTCTGAAGGGTCTGGGCTACCGTGCCGATCAGGTCAGCGCTGAGGATGCTGCCGCGTTCCTTGGCGACCAGCGCAGTGATGCTGCAAAGACCGAGGCACCGGCTGCTGCTGTTGAAGAGCCTGTACAGCATGATGATGCCGATGCCGAGACGCCTTCGGAAGCACCCGTTGCTAAAGCCGTTGCAGAGGCTCCTGTCGATGTGACAGCAGAAGAAACACCATCGGCTGCGGAAGCATCCGAGACAGTGACAGAGACGGCACAGGAGCCAGCGGCTGAGGTTGCAGAGCCGAAGCCGGTTCTCTTGTGGCGTCCAGGCGGCCGCAACGATACCCAGCGCAGCGACAACCGTCGTCCCGGCAATCGTGGACAGGGTGAACGCCGTGCCGACGGTGGCGAAGACCGCAAGTCCCAGCCGCGTGGCAATGCTGGTCGTGATGGTGCCCCCCGTGACAATGCAGCCCGTGACGGAGATCGCAAACGCGATGGTGGTCGCCCAGACCGCAACAACAGCAATCGCAACGATCGTCCCGATCGCGGCGAGCGCAAGGACCGGCCTGACCGTAACGATCGTGGTGGAAAGCCGCAGGGTCAGCAGCGTTTCGAAGCCAAGCCACCACGCAAGGAGAAGCCGGTGGATCCGGATTCGCCTTTTGCCAAGCTGGCTGCTCTGAAAGACCAGTTGAAGAAGTAAACCATGGGTGAGAAGCAGCAGCCACAGGATGCAGGCCGCCAGCGCCTCGACAAGTGGCTGTTCTTCGCCCGGATTATCAAATCCCGTTCGCTTGCCCAGAGTTATATTCAGTCTGGCAATGTCAGGGTGAACGACAAGCCGGTACGCCAATCGAGTCATTTGCTGAAGCTGGGTGACAGGCTGGAACTCTCTCTGGAGCGTTCAAGCCGTATTCTCGTCGTTCTGGCCTCCGGCGAGCGACGTGGCCCCTATGAGGAAGCCAAGCTTCTCTATGACGACCAGACACCGCCGCCTGCGCCGAACGACCATATGACACCTTTCGAGCAGGCAATGCGAGAGCCGGGCAGCGGGCGTCCGACGAAAAAGGAACGGCGTGCGCTCGACCGGTTTATCCTGGATAGCAGCGAAGGCTCGGAATAATAACCGTGACATAAAAGCTGGTCGGGCAAAACACGTTGCTGTGCATTGGAATAATTCACTCACATGAGCCGTTTTTTTGAAACCGTTTGTCCTTGCTATATTGTGACAAAGGCATTACCTCACTTGCAAAATTGCCCTGTCTGAATTCCGGGCGGAGGCTTGCCTCTCAAGCCCTGTTGTCCGGCCCGTATATCTGGAGTTCTTCATGACGTATGTCGTGACCGACAACTGCATTCGTTGCAAATATACCGACTGCGTCGAGGTCTGCCCCGTGGACTGCTTCTATGAGGGCGAAAATTTTCTGGCGATCAATCCCGATGAGTGCATCGACTGTGGTGTGTGCGAGCCGGAATGTCCCGCAGAGGCCATCAAGCCTGATACCGAGCCGGGTCTGGACAAATGGCTGACGCTCAACGCCGAATATGCCGCCATCTGGCCCAACATCACCGTCAAGCGCGACCCGCTGCCGGAAGCCAAGGAGATGGACGGCGTTTCGGGCAAGCTCGATCTCTACTTTTCGGCGGAACCCGGCAAGGGCGACTAAGCCTTTTTGAGTTCTTTTCAGAACAAGCCCATGGATACAAAGCCTCCCAGCCAACGCTGCGGAGGCTTTTTTATGCCTTCAGTAATGTTATCCTGCACGGCTAGCTTGCAAGGTGGTGGAGAGGAGCGTCAACAAGGCGACGCTTTCCTCCAGACTTTGCCGCTGGCGGCTTTGCAGGATGGCTGCCTGCAATCGGTTCATCTCACGGGCAATCGCTGCTGGTTGCCATGTGCGCAGGGCGCGCTCGATCACGGGTTTGCGGCGGAAATGGATGCCGCGTCCGAGTGTCAGCATCACCTGGCCGGCCTGCTGTTTCTTGTCGTCCATTTCAGCCTGCATCTGGTCCAGCAATTGAAACTGACGCAGGCAGCCTTGCAGCACCAGAAAGATCGGCGTTTTCGAGGCGATGATTTTTTGGGTGGCGTGGAAAAAGGCGTTGCGGTCACCCTTCAATATCGCATCCACTGCATCGTCGGCAGATACGGTGCTGGCATCACCGATGATGGCCATCACGTCGTCTTCCTCGATCACGTCGTGGCCGCGACAATAGAGCGCCAGCTTTCGCACCTCGTTGCGCGAAGCGATCCTGTCGCCGCCGAGCGATTCGGTCAGCCTCTGTCGCGCCGCCGGCGAGATGCGCAGATGTTCGGTCCCAAGTTCCTGATCGATGAGAGCGCTGAGCGCACGTGCATCGTCTGCATAACAGGGAATGGCGGCAATTGCGCGCGAGGGTTCTGCAATCTTGCGAAGTCCTGTTCCCTTTTTGAGGTCGCCGGCTTCGATAATCAGAAAGCTCGCTTCCGGCGGATTGTCGGAGAGAACTTGCAGCGCATCGACCAGTGCCTTCTCATTGGCAGCACCCTTGACCCAGACGAGTTTCTCACCGCCGAAAAGACCGATGGCGTTGACCTCGTCTAGAAGCCGACCGGGATCGCCATGAAGATCGGATGCGGTCAGCTTTAGCGATGCGAAGGCGTCGTTAGGGTCAATGCCTGTCTTGGAGGCAATAAGCGATGCACGCTCCGAGACAAGGCCACGATCGGGCCCGTAAAGCACGAAAACACGAAAACGCTCCGCCGGTTTTTCGGCGAAGCGTTCAAATTCGTGCGACTTGATTTCCGTCATGAAACGGAGCTCAGCGGCTGAGTGTGGCAGCGATGTCCGTACCGATGATCTCGGCAAGCTCCCGTGCTGCCCGGTTTTCACCATCGCGAATGGCGCGAATCTTGGCGAATTCCTGCTGTGGCAGATCAAGCATGGCAGTCACGGCTCGGGTGGCGGTACGCAGAACCTTGCCATCTGACACGCGGGTAATCACGTAGGTGCCGCTCATGCTGACGCGTCCCGGATAAGGACCATCATAGTTATTGCGGCTGATCGAAAGGCTTGTGTCGTCGGTCACTTCCGTCGATGTTGCGGAAGAGCTGACCGTTAAGTTGACCATATAGTCCTTCGTCTTCGGGACGCCTTCGCCTCCGTAAGCAAGGAAAATCAGGCGATTGCGCACTTCCTGCGTGATGCGATCGTTGGCACCTGTAAAGCTGACGCTTTCCAGCTTCTGGCGGGTGCCGGAGGCTTCACCATAGAGCGGGCGCACTTGGCAGCCCGCAAGGACGCCAGCGAACAAAACGATGGAGATTGTGGCTGCTATGCGGCCCCATCTGGAATAGGCATCAAACAACAATGTTCACAATCCTCTGTGGAACCACAATGATTTTCTTGGGTGCAGCACCTGATAGCGCCGATTTGACGACATCCAGTTCAAGCACAGCTGCGCGGACGGCATCTTGATCCGCATCGCGCGTGATTGTCAATTCGCCACGCTTCTTGCCGTTGATTTGGATCGGCATGACCACGTCATTTTCTTGCGTGAGAGCGGGTACGAATTCAGGCCAGGCGCTTTGAGCAACAAGACCTTCATTACCGAGCGCCATCCAGCATTCCTCAGCCAGATGGGGCGTCATGGGCGCGATCAGGCGTACGAGAATTTCAGCGGCGTCACGGGCGGCTGCCTTGGCGGCTTCCGGTTCGCCGCCCTTGGCAATCTCGGCAAAAGGACCCGCCAGCGTGTTGACCAGCTCATAGATGCGGGCAATCGCCTTGTTGAAGGCCAGCTTGTCCAGATCGTCCTGAACCGCCTTCAGCGTCTTGTGGGCCGCCTTGGAAACAGTCAGACCTTCACCCTCGCTTGCAGGCGCGGGCCTGACGGACTTCAATTCTTCGGCGGCTTCACCGATGATGCGCCAGACGCGCTGTACGAAGCGGTGCGCGCCCTCGACACCGGCTTCCGACCAGATGACGTCGCGCTCTGGGGGGCTATCCGACAGTACGAAGAAACGCGCGGTATCGGCACCATAGGATGCGATGATATCGTCCGGATCGACCACGTTCTTCTTCGACTTCGACATCTTCTCGATGGAGCCGATCTGAACCTCGTCACCACCAGACAGCAGGAAGGCGCGGCGCTTGCCGTCGGTTTCCTCGATGCGGATATCGGCAGGCACGACCCATTGTCCGTTCTGGCCTTCGCCAAGACGGTAGGTCTCGTGCACCACCATGCCCTGCGTGAACAGACCCTTGAAGGGCTCCTTCACATCCACATGGCCGGTGGCCTTCATGGCGCGGGTGAAGAAGCGCGAGTAGAGCAGATGCAGGATCGCATGTTCAATGCCGCCGATATACTGATCGACCGGCAGCCAGCGATTGGCAACCTTCGGATCGGTCGGCTGTTCTTCCCAGGGAGCTGTAAAGCGCGTGAAATACCAGCTCGAGTCGACGAACGTATCCATCGTATCGGTTTCCCGACGGGCATCGTGGCCGCATTGCGGGCAAGAGACATGACGCCATGTGGGGTGACGATCCAGCGGATTGCCGGGCACATCGAACGTCACATCGTCGGGCAGCTTGACCGGCAAATCCTTCTTCGGGACAGGCACGACACCACAGACTTCGCAATGGATGACCGGGATCGGGCAACCCCAGTAGCGCTGACGGGAAATGCCCCAGTCGCGCAGACGGAAATTGACCTTGCGCTCTGCCTGTGGCTCGTTGCCGAGCGTCTGTGCCGACAGTTTCGATACGACCGCCTCGAAGGCATCCTTCGTCGTCATGCCGTTCAGGAACTGCGAATTGATCATCACGCCGTCATCGACGTAAGCCGTATCATCGACCGTGAAGGTCTCGGCATTCTCGCCTTCTGGCATTACCACGGCGACCACAGGCAAATCGTATTTGCGGGCGAAATCCAGATCGCGCTGGTCGCCGGACGGGCATCCAAAGATAGCGCCGGTACCGTAATCCATCAGCACGAAATTGGCGATGTAAACTGGCAGTTCCCAAGACGGATCGAGCGGATGCGTGACCTTGACGCCGGTGTCGAAGCCGCGCTTTTCCGCCGTTTCCAACGCAGCCAGGGACGTGCCCTGACGGCGGCACTCGTCACAGAATTCGGCCAGTTCGGCGTTGTTTTCGGACAGCTTTTTTGCGAGCGGATGGTCGGCTGCAATGGCAAGGAACGATGCGCCGAACAGCGTGTCAGGGCGCGTCGTATATACGGTAATGTCGTCAAAGCCCGCGGGCGCGGTGGAGGCAACTGTCTGCCAGCGCAGCGACAGGCCTTCCGATTTGCCGATCCAGTTCTTCTGCATCAGACGAACTTTTTCCGGCCATTGGTCGAGCTGGTCCAGCTCATCCAGCAAATCCTGGCTGAAATCGGTAATGCGGAAGAACCATTGCGTCAGTTCCCGCTGTTCCACCAGCGCACCCGAGCGCCAGCCGCGACCATCGATCACCTGTTCATTGGCCAGAACCGTATGATCGACAGGGTCCCAGTTGACCTTGGACTGCTTGCGGTAAACCAGACCTTTTTCCATGAAGTCGATGAACAGCGCCTGCTGCTTGCTGTAATATTCCACATCGCAGGTGGCGAATTCGCGGGTCCAGTCCAGAGACAGACCCATGGATTTCAACTGGCCGCGCATCGTTGCGATGTTCTGGTACGTCCACTCCTTGGGATGAACCTTGTTCTGCATGGCTGCATTTTCGGCGGGCATGCCGAAGGCGTCCCAGCCCATGGGGTGCAAAACGTTATAGCCGCGCGCGCGCTTGTAACGCGCCACCACGTCACCCATCGCGTAATTTCGTACATGGCCCATGTGGATGCGGCCCGATGGATATGGAAACATCTCAAGAACGTAATATTTCTCGCGTGGATCGCTGTTGTCCGTCACGAAGACATTGTCTTCGTTCCATTTTTGCTGCCAGCGCGGCTCGGCGTCGCGAGGATTATAACGTTCGATGGCCATACTTCTGAAATCCGGGTATCAAGGGGAAAATTCGCGCTGACCTTCACCACGAAACGGCCTATGCGTCAAGTTTGGCAGGGCGTGCGATGGCGCAATCTTGATCAGCAGCGTTTAAATGGTGACATTGTTGCTTGGCATCAAGGCAAGCGGCGGCTACTGAAACCCCTATTGCTTGCTAAAGTGAGGGTTTGATATGGAAATCGAAGCGCGCCTTGAAGACGTCACGCAGAGGATTGCGGGGGTTGCGGAAAAAGCGGGCCGGGAGACTGGTAGCGTCAACCTCGTGGCTGTCTCGAAAACCTTCGATGCCGACATGATCCAGCCCGTGATCGATTGCGGCCAGCGCATATTTGGTGAAAACCGGGTGCAGGAAGCGCAGGGCAAATGGCCAGCACTGAAAGAAAAGACAGGTGGCATCGAACTGCATCTGATTGGCCCCCTGCAGTCCAACAAGGCGGCCGATGCGGTGGCGTTGTTCGACGTCATCGAGACCGTTGATCGCGAAAAAATTGCCCGGGCACTTGCCGACGAATGCAGCAAGCAGGCAAAGGCGCTCCGCTTCTATGTCCAGGTCAATACCGGAATGGAGCAGCAAAAGGCGGGCATCGATCCGCGTGAGACGGTGGCTTTCGTCACCATGTGCCGCGATGTGTTGAAGCTGAATGTCGAAGGTCTGATGTGCATCCCGCCAGCAGACGAGTATCCCGGCCCGCATTTTGCACTTCTGGCAAAACTTGCAAGGGGATGTGGCCTCGAAAAGCTGTCGATGGGGATGTCCGGTGATTTCGAGACGGCCATCGAATTCGGTGCAACGAGTGTGCGAGTGGGATCGGCGATCTTCGGGACCCGATGATCGCGCTTTATTCGATCATAGAAAAAGCCCCGGCATCTCGCAATGCCGGGGCTTTTTGTTGAACGGTGTGGCCAAAGCGGCAGAACGCGTCAATCGAAGGCAATTGCCTTGCCACTGGCGGTCACCGGCGTTCCGTCGATCAAGACGTCGATATCCGATGTGTCTTCATTTCGCTTCACGGCGACCTCGCGGACCACGCCTTCCAGGGTGATCTTTGCCGAGAAACCATCCCAAGCCTGCGGCAATGACGGTGCGATGTGCAGTTTTCCATCGACGCGCGTGATGCCGAGAATACCTTCAACGGCCGCGCGGTAAAGCCAACCGGCAGAGCCAGTGTACCAGCTCCAGCCACCACGTCCCTCGTAGGCGCCCGCGCCGTAAACGTCTGCCGTGACCACATAGGGTTCCACACGGTAGGTTTCCGACGACGGGCGGTCGAGGGCGTGATTGACCGGGTTGAGAAGCGAAAAGCACTTCCATGCATCTTCGCTGCGGCCCAGTTTTGCCAGTGCCAAGACGACCCAAGTTGCAGCATGGGTGTATTGTCCACCATTTTCACGCACGCCCGGCGGATAGGCCTTGATGTAGCCCGGGTCCTGCGGGGAGCGGGAGAATGGCGGCGTGAAGAGGCGGATGATGCCTGTCTCTTCATCGACGAGTTCCTTCATGACCGCGTCCATGGCCTGAACGGAACGCTTCTCTTCGCCTTCGCCGGAGAGCACGCTCCAGCTCTGGCCCAGCGAATCGATGCGGCATTCCTCGCTTGTGATGGAGCCGAGCGGCGTACCATCATCGAAGTAACCACGACGATAGTATTCGCCGTCCCAGCCAGCGGTTTCGAGTGCTGCCCGCAGCTTGTCGCGGTGTGTCTTCCACTTTTCGACCCGGTCGAGATCACGACGTTCCTGCGCGATTTCGATGAAGTCGCGCAAGGTGCCTGCGAGGAACCAGCCGAGCCAGACGCTGGTGCCTTTGCCCGCCACGCCGACACGGTTCATGCCGTCGTTCCAGTCACCACCCAGAATGAGCGGCAGGCCGTTTTCGCCGGTGCGATGGATGGCAAGATCAAGCGCCAGCGCGGCATGCTCGTAAAGAGTTGCCGTCTTTTCGCTGGTTTCCGGCTGGAAGAAGGCGTCGTGCTGACCAGGCGTCAAAGCCTGGCCCTTCAGAAACGCAACGTCTTCTTCGAGGATCGCCTTGTCGCCAGTTGCGGAGATATACTGATGAGTTGCATAGGCGAGCCACACTACGTCATCCGAGATGGTTGTGCGCACACCTGCGCCCGTCAATGGCAACCACCAATGCTGGACGTCACCCTCTACGAACTGGCGTCCGGCTGCGCGCAGGATCTGTTCGCGGGCAAGCTGCGGCTGGTAGAGGAGGAATGCCAGCGTATCCTGCAACTGATCGCGGAAGCCGAAGGCACCGCTCGACTGATAGAACGCGGTTCGTGCCAGAATGCGGCAAGCGAGCGCCTGATAGGGCAACCAGCTGTTGACCATGTGGTTGAAGCCGGCATCCGGCGTGGACACCTGCAACTGGCCGGTAAAGCCCTTCCAGAAGTCCTTGTTGGCCTTGAGCACCGCGTCGAAGTCCGACTGGCGGATGTCATTGACCACGGCGCGCGCCTCATCCGCACTGTCGGCATCCCCCAGATAGAACATGACATGACGTTCTTCACCGGGTTTCAGATGAATTTCCTGCATGATGGCGGCGCACGGAGCACCGTCCAGCTCCAGGCTGCCGGAAAGAGCTGTACCCGAGACGACCGCCTGCGGCGCATAGATCGAGCCGTAGCGGCCGATGAACTCCCGTTTGCTGGTGGTAAAGGCGTTCGCTGGACCTTCCATCGAGAGGAAGGCGGCACGGGCGTTATAGTCGATGCTGTAAGGGTTGGATGCAAACAGCGCACCGGTTTCCTCGTCATGCGTACTGAGGATGAAAGGTGCCGACTTTTGTGCGTTGTTGCCAAGGACCCATTCGACGTATCCATAGGTCCGCAAGCGGCGGTTCTGGGTGCCGACATTGCGCACGGTCAGTCGCGACAGCTTGACCGGTTTTTCGCGATCGACGGTCTGCGTTACCTCGATGTCAAGACCGTCTTCGACGCTTCTGAACACCGAGTAACCCAGGCCGTGACGGGTTTCGAAAACCGCTTCCGGGTTGCGTGACAGCGCTGCAAAGGGCGAATGCACCTTACCGTTTTCGATATCTGCGACGTAGATCGCTTCACCTGGTCGGTTGACGACCGGATCGTTGCTCCATGGCGTCAGCTGGTAGTCACGCGAGTTGCGGCTCCAGGTGAAACCGGCGCCTTCGGCAGAAATATGGAAGCCGAAACGTTCGTTGGAGATGACGTTGATCCACGGCTGCGGTGTGGCCTGACCACCGTGCAGACGCACAACATACTCGTCGCCAGCCTTGGTGAAGCCACCGAAGCCGTTCCAGAAATCCAGATCCTGGGCATCTTCGATCGCTTCTGCGACCGGGAAAACCTTGGCAGGAAGGCGCGCGCCGGCCAATTCGCTGCCTTCAGGCCCACGATGGGCTGCAAACAACGAGACGGCACGGTTGACCTGATCGACGATCTTGCCGTTGCGTACGTGGAGGACGACACGGGACGCTGCCAGCAAAGCCGTCCATGTTTCTTCGTCAATCAAGTCACGACGTACGGAAAACACATGCTGTCTGCCACCGTCGGCGGGATTGATGCGACGCTGCGCTTCGGAGATGAAGTCCAGCGCGTGCTGCATATCCTGAGCGTAGGACGCGGCGCGTTCATTGACGATGACGAGATCGAAGATGACACCACGAGCGCGCAAATATTCATGCGCACTCAGGGCTTCGCGGGCAATATCCATGTCCATATCGTCGTTGATACGAAGGCTGAAGATCGGGAAATCGCCGGAGATCGCCAGTGGCCAGAGCGAACGCTGCGAGGCTAGACCCGTTTTCAGCGTATCTGCATCTGCGCGCAGGTGCATGTCTGGATAGACGAGATAGCGGGCGAGATGCTGGAAGGCCGCAGCCTGCTGCGACGACACGCCCACGTGGCGCATCTGTACCTGGGTGCGGGTCCAGGCATGCACGAGTTCATGCGCAAAGGCATCGGGATGACGATAACGGTCGATCGCCTTGTCTACGTCTTCGCGGCTTGGTGCAGCGATGGTCCAGAAGATGACGCTGACCTTCTTGCCGGCAGGCACGCGCACGACGCGGCGCAAAGACAAGATCGGGTCGAGCGTGAAACCGTCCATTCCCGACAAGGTCGCACCCGGATCGAAGGCTGCCGCTTCACCCAGCGACCGGCCACGGCCGAGGAACTTGGCGCGATCCGTTTCGAATTCGGTCGGGCGGGAAGGGCCAGCATTGTCGGCTGCCAGATGCGCGATGACCGTGCTGGGTTCGCTTGGGCTTCGCTTGTTGCGCCAGGCGCGAATCACATCGCCACGCTTACCAATTTCGGTCTGCACGAACATGCGCGAGAACAGCGGATGAGCGCTATCATCGTCATCATTGGCGATAACGGGCTCCATATAGGAGGTCACTTCAATGTAGCGGTCTTCGGAACCAACATTGAGAAGGGTCACGCGACGGCCTTCGGCGTCGTGCTCGGTAGCAACGATGCATTCGACCACGCTTTGCAGGTCGCCCACCGTCTTGTGGAATTCGGCTCTGTCGTCGGTGAAGACCGTCTTGGTCTTTTCACCTTCGGCAACACGCGGTTCTGCGGTGGCGCTCCACCATTCGCCCGATGCCGTATCGCGCAGGAACAGGAAAGTACCCCAGCGATCTTCGGTCGGATCAGCCTTCCAGCGCGAAATGGCCAGGCCATTCCACTTGGAATAACCCGCCCCCGTTGCCGTCAGCATGGTCGAGTAGTGACCATTCGACAGGAATACGACCTCACGGTCACGTACGGCAGGATCGGCGATGGTCCGCACCTCTGCGCGCAACAGGTCTGCCTGTTCCTTGCCGGGTGTTTCCGGCTCGTATTTGGCACTCATCACAGGGACTTCGCGCGGCGCTTTTTCCTGAAGCAACAATTCGGCCGCTTCGATCACAGGATCGGAGTGGAACAGTTCGCGCAACACACCGTCGAGAACGACGTTGGCAACGGCTGCAATCGACATGCCATGGTGGTGGGCATAGTAGTTGTAGACGACGGCACAGACCTTGCCATCCGGTACGCGGGTCGGCGTGAAGTCGACCGCATCATGGAAGCCATACTGGCCGAGTGCACCCAGCTTGCGTAACTTCTCGAGGTTTTCGAGAGCTGCATCCGGATCGTATTGCGACGCAAGGATGGAGGCGTAGGGCGCGATCACGGCATTCTGGCCCAGACCACGCTTGAGGCCGAGCGTCGGCACACCGAAGTTGGTGTACTGGTAGTTCATATTGTGATCGCGAGCGTTAAAGGCCGCTTCGGAAATGCCCCACGGCGTGCCGAGACGGCGTCCGTGGCTGATCTGTTCCTTGACGATCAGATTGTTGGTCTGGTTCAGAATACCGCCGTGACGCTCCTGCATGACGAGCGGTGGCATGAGGTATTCGAACATCGAGCCGGACCAGGACACCAGCGCGCCTTGCGCGCCGATGGGCACGACCTGACGTCCCAAGCGGTACCAATGTTCTGTCGGAAGATCGCCCTTGGCAATCGCAAACAGGCTGGTGAGGCGGCATTCGGATGCCAGAAGGTCGTAGCAGGCTTCGTCCAGTTCCTTGCTGTCCACGCGGTAACCGATGGAAAGAAGACGGCGATCCTTGCGATAGAGGAAGGCGAAATCCATCGTGAAAGCAAGATCGCGGCTGCGTTCCTGAAGCGACATCAGGCGGTCACGCAGCGGATCGATCGTGGAAAGATCAAACGCGCTGTCGGAAATATGCGCCTCGCAGCAATCGACAAGCGACTGCGCCCAGCGCGTGATCTCGGCACTCTGTTCGTTCTTGACCTCGAGATTGAGGTTGGATGCCAGTTTTTGAATGTCGCGGGCGAGAACGGCCAGGTTGATGACACGGATGGAAGCGAACTCGTGCTCGCGCTTGACGGAGGCCAAGGCGTTGGAAAACCCGATGATGCGCTCCTCCAAGCGACGATGCAGCGGACGCAGGTTCTTGCGGTCGTCCGGCAGTTCCTTCAGCGTTTCGCGCAAGATACCGGCGACGTCGCCGATGCCATCGAGGTTGCCTTGAAGATGAGCCGACGTCGCTTCCGCCCACTGGCGGCATGCCGAGGAAATGGCGATCAGATGACCGGCGAGGTTACCGCTATCGACTGCCGAGACATATTTTGGACCCAGCGTCTGGAGCGTGTCCGTGTGATACCAGTTGTAGAGATGGCCACGATACTTCTCCATCTTCTCGACTGTCTCGATCGTCTTTTCCATCCGCTCGACGGTTTCAGAAAAACTGATCCAGCCGAACTGACGGGCAGAGATCACCGAAAGCAGATAGACGCCGATATTGGTAGGCGAGGTACGGCTGGCAACCATCGGCTCAGGTGTTTCCTGATAGTTGTCCGGCGGCAGATAGTTCTCGTTTGCAGTGACAAAGGCTTCGTAATAGCGCCATGTCCGGCGAGCGATCTTGCGCAATTCGCTCGACACGTGTTCCGATACGAACAGACGATCTTCGGTTTCGGCAGACTGGCTGACGAACCACGCCACTGCTGGCGAAAAGACCCACAGCAAGGCAAAAGGCAGGCCCACCAAGAAGGCGTTATCGCCAGGAAGGGCTGCGAAGGCGAGGCCGATCAGGGCGACGACGGGCGCGTGCCACATCTGTCGGTAATAATCGAAAATGCTACCCTGGGCGCTGCCTTGGATGCTCGCCGCCGTTCGCCATTCCAGCATCAGCTTGCCGCTGACGAACAGGCGATAGAGCGAGCGGACGATGGCGTCCGCCATCATGCAGGCACTATCGGCGATGAAGACGATGCGCAGGGCAACCTGTGCGTTGGTGGCCCGGATTTCAGACCAAAGCGTGTGGAAATGCGCCTGCGGTACAATATCGGTGGAACGTGGCACGAGGCCCGCTGCCAGAGAAATTGTTGGTGCGACGAACAGCGAGAAGATCAATAGAATCTGCCAGATCAATGCGCCGACCGGGCCCATGAAATACCAGCCGAGAACCGACGCGGCAAACCAGGCGATCGGGGTCAGCGACCGGCGAAGATTGTCGATCATCTTCCAGCGACCAATGCCGGTCACGCCGCGCTTCATGTCCATGATGTAGGGAAGCAACTGCCAGTCGCCACGCGCCCAGCGGTGCTGACGCGACACTTCGACTTCATAACGGGTCGGAAAGTCTTCTACCAGCTCGACATCCGTCACCAGAGCGCAACGGGCAAACGAGCCTTCAAGAAGGTCATGCGACAGGACGGCGTTTTCATCGATACGCCCCTTCAGGGCTTTCTCAAAAGCGTCCACATCGTAAAGGCCCTTGCCGGTGAACGTTCCTTCGGATGTCAGGTCCTGATAGACGTCTGAAACCGTAAAGACGTACGGGTCGATCCCGCGGTTGATGGAGAAGACGCGTTGGAAGACGGAGGCGTCTTTGCCGGTGGTGAGTGACGGCGTCACCCGTGGCTGAAGCAGGCCGTAACCATGGATCACACGGCCAGTCTCGGGGTCATGCACCGGGCGGTTGATCGGGTGATGCATCTTGCCGACGAGCTTGGTCACGGCATCGCGCATCAGGCGCGTGTCGGCATCCAGCGTCATGACATATTTGACGTTGGCCGGCACCATATTGGCGCCGTTGAGGAAGGTCGTGTCCTTGTCGCCGCGCAGCAGCATGTTCAGTTCATGCAGCTTGCCGCGCTTGCGTTCCCAGCCCATCCAGCTGCCTTCTGCCGGATTGTAGAGGCGTCGGCGGTGCAGCAGGAAAAAGCGTGTCTTGCCATCAAAGGCATAACGGGCGCTGAGAGCTGCCACTTCGCGCTTGGCATATTCGAGAATTTCGACATCCTCGGGTGACTGCTCATAGGGTGCGTCGCGCCAGTCGCTGATCAGCGAGAAATAAATTTCACCGTGCGGGTTGGCAAGGTAATGCACCTCGATGTTGCGGATCATCTCGTCGACGCTGTCGCGGCTGGTGATCATGCAGGGCACCGCTACAAGCGTGCAGGCATCCTTGGGAATACCCTCCTTGAACTCATAGCCAACAAGACGAAACGGTTTGACAAAAGACGTCACCACCGTGTTGAGCAGTCCCGTGGCACCTTCCGATGCAGGCAGAGCGAACATCAGCAAAAACGCCGCAATGACATACCACGGCATGCCAGCGTCTGCCAAAAACCAGCCGACGATGACCAGCGCCAAGGCCGTCAGTGCGATAACCGGGACCGCAACGGACACCCAGTTGAATTTTCTCATAAAGCGAACGATGCGTTGCGAGACAAGCGGATTGTACTGGATTTTTCTTTCCAGCTCTTCACGACGCTCACCAATCAGGAAACTTCCGACATTGGGCGCATGCGGCTGTTTTTCGCTGGAATTGGCGGCGTCCGTGACCATATCGACGGCGGCCTGCGCCACGTCGATTTCCGTCTTGGGTGAACGACGCGCCAGAAGTTCGACAGTGTTGCGATAGGTGTTGCGCGAACCGAAATCCAGCGTTTCATAATCGGTCTGCTCGCGCAGAACCTTGTCGATATGGCTGACTTCCTCGAACCAGACCGACCACTCCGTGTCGTCGATTTCGCGCAGGCTCTTGACGATGTTACCCATCGTCACATTGCCGGACGCAAGGCGATTATGCTCCGCCATCATGATGTTTTCGGCGTCTGTGCCGATGCTGCTCAGGCGCTCTTCCAGCCAGTTCAGCGCAAAACCAGATGTCTGGGAACCGTTTCTGAGGCGATAGAGGAACTGAGTGGAAAAAGTCGGGTCGCTGACGAGAGATTCGATCTGCTTGAGCAAGGCAGCCGACGCGTCGGCATCGTTGAGGCGGATGATCTCGTCAACGACCTCGTTTGCCTTCTGGCGCATCCGGCGCGAGCGCTCGACGCGGATGGAGATACGGCGTAGATTTTCGATCAGGACGAACCGCAGGATGGATGGTAACGCCCAGAGCTCGCCGATCTGGAGGGTTTTCGATGTCTGGTAGCCTTCGACCAGCGCCGTCATGCTTTCGCGTGAAATCGTGCTGTGCGTATGGGCAACGTAGATCCAGGCGAGTGCCATGACACGCGGTATCGTCGAGTTGCCAATCTTCACAGTCGGTAGCTGACGATAGAACTTGCGCGGGAAGTCGCGGCGGACCTCCTGGATGGCTTCTTCGATCACATAATGGTTGTCCAACAGCCACTCGGCGGCGGGCGTGATCGTTGCGCCGTTTTCAGAATCCACGGCTGTCGAACGATAAACGCGTAGGATTTCCTTTTCGTTTTCACGATGGCGCGCGAAGAAATCGAACTCCATGAAACCTGGAAGGTCCTGGGCACCGGATTTGGAAAGCTCGGCTCCGCAGTCCCTCAACTCCTCAATCGTGAAGTATGCGGAACGAATCGAATCATTGTGATCGATCTGCTTTGTTTCTGAATCACGGGCGGCGGCGGTCGGCGTAATATGAAATGACATCGGCTCGTATTCTGCACTCTTGTGAGGGGTGGCTTGTCTTAACCGGGATTTGTTTCAGATTGCTTTTAGGGATCGAAACAACTTGGCAGCTTTATCTCGTGCTGATCCTGAACCTTTGCTGAACCATCGCGAACCAGCGGGCGATGATCTTCGGGAATTCAGCTTGCTTACCAACATGGCGATTTTTTGCGCCAGGGGAGCATGCCGTCAACGGCTCTGGTGGGTGAATGTGAGACGTCGGGCTCGTCGCGGCATCGCGATGTCGCACTCATGAAACACGTCGCAGACTCCCCCAAAGCGAAACACGTCATGCTTTGCCTATCCGATCTTGTCCTGAGGCCCCGCGATATGCGCTCCTAAAAAATGTGGAGGCAACCTGAGGGGTGGAATGATTAAAAGGCGCTATCTGTTCCATGCCACCTGTCGACTTTATGTGCAAGCGGCGAATGCCGTGCCCGATCGTCCGGTCTTTCGACCGTGAGCGTATGCTGCTATGCAGATATCGATAACCATCGATGCGACCGGACCTGAAATATGACGATGCACACCAAGACCGATACCTCTTTTGCCAACCACATGCCCGAAGTGGTGGCGATCCGTCACCACCTTCACCGCACCCCGGAAATCGGACTATCAGAGTTCAAGACGTCAGATTTCGTGGCGTTGAAACTGGAGGAGATGGGGTATGAGGTGACCCGTGGTCTGGCCGGAACGGGCATCGTCGCGACGTTGAAACATGGTGACGGCCAACGTTCCCTGGGCATTCGTGCCGATATCGACGCGCTTCCCATTCATGAAGAAACTGGCGTGGAATATGTCAGCCAAAATCCCGGTGTCATGCATGCCTGCGGCCACGACGGACACACAGCGATGTTGCTGGGAGCGGCCAAAATCATTGCCCAGCGGCGCCATTTCGATGGTACGCTGCATCTGATTTTTCAGCCCGCGGAAGAAAATTTCGGCGGTGCTCGCATCATGATCGAGGATGGCCTGTTCGAGCGCTTTCCCTGCGATGCCGTGTTTGCGCTCCATAATGACCCCAGCCTGCCCTTTGGGCATTTCGTGTTGCGCGACGGGCCGATCATGGCGGCGGTCGATGAGTGTAAGATCACCGTCAACGGCTATGGTGGCCACGGCGCGGAGCCGCAAAGCGCTCTCGACCCCATCGTCGCCGGAGCAAGCATCATCATGGCATTGCAGACCATTGTGTCGCGTAACATTCACCCGATCACGCCGACAGTGGTGACGGTGGGTGCATTTCATGCCGGAATCGCGAGTAATGTCATTCCAGAAAAGGCAGAGATGTTGTTGACCATCCGCTCGTTTGACCCGCAGGCGCGTGACGAGCTCGAAAAGCGCATCCGATTGATCGCAGAGGGGCAAGCCGCCAGCTACGGAATGAGTGTCACGCTTGATTATCAGCGTGGATACAATCCGACCGTCAACCACAAACGCGAAGCCGATTATATTGCGGATCTCGCGACGCGCTTTGCAGGGTCGGACAAGGTCGTAGAGATGCCGCGTCCAACCATGGGAGCGGAGGATTTTGCTTATATGCTGGAAGAGCGACCCGGCGCTTATTTCTTTCTCGGATCCAAGCGCACGGAAAACGACCCGCCGCTGCATCACCCGAAATACGATTTCAACGACGACATATTGCCAATCGGCACGGCCTTCTGGGTGGAACTTGCCGAGGATTTTCTAAAGGCAAGGTAGACGCAAAAGAAAAAGGCTTCCGGATGGAAGCCTTTTTATCGGTTCTATTGGGAGGTGTCAGGGTACCAGACCGAAGATAACCGCCGCGACAAAGGCAAAGCACAATCCAACAATGGCGGTGTGGAGTGCAGCTTGCCAGCCGATCGGCTGTGCAGACGATGGCGTAAAATCTCTGATTTTTCCAGACTTGGAATAAGACATCGCATCCTCCCTCGTTGACGTTGACCGGATGATCCGGCCTTGTTGTTTCTGACCATGAGAATATCGCTATTCCCCAGTCTTTCTGTAGAGATAAAATTCTATAACTGGGTCTCATCGGAGAAAATACAGATCGCGACTTGCCTCCCAACACGCATCGATCTACCCAATCTGTTGATAGCAACGCGCAACGTCACTTCCGGTTCAACACTCAATTAACGTTTGGACGCATTGACTGATATCGATGTCATCATCATCGGAGCGGGGGCCATTGGCCTTTCGACAGCACGACATCTGGCACAGGCTGGCATGTCGGTCATCGTGCTGGAAAAGGAAGGCGCCTTCGGCACGCATACCTCGTCGCGCAACAGCGAGGTCATCCATGCCGGTCTCTATTATCCGAAAGACAGCCTGAAAGCGCGACTATGCGTCGAGGGCAGGCCGAAGCTCTATGCTTTCTGCGAAAGCCACGGGGTAGCGCATAGCCGCTGCGGCAAGCTGATCGTGGCAAGCAATAGAACAGAAATTGTCACTCTCGAGGACCTGCATCATCGTGGAAATGTCAATGGCTGCGACGACCTCAGATTGATCGGCAGCGAGGAGGCACGCAACATCGAGCCCGTCCTTTCCTGCGAAGCGGCTCTGCTATCGCCCTCTACCGGTATCATCGACAGTCATGGCTACATGCTGGCCCTTCTTGGTGACGCGGAAGACGCTGGTACTTCGGTCGCATATCGCGCGCCGTTCCTGCGCGCCGAGCACACAAGCTATGGCTTCAAGGTCTTCGTGGGTGGTGAAGAGCCGATGCAACTGGCCTGCCGAAGCCTCATCAATTCGGCGGGCCTCTTCGCCCCGCAGGTAGCACGGCAAATAGATGGGCTTTCAGAAGCGCACATTCCGGTGGCGCGGTTTGCCAAGGGTTCCTACTTTTCGCTTTCCGGCAAATGCCCCTTTTCGCATCTGATCTATCCCGCGCCACATGCGCATGGTCTGGGTGTTCATCTGACGCTCGATCTGGGCGGACAGGCCCGGTTCGGACCTGACATCGAATGGATCGATGCGATCGATTACACCGTCGATCCCCAACGGTCGAACGGATTTAACGAAGCGATCAAGCGCTATTGGCCAGGATTGCCGGATGACGCGTTGTCGCCGTCCTATAGCGGTATCAGACCGAAAATTTCAGGACCGGACGATCCTGCCATGGATTTCCGCATCGATGGGCCGGAGATTCACGGCATCAAAGGTCTCATCAACCTGTTTGGCATCGAAAGTCCGGGTCTGACGGCTTCGCTCGCCATCGCCGAAGAGTTATTCCGTCGTCTCGACTGATCACGCGAAACGCGACAATGCCGACGCCATGATGGCTGGGTCGACATTGCCTCCGGATGCAACAGCAATCACAGTTTCGGTCTTCAGTTCCGCGCCGTGGAAAAGGGCTGCAGCCAGCGCTACAGCGCCGCCGGGTTCGACGACAACCTTCAGCCGCAAAAAGGCCAGCACCATGGCTCGCAACGCCTCATCCTCTGTGACGGCAATGCCGCTGCCGCAGTGGCTCTTCATGATGGGAAACGTAATGTTGCCGGGCTGAGGCGTAATGATCGCATCGCAGATGGAGCCGGACAATGCGTCGTTCCGCTCGATTTTGCCCGAGGCCAGTGAGCGGGCGACGTCATCGAAATTTTCCGGCTCACACGGTCTGACGGCGTATCGAGGTGCCCTGGCTTCCAAAGCCAGCGCAATGCCGGATGTCAGCCCGCCGCCACCGCAGGGTACGAGAATGTCGGCCTCAGCGATCCCGTATTCGGCGCCTTGTTCGGCAATTTCGAGGCCGACTGTTGCCTGACCGGCGATCACCAATGGTTCGTCATATGGCTTGATGAGGGTTAGGTTGCGCTCTTGCGCGAGCGCTGCGCCAATGGCGTCGCGGTCTTCGTTCGCGCGATCGTATAAAACCACTTCGGCACCAAAGGCCTTCGTGTTTTCGATTTTGATCTTCGGTGCGTCATGCGGCATGACGATGACGGAGGGGACGCCGTGCAAGGTGGCCGCAAGCGCTACGCCCTGTGCATGGTTGCCGGACGAAAAGGCGATGACGCCGCGCTGGCGCGTCTCTGGCGCAAGGCCTGATACGGCTGACCAGCCACCGCGGAATTTAAAAGACCCTGTCCGTTGCAGGCATTCGGCTTTCACGACGATTTTTCGACCGGCGATCTCGTCCAGAAAGGGAGATGAGAGCAAGGGTGTGCGGATTGCATGTGCGCCGATACGCTGACGCGCTGCCTCGATCATCGAAATATCTGTCATGCCATTCCTGCTTACTGACGTTTTTGCAAGATCAGCATAAGCAGAAATCCCCATCAGGAAAGAGGCAAAATCCCCGGACTGTGCCGGGGATTGTTTTTCTGTAAATCGTTTTAAGCCAGCGTGTAGGCGGTTTTCACGGTGGTGAAAAACTCGCTTGCATAGCGACCCTGTTCGCGCGGACCGAAGGAAGACGCCTTGCGACCGCCGAACGGTACGTGGAAATCCACACCCGCGGTCGGAAGATTGACCATGACCATACCGGCTTCGGCATTGCGCTTGAAGTGGGTCGCATGCTTCAGGCTCGTGGTCGCGATGCCGGACGAAAGGCCGAACGGCGTGTCGTTGGCAGCTGCCAGCGCCTCGTCGTAGTTCTTGACGCGGATGACGGCAACGACAGGTCCGAAGATTTCTTCCTGCGAAATGCGCATGCTGTTGGTGGCTTCGGTGAACAGAGCAGGCTGAAGGAAGAAGCCCGGCGTGTCACGCGTGAGGACGTCGCCGCCGAACGCAAGCTTTGCGCCTTCCTGCTTGCCGATCTCGATGTAATCGGTGTCCTGCTTCAGCTGCTTTTCATCAACGACGGGGCCGACATGGGTATTTTTATCCAGCGCGTTGCCAACATTGATTTTCGCCAGACGCTCTGCCAACGCTGCCACGAATTTGTCGTGGATGCCTTCTGTGACGATAAGGCGGGACGATGCGGTGCAGCGCTGTCCGGTGGAATAGAAACCGGAATTGGCGGCGGCTTCGACGGCAACATCGAGGTCGGCATCATCGAGAACCACAAAGGGGTTCTTGCCGCCCATTTCCAGCTGGAATTTGCGGTTGAACGGCAAAGAGGAGGCCGCGACGCGCTGGCCGGTACCGGTGGAGCCGGTAAAGGTGATGCCCGCCAGATGCGGGCTGTCGAGCATGGCCTGACCGACAACTGAGCCGCGACCCATGACGAGGTTCAAAACGCCCTTCGGCAGACCGGCGCGGTGCAGAATGTCAACAATGGCCCAGGCGCAACCCGGGACCAATTCGGCAGGCTTGAAGACAATGGTGTTGCCGTAGCAAAGCGCCGGGGCGATCTTCCAGGCGGGAATGGCGATCGGGAAATTCCACGGCGTGATGATACCGATGACGCCCAGCGGCTCGCGGGTGATTTCGACGCCGATGTTCGGACGCGCCGAGGGAATGATTTCTCCAGCCAGACGCAGCGCTTCACCGGCGAAAAAGTCGAAAATCTGGGCGGCGCGGATGGTCTCGCCGATGCCCTCTGCCAGAACCTTGCCCTCTTCACGTGCCAAAAGCGCGCCGAGCTCTTCCTTGCGAGCAAGAATTTCGTCGGCGGTCTTTTTCAGGATCGCGTGGCGTTCCAGAATACCGGAGCGTGACCATGCCGGAAACGCCGCCTTGGCCGCAGCAATGGCTTGCTTGGCGTCTTCTGCGCTTGCCTGCGCGTAAAGACCGACGATCTCATCGGTGTCGGACGGATTGATGTTTTTCTAAGGCTCGGCTCGATCCACTCTCCGCCGATAAGGTTTTGATGGATGCTCATGAACATGCTCCCTTTCACGCTGAAGCAGCTGGTATCCACACCACTTCGTTCTTTACGAACGACGTTTCAGTCACCGCTAGACGGGCGGCGCACCAGAATTCACGGCCGCTGTTCTCGCACTAATCGTATGTCGTATGATCTCTTGACGAAGGCAAGCATATGGCAGCATCGTCAAATAATGTCCATCGATATCGCCTTGTGGCGAGCCTTGCCGCAACAATGGACGTTGGGGCGTGCGCAGAAAAATTGTGTTTGTCATACAGGCTGGCAAGTCGGTACGATGGCCGTGTAAATTGGTAACGGGAGAAAGAGTTTGGCTAGTAGAGAGATTGTCGATGCGACCTTGATTTTGCCTGAGGACCATGACCGTGCGGTTCTGATCGGCCGTGTCTGGTCGCAGTCGGATGGTGGCCCATGCCCGGTGCTCTATAAGGGCGGTGTGCTCTACGATCTATCGAAATTGGCGCCGACCGTCTCCGAGCTCCTCGAAAAGCCTGATCTGATTATCGCACTGTCGTCCGTGATGGAGTTCCCAGCTCTTGGCACCCTTGATGCGTTTCTGGATGGCACCGCCGGTGAACTGCTTGCCCCCAACGATCTTCAGGCCGTAAAAGCTGCCGGCGTAACGTTTGCCGATAGCATGTTGGAACGTGTCATCGAAGAGCAGGCTAAGGGCGATCCGCTGCGGGCGCAGGATATCCGCCAAAAGCTTGTCCCCGTTCTGGGCGATAATCTGAAAGGGGTAGAGGCGGGCTCTGACAAGGCCGCCGAGGTCAAGTCACTGCTCCAGGAAATGGGGCTGTGGTCGCAATATCTCGAAGTCGGTATCGGCCCGGATGCGGAGATATTTTCCAAGGCGCAACCCATGTCATCGGTCGGCTGCGGCGCGCTGATCGGTGTTCATCCGAAATCGCAATGGAACAATCCTGAGCCGGAGGTGGTGCTTGCGGTGACTTCGGATGGTCGCATCGTTGGTGCCGCCCTTGGTAATGACGTCAATCTGCGCGATTTCGAGGGGCGATCCGCGCTGTTGTTGAGCAAGGCCAAGGACAACAATGCCTCCTGTGCAATAGGCCCGTTCATTCGCCTGTTCGATGAAAGCTTTACCCTTGAGGACATCAAGAGTGCCGAGATTTCTCTTGCTGTCGAGGGTGATGATGACTTCACCATGATCGGCGTCAGCGCCATGCGGGCCATCAGTCGCTCACCGGAAAATCTGGTCTCGCAGCTTTTGAACAGCGACCATCAATATCCCGATGGTGCGGTGTTCTTTCTGGGAACGATGTTTGCGCCGGTCAAGGATCGCCACGGACCGGGCCTTGGCTTTACCCACGCCAAGGGAGACCGTGTGGAGATTTCGTCACCGAGGTTGGGCAAGCTCATCAACTGGGTGGCCAGCACATCGGAGTGCCCACCATGGACATTTGGTACGGTGGCGCTGATGCGCAATCTGGCAAAGCGCGGATTGCTCTGATTTTGTAGGATCTGACGTATGAAACACCCGGCGACCGAGACGTTGCCGGGTGTTTCTTGTGGTGGCAAAAGTGCCCTTACGCTGCCTCCGCCTTATTCTGTCTGTTTTCGATGAGGTCGTCGACGACGGCGGGATCGGCCAGGGTAGAGGTGTCGCCGAGCGCTCCGAAGTCGTCTTCCGCGATCTTGCGCAGGATGCGGCGCATGATCTTGCCCGAGCGGGTCTTGGGCAGGCCCGGCGAGAACTGGATCTTGTCAGGCGTGGCGACAGGACCGATTTCATTGCGGACATGCTTGACCAGTTCGGCGCGCAGCGCATCATCACCGGTCTGTCCCGCCATCAGCGTGACGTAGCAGTAGATGCCCTGTCCCTTGATGGCATGCGGATAGCCGACGACGGCGGCTTCCGAGACGAGGTTGTGGGATACGAGCGCCGATTCCACCTCCGCTGTGCCCAGCCGATGGCCGGAAACGTTCAGTACGTCATCGACACGACCGGTAATCCAGTAATAACCGTCTTCGTCGCGACGGCAGCCATCGCCGGTGAAGTATTTGCCCTTGTAGGTCGAGAAGTAGGTCTCGATGAAGCGCTGGTGATCGCCATAGACCGAGCGCGATTGTCCCGGCCAGCTGTCGGCGATGCAGAGGTTTCCGTCTGCGGGGCCCTCCAGGACCTTGCCTTCGGCATCGACCAGTTGCGGCTGAACGCCGAAGAAAGGGCGGGTGGCCGAACCGGGTTTCAGGTCCGTCGCACCCGGCAGCGGCGTGATCAGAATACCGCCGGTTTCCGTCTGCCACCAGGTATCGACGATCGGGCTCTTATCCTCGCCCACCACATGGTAATACCATTCCCATGCTTCCGGGTTGATCGGCTCTCCCACGGTGCCGAGAAGACGCAGGCTTGAGCGCGAGGAGCGTTTGACGAAGTCGTCTCCTGCCCCCATCAGCGAGCGAAGTGCGGTCGGTGCCGTGTAGAAAATGTTGACCTGATGCTTGTCGATAACTTCCCAGAAGCGGCCCTGATCGGGAAAGTTCGGCACACCCTCGAACATCACGGTCGTCGCGCAATTGGCGAGCGGCCCGTAGACGATATAGGAATGGCCCGTCACCCAGCCGACATCGGCGGTGCACCAGTAGATATCGCCATCATGGTAGTCGAACACATATTCGTGCGTCATCGACACATAGACCAGATAACCGCCTGTCGTGTGCAGCACGCCCTTTGGCTTTCCGGTGGAGCCTGAGGTGTAGAGAATGAACAGCGGGTCTTCCGCTTTCATCTTCGCCGGTTCGCAATGGGCTTTGACGCTGGCGACTTCCTGATGGTACCAGAGGTCGCGCTCGGGTGACCAGTTGGTCTTGCCGCCGGTGCGGCGCACGACCAGTAACTTATCGACCTTCACATCCTGCCTCGCAGCGATCTCCACGGCCTTGTCGGTGTTCTCCTTGAGCGGAATGGGCTTGCCGCCGCGCACGCCTTCGTCGCAGGTGATGACGAAGGTGGACTGGCAATCGACGATGCGGCCAGCCAGCGCATCCGGCGAGAAACCACCGAAGACGACGGAATGGACAGCACCGATGCGGGCGCAGGCGAGCATCGCATAGGTCGCTTCCGGCACCATCGGCATGTAGATGGTGACGCGATCGCCCTTCTTGACACCGTGTTTCTTCATCACATTGGCCAGACGACACACCGCATCGTAGAGCTGGTTATAGGTGATCTTCTTGTCAATGTAGGGATTGTCGCCTTCCCAGATGATCGCGGTGCGCTCGCCATGGGTCTTCAGGTGACGGTCGATGCAATTATACGAGACGTTCGTCAGCCCGTCCTCGAACCACTTAATTGGCACCTTGCCCTTAAAAGAGGTGTTCTTGACCTTGGTATAGGGCTTGAACCAGTCGATCCGCTTGCCATGCTTGCCCCAGAATTTTTCAGGATCCTCCACGCTTTCACCATACCATTTCAGATAACGGTCATTGTCGATCAGCGTGTGCTTCCTTGCAGATTTCAGGACCGGGTAGACTTTGGCAGACATGAATTCCTCCTCAGGCCGATTCGTCTTTATGATGACTGGAAACTCCATTTTCCAGTCATGTGCAGAATTCATAGCAGTTCATGGACATCCGGCAATTAGACAAAGGTCATTTCTTGCGCAAAGAATTGCAATTCTGATGCAATCCGGCTATAGACCGGTCATATCCCGGAAATGAGTGGTTTAACATCCACGTCCCGCGCCCCCGGAGCGGACGGACAGAAGGACTGTATCTATGGCTCAAACATTGCTCATGCCCAAAGCGACGGCCGTCTGGCTGGTGGATAATACCGCATTGTCGTTCGAGCAGATCGCGACATTTTGCAAACTGCATCCGTTGGAAGTCAAGGCTATCGCCGACGGTGAAGCCGCGCAGGGCATCAAGGGTCTTGACCCTATCTCGACCGGACAGCTTTCGCGTGACGAAATCGAACGCGCGGTTGCCAATCCCAACCACAAGATCAAGCTCTCCGAGCCGAAGGTCCGTGTTCCCGAATCCAAGCGTCGTGGGCCGCGCTACACGCCGGTCTCGAAGCGTCAGGATCGCCCGAACGCCATCTTGTGGCTGGTGCGCAATCACGCCGAATTGAAGGACGCGCAGATTTCGCGCCTCGTCGGTACGACCAAGTCGACCATCGAACAGATTCGTGATCGCAGCCATTGGAATTCTGCTAACCTGACGCCGATGGACCCGGTCACGCTGGGTCTATGCAGTCAGATCGACCTCGACCTCGAAGTCGAGCGCGCATCGCGTGGCCGCCCATTGCCAACAGCTGCGGAGCTTGACGCTACCTTGCAGCCAGCAGCAGCAACGGAAGGTCTCGGCTACAAATATGAGCGTGAAGACGAGAAAGAAAAAGAAATCGACGCCAACGCCGTGTTTGCCAAGCTCAGCTCGCTTAAGTCTACCCGTAAGGATGACGACGAAGACGACACTTACTGATCGCTCGTCTTAGAGCGTTTCTTTGTTAAATGGAAACAGTTCTGTTGGTTCAAACGGGATCGACTGCTTGTCCGGATGGCGCGTGGCGTAGCCTTAGCATACGGCCAAGCCGTCTGGGCAGGCAGATGGCCCGTTTCAACCAACCCGGAGGGCCGGGCATATTTCCGTCAGGACAAAGGCGATCGGCTCGACCGTACCTTAGGGTATGCCCTTCGCCAATCGCCTTTGTCCTGACGAAAATCTGCTCCGGCAGAACGTTTCCATTTAACAAGGAAACGCTCTAAAACCAGAATAGACGAAGCCCCGGAGCGATCCGGGGCTCTTTTCGTTTCAGAGGATAGATTTATTCGCCATAGGCGATCAACAAATCCTTGGCATCGATCTGATCGCCGGGCTTGACCAGAACTTCGGCAACCTTGCCATCGCGCTCGGCATGAAGCGCAGTTTCCATCTTCATGGCTTCGATAGACACAAGCACATCGCCTGCCTTCACGTCCTGCCCCTGATTGGCGAAGACGCGGGAGATGACGCCCGGCATCGGCGCACCAACATGGGCGGTATTGCCGGGTTCCGCTTTTCGACGGACTGCCGCGCTGGAAGCGCCCTGTGCCCGGTTCGGCACCTTGATGCGCCGTGGCTGGCCGTTGATCTCGAAGAAAACCGTGACCATGCCCTTGTCATCAGTGCCGGATGATGCCTGATTGACGATGACGAGCGTCTTCCCACGCTCGATATCAGCAAACAGTTCCTCGCCATCCTCCATTCCGTAGAAGTAGGCGTGGGTTGGTAAAACAGAGACTGGGCCGTAGGTCTCCGCGGCCAACGCGAAGTCGGTGAAAACCTTCGGATACATCAGGTACGAGGCAAACTCGAAATCGTCGACGGAGCGCTCCAATTTCGTTTCGATCTCCTTGCGCTCTGCGTTGAGATCGGCATCTTCAAGAAGCGAACCGGGACGAACCGTATAGGGTTGATCGCCCTTCAGGGCCTTTTTCTGCAATGCCTGAGGCCAACCACCGGGTGACTGGCCAAGATCGCCCTTCAACATGGAAACGACCGAATCAGGGAAAGAAACCTCCTTGTCGGGGTTCTCGACATCCGCAACCTTGAGGTCCTGAGAGACCATCATCAGCGCCATGTCGCCAACAACCTTTGAGGACGGCGTTACCTTGACGATATCACCGAACATCTGGTTGACGTCGGCATAGGTCTGCGCGACCTCGTGCCAGCGGCTCTCGAGACCCAGAGAACGGGCCTGTTCCTTGAGATTGGTGAACTGGCCACCCGGCATTTCATGCAGGTAGACCTCGGATGCCGGTCCCTTCAGATCGCTTTCAAAGGCCGCATATTGCCCGCGCACCGCTTCCCAATAAAACGAGATGCGACGAATCCATTCCGTATCGAGGCCTGTGTCGCGCTCGGTTCCCTTCAAGGCTTCAACGATAGAGCCGAGGCAGGGCTGAGAGGTGTTGCCGGACAGCGCATCCATGGCCGCATCCACGGCGTCCACACCGGCATCGACAGCCGCCAGAACCGTTGCGGCAGAAATGCCTGACGTATCATGCGTATGGAAGTGGATCGGCAGACTGGTCGCTTCACGCAAGGCCTTGAACAGGACCGTTGCGGCGGCCGGCTTCAGCAACCCGGCCATGTCCTTCACGGCGATGATGTGGGCGCCTGCCTTTTCCAGTTCGGCGGCGAGACCGGTATAATATTTGAGGTCGTATTTCGGACGCGCGGAATTGAGGAGATCGCCTGTGTAGCAGATCGTCGCTTCACACAGCTTGTTCTCTTCCGCGATCGCATCCATCGACACGCGCATGTTCTCGACCCAATTGAGGCAGTCGAAGACGCGGAACAGATCGACGCCGCCCTTTGCCGCCTGGCGTACGAAATATTTGACGACATTGTCCGGGTAGTTCTTGTAGCCGACGCCGTTTGCCCCGCGCAGAAGCATTTGCAACAACAGGTTCGGCGCGCCTTCCCGGATAAGGTTCAGCCGCTCCCATGGGTCTTCGGTGAGGAAGCGCATCGACACGTCGAAGGTCGCGCCACCCCAGCATTCCAGCGACAGAAGCTGTGGCAAGGCCTTGGCATAGACGCTGGCGACACGGGCGATATCATGGGTGCGGACCCGGGTGGCCAGCAGCGACTGGTGACCATCCCGCATGGTCGTATCCGTTACCAGAACGCGCTTTTCATTGCGCATCCACTCGGCAAAACCCTTGGGGCCCAAAGTATCGAGACGCTGCTTGGTGCCATCAGGTGTCGGTTTGTCGATATATGGAACAACCGGTGCAGGTGCGTTGACGGCTGGTTTAACGCGGCCTTTCGTTTCGGGATGTCCGTTGACAGTCACGTCTGCCAGATACGTCAAAAGCTTCGTCGCGCGGTCCTGCCGCTTGACCTGCTCGAACAGTTCAGGCGTCGAATCGATGAAGCGGGTCGTATAGGTATTTTCGACAAAGCTCGGATGGCTGATGATGGCTTCCAGGAAGGTGAGGTTTGTCGCCACGCCTCGAATACGGAATTCGCGAAGCGCACGATGCATACGCGCGATGGCTTCGTTCGGCTGGGGAGCCCAGGCTGTAACCTTCACCAGCAAGGGGTCGTAATAGCGCGTGATGATCGCGCCCGAATAGGACGTGCCGCCGTCCAGACGAATGCCGAAACCCGACGCCGAACGGTAAGCGGTGATGCGACCGTAATCAGGAATGAAATTATGCTCAGGGTCTTCCGTCGTGATCCGGCACTGAAGCGCATGACCGTTAAGGCGGATGTCCTTTTGCGCTGGCACACCCGACTCAGGCGTACCGATAGTTTCGCCTTCGAGAATGTGGATCTGTGCTTTGACGATATCAATACCGGTGACGACTTCGGTCACCGTATGCTCGACCTGGATGCGCGGATTGACCTCGATGAAGTAGAACTTGCCGGTATCGGCATCCATAAGGTATTCGATCGTTCCAGCACCGACATAATTTGTGGCACCAGCGATCTTCAGCGAATAATTCGCCAGTTCCTGACGGCGCTCGTCTGAAAGATAAGGCGCCGGTGCACGCTCGACCACCTTCTGGTTTCTGCGCTGGATGGAGCAGTCACGCTCAAACAGATGGACGACATTGCCATGCGTATCGCCCAGAATCTGGCTTTCGACGTGGCGCGCGCGCTCGAGAAGTTTTTCAAGATAGACTTCGTCCTTGCCGAATGCCGCTTTCGCTTCACGCTTGGCTTCGGTCACTTCGCGGGCAAGGTCCTCCTTTTTTCTGATAGCGCGCATGCCGCGACCGCCCCCGCCCCAGGACGCCTTGAGCATCACCGGGTAGCCAATCTCCTCGGCCATCCGCTCCACTTCTGCGATGTCATCCGGTAGAGGTTCGGTTGCCGGAACAACGGGTACACCGACGGAAATCGCCAGATTACGCGCGGCTACCTTGTTCCCGAGCCTGCGCATCGTGTCGGCGGTCGGGCCGATGAAGATAATGCCCGCTTCGTTGCAGGCCTCAACGAATTCAGGGCTTTCGGACAAGAGACCGTAGCCGGGATGGATGGCGTCAGCGCCTGAAAGCTTTGCAACCCGGATGACTTCGTCGATTGACAGATAGCTTTCGATTGGTCCCATATCCTTGGCCAGATGTGGGCCACGGCCAACTTGGTAACTTTCATCCGCCTTGAACCGATGCAGCGAAAGCTTGTCCTCTTCTGCCCAGATAGCGACCGTTTTGATGCCCAGTTCGTTGGCAGCACGGAATACGCGGATCGCAATCTCTGAACGATTGGCGACAAGGATTTTCGATATTTTCAAGACGGCCTCCCAAACCTCGCAAGCAAATGTGTTTGCTGCACCGCGAAATTAAGCAGTAATTGTCACGGTTGGAAAGGGCGTTTTTATCATAGTTCGTACGGATTGCGTGTCGGGAGATGTTTACGAGATAATGCCATGTCGAAGTGCAAGCGCCACAACATGTTGGCGATTTTTGGCCTCGAGCTTGCGCTGTATGCCGTTTATGTACCAATCGGATGTATGGCTGGAAATCGACAGGATCTTACCGATTTCGGGGGATGTCTTTCCCTGTGCAAGCAGCATCAACACATCCAGCTCACGACGGGTAAATTGCGTGACAGCCGGATCGGGAATGGAGAGGAGGTCGTTGGATTGCCCCGCAAATTCCAGCAGCCGCCAGAAAGCAACACGCATGGCCGTGTCGATGATGAACAGTTCTGAAGGGGAAAACAGTCGCCCTTCACCCAAGATGAAGGAACCGCCAAGCAAGCCGTTGCGTCCATGAACTGGAAAAGCATAGGCTTCTTTCAGACCAAACCGTGCGGCATCCTGAAACAGTTTGGCGGCCCGTTTTCGTTGCGTGGCCTGCGGTAAAAGGCCGACCACATCACGACATCGGAACGGCTGGTTCAAAAGGCCGAAAGACCGCTTGACCGGATCGATGCTGCCGTATTTTCTTTCCTGATAAACCTCCCGCCAACCCGCCGGCAGATGCTCTGCCAAAACATTACCCGTCAGCGTCAGATCCTCTGAATCGCGGCGCACGACCCTGTAATATTCGTAGCCCAGACTGCGGATCAGGTCGTGAAAAATGGAGAGGAACCGGTGCTGTGACTTTGCTTCGCTGCACACCGTCAAAAACTGAAAAACATCGTGCATTGAAGTGGATACCCTGAAATAAATAAAACAACCTTGAAAGGTTTTAAGGCGCCGTGTTTCGGACAATGTCCCAGCGAGACCTTGTCCCCAATATGGTTAGCAATATTTAAAGCCAAAATGCCATTTCTCGCATTGTGGCCGCGTTTTCGCCGCAGTCAACCGAAACGACACACAATGCTCTCGTTTAATGCCCGCGCGTGCCCTCCTTGAGACTAAAGTCTCAACTCGGAGACGGGTTTTAGACGCGACAAAGGTTCTGCTGCAGGCGTCTTCGTCAGACATTTGGAGCCACTTCTTAAGACCGCATGGTGTAAGACAATATTCGGGGCGTTTTCGGGTTTATCGCGGCCGTTAAGCGCCCATTCATGTAGAAAAAGCCATAAAACAATCACTTGAATATCCGTGCCGTTCAATAAAACGGTACGGAGTTTTGCGCTCCATAGAACAGCGCTACACGATGGATACGAAGACAGGATTTGAGAATTGACACTGTTTCAGGTTTATACTCGCGCCCTGCGATACCTCGCCGACAACAAGCTGCGTGTCACTGTTGTCGTCATCGCCAACGTCATCCTCGCTGCGATCACTATTGCAGAACCTATTTTGTTCGGGCGCATCATCGATGCGATCTCGTCCGGTTCTGATGCAACCAATATCTTGATCCTGTGGGCGGCCTTCGGTGTGTTCAACACCGTCGCCTATGTCGCCGTTGCGCGTGAGGCCGATCGTCTGGCCCACGGACGTCGTGCTTCGCTTTTGACAGAAGCGTTTGGCCGCATCATTTCCATGCCGCTATCCTGGCACCATCTGCGGGGCACATCCAACGCGCTGCATACGCTCCTTCGCGCCAGTGAAACACTGTTCGGCCTCTGGCTGGAATTCATGCGGACCCATCTGGCGACATTCGTAGCTCTCGCTTTGCTCATTCCAACTGCGATTTCCATGGATCTTCGCCTTAGCTGCGTCCTGATCGCGCTGGGTACCGTGTACTGGTTCATCGGCAAATGGGTGATGGAGCGCACGAAGGAAGGTCAGGCCTCTGTCGAGGAGCACTATCATTCCGTGTTTGCCCATGTCAGCGATTCGATCAGCAACGTGTCGGTACTGCATAGCTACAACCGCATCGAAGCGGAAACCAAGGCATTGAAGTCGTTCACCGAGCGTCTTCTCAGTGCCCAGTACCCCGTGCTTGATTGGTGGGCATTTGCCAGTGCGTTGAACCGCACGGCATCGACCTTATCCATGATGATCATTCTCATCATCGGTACGATTCTCGTGAAGAACGGCGAACTCAGAGTGGGTGACGTCATTGCCTTTATCGGCTTTGCGAACCTCCTTATTGGACGTCTCGATCAGATGCGTGCCTTTGCCACACAGATTTTCGAAGCACGCGCGAAGCTTGTTGATTTCTTCAAGCTGGAAGATTCCGTGCAGGAACGCGAAGAGCCAAGCGGTGCGATCGAACTCGGTCAGGTTTCCGGCAAGGTGGAGTTCCGCAACGTCGATTTTGGCTTTGCGAACACCAAGCAGGGTGTCCACGACGTTTCCTTCACGGCCAATGCAGGTGAAACGATCGCTATCGTCGGTCCAACGGGCGCTGGCAAGACGACGCTGATCAACTTGCTGCAGCGGGTCTATGATCCCAATAATGGTCAGATTTTCGTCGATGGCACGGATATCTCCACGGTTACCCGTCAGTCTCTGCGCAACTCCATTGCCACGGTGTTCCAGGACGCCGGTCTGTTGAACCGGTCTATTCGTGACAATATTCGCCTCGGACGTGATAGCGCGACCGATGACGAGATCACGCAGGCTGCGGCTGCGGCTGCCGCCACCGACTTTATCGACAGCAGGGCAAGTGGTTACATGACGCAGGTCGGCGAGCGTGGCAACCGCCTGTCTGGCGGCGAACGCCAGCGTATTGCCATCGCCCGCGCCGTCTTGAAGAACGCGCCCATCCTCGTCCTCGATGAGGCGACCAGCGCGCTCGATGTGGAAACTGAGGCACGCGTGAAGGATGCCGTCGATGCTCTGCGTAAGAACAGAACGACCTTCATCATCGCGCACCGCCTGTCGACCGTGCGTGACGCCGATCTCGTGCTGTTCATGGACAATGGTCGCATCGTCGAAAAGGGTACATTCGATGAGTTGAGCATGCGTGGCGGTCGCTTCTCGTCGCTGCTGCGCGCCAGTGGTCTGCTCAACGACGATGAAAAGACAGGTGCGCCCGTGTTGTCATTGCCTGCAAAGTCAGCCTGATTGGCGCTTTCCGACCATAGGACCGTTAGACAAAAAGAGCCCGGGATGTTCAGCACATCCCGGGCTCTTTTTGCTTATGATGGGCGGCGTACTCGAAGCCGGCCTTGCCGAATGTCCTCAGCCGTTTTGTGTTAGCGGGGAAATCAACACTTCCACACGACGGTTCTGGGCGCGGCCATCTGCCGTAGCGTTGGATGCAATGGGTTGGGAAGGACCGAAGCCCATGGTGGAAATACGACGTTGATCAACGCCACCGCGATCACCCAGATAATTGGCAACAGAAGCAGCACGGCGCTCGGACAGACCCTGGTTATGGGCAAGGCTGCCGGTGGAATCGGTGTGGCCGTTGATGTCGATATAGGTCTTGTTGAATTTGTTCAGAACGATCGCGACGGAATTCAGCGTCGGATAGAATGGCGGAATCACCTGATCCTGGTCCGTCGCGAAGGTGACGTTTGACGGCATGTTGAGAACGATGCTGTCGCCACGGCGCGTCACGGAAACGCCTGTTCCCTGAAGCTGCTGACGAAGCTCCGATTCCTGATTGTCCATGTAGCCACCAATGGCGCCACCGGCCAGAGCACCGATACCGGCACCGATCAAGGCATTGCGGCCCTTGTTGCCGCCACCGATGGCCAGACCGCCGACAGCACCTGCAAGGGCGCCGATACCCGCGCCGCCCGCCATGTTCGAAACTTTCTGCTCACCCGTGTAAGGGTCGGTCGTGGTGCAGGCAGAGAGATAGGTTGCGGCAAGCGCAAGAACGATAAACTTCTTGATCATGAATTCTAGTGCTCCGTGAGTTCACGTTAGGTAAGAGAGAAGAATTTCGGCATTTTCAGGGTCGAAACTCACTCTGCCGCATCCTTTTGGCCGAAACGTTTCTCGATGTAGTCGATAACAAGAGCTTCGAAATCCTTGGCGATATCGGGACCGCGGAGCGTCAGCGCTTTTTCGCCATCAATGAACACGGGAGCGGCTGGGTTTTCGCCGGTGCCTGGAAGCGAAATGCCGATGTCGGCATGCTTGCTTTCACCAGGACCGTTTACGATGCAGCCCATGACCGCGACGTTGAGCGCCTCGACGCCCGGATATTTATCGCGCCAGACCGGCATGTTCTTGCGCAGGTCATTTTGAATATTTTGCGCCAGTTCCTGAAACACGGTGGAGGTCGTGCGTCCGCAGCCCGGACAGGCCGCAACGACGGGAACGAACTGGCGGAAACCCATGACCTGAAGAATTTCCTGAGCAACCTGCACTTCGCGCGTGCGATCGCCGTTCGGTTCTGGTGTCAACGACACACGGATGGTATCGCCGATGCCGTGTTGCAACACGTAGCCCATGGCAGCGGAGGATGCGACGATGCCCTTCGAGCCCATGCCCGCTTCCGTGAGACCCAAATGCAGCGCATGGTCGGAACGTTCCGACAGCATCGAATAGACGGCAATCAGGTCCTGCACCTGGCTGACCTTGGCCGACAGGATGATGCGGTTGCGCGGCAGGCCGATCTCTTCGGCGAGTTCGGCGGAGATCAAAGCGGACTGAACGATGGCTTCACGCGTGACTTGACGCGCAGACAGCGGAAAACCTTCGTCCTTGTTCTTGTCCATCAAGCTTGTCAGCAGTTCCTGGTCCAGCGAGCCCCAGTTGACCCCGATGCGGACCGGCTTGTCATAGCGGATCGCCATCTCCACGATATCACCGAACTGCTTGTCCTTCTTGTCCTTGAAGCCGACATTGCCTGGGTTGATACGGTACTTCGCCAATGCTTCGGCGCAGGCTGGGTGATCGGCCAGAAGTTTGTGGCCGATATAATGGAAATCCCCCACCAGCGGCACATCAAGGCCAAGGCGCATCAGGCGATCCCGGATTTTCGGAACGGCAGCAGCACTCTCATCGCGGTCCACGGTAATACGGACGATTTCCGAACCCGCTCGGAACAGGGCTGCCACCTGCTGCACGGTGGCGTCGATGTCAGCCGTGTCGGTGTTGGTCATGGACTGCACGACCACCGGCGCCCCACCGCCGACAATAACGCCACCGACATTGACGGCAACCGAGGACCGGCGCGGCTTGGGATCGTAATCGGCGTGTGACGTCATGATTTTCTCTGATAATTGCGGTACATCTGGTCATTCAGGTGGAACACGGCGCGCGCCTTGTCAACATCGAAGCAACCAACTCCACTTTTACCGCAATCATGGCAAAATTCGAGATTTGTCTTTGCGAGACATTTCACTTTCTCGAAATCGTATCAGTGTCCGCTTGCACCATCCGCATGGCGGGCAAGCTTCGCCAACATGAAAACCACCACATGCAGAAGCGGCAGACCGATGAACACGGCGGCAAGGCCCGTATGTTCGGCGATGAAGCCGATGGCAGACGGTGCCACCAGAATGCCGGAGTATCCCATGGTCGTGACCACAGAAAGCGCAATGCCAGGAGCCATTCCCGGCATGTTTCCAGCCGCCGAAAAGGCAATCGGCACCATGTTGGAAATGCCGATCCCGGCAATTGCAAAGCCTGCAATCGCGATGAAGGCATTGGGTGCGAAACCGGCAATCAGGAGACCGACGATCGATATGGCGGAACAAAATTGCAAAGTACGGACGGCCCCGAAGCGATCACGCACCAGATCTCCTGCAAAGCGCATGATGGCCATGGTCAACGAGAACGCTGCAAATCCGAAGCCGGAAAGGGTGACCGAGGCGCTCAGTTCATTGCGCAAATAAAGCGCGCCCCAATCGAGGATGGCACCTTCCGGGATCATCGAAAACAGCGCCATGATGCCGATGATCCACGGCAATGGCGTCATGGGTAGTCCACCCTTGGGGCGTTCTTCTTCCGGATGAGGGCGATCAGTTTGTACCCTTGGCCAAGCAATGGCCAGCATTGCGGCTGCAATGATCGTCAGGGCAATGGCATGTCCGTAGACGCCAATCTTGGTGATTAACAAACCACCGAGGCCAGCACCGAGGAGGCCGCCCAGACTCCAGAATGCGTGACACGACGACATGATCGCTCGGCGCATGCCGCGTTCCACCACGACGGCATTGGCATTCATGGCAACATCCATGGCACCCGTCAGTCCCCCGAACACAAAGACGGCCACGACAGCTGCCCACAGTGGATTCGCCATGGTGATCAACAGCAGCGTCGGTACCATGATCAGCGCGACCGTCAGCGTGACGGTTCGCGAACCTAGACGGCCGATCTGAGAGCCCGCAATGGGCATAAAGGACAGCGACCCGAGGCCGTAGGCCAGGATGACGAGGCCCAGAGTGCTTTCGCTCAGCGAAAAACGCTTGGCAAATTCCGGGATCATCGGAGCCCAGGATCCCATCATGAAACCATTCATCAGGAACAGCAGGGAAACGCCGAGGCGTGTCCTCGTCATATAGGGGGTGCGGGCGGGTATAGGCGTTTGCGTGGCAGTGCCGGTCATCGGGACTGGTCCTTCGGTGCATGCGTATGAAATAAGCTGTCGGAAGACGATCCAGCCTGATGAATCTTGACGCCCGTACTGGCCAGAGCGCCGACCATGGTGAGATCGGCACCCTCCTCAAGAACGAGGGTAAGCGTCGAAGACAGTGAGGAAACATGGAAGGCGGAGGGGACCCCCAGCTTCTCGGAGGTTATGGCGGCAAGTGTCCGGGCGCTGGCTTCACAGGCAAGCCGCTTGAAGGTGGCATCTTCATAGATTTCGGCACAAAGTCCATCGACTGTCAGACCGCAGACGCCGACGATGCAAAGATCGGGCCGCATCTGTTCCAACTGCCGTATGGCCGTCGCGTCGATGGCCGCGCCGATGGCGGGATGGACCCGGCCACCGATCAGAATGAGATCGATGTCCGTATTTCCTTCCAGTTCGGCGGCAATGACCGGCGTGCTGGTGATCACGGTAAGCTTCAAACCCGCCCCAAGATTTTTAGCTATGGCCAGATTGGTGGAGCCGGCATCGATAAAGACCGTCATTCCGTCCTGTAAGAATCGAGCAGCAGTTCGGCCCAACGTCGCCTTGCGATCCGGCATTTCCGTCATACGGGTTTTCAGTGGGACGGTTGTTCTGGTCGCCAAAAGCGCGCCGCCGTAAACGCGCGTGCATTCTCCTCGGGCCGCCATCTCGCGCAGATCGCGCCTGACCGTGTCTTCCGAGACGTCGAACGTCTGCGCCAGTTCCTGTGACAGCACCCGACCGTGCTGTTGTAACTGCGCGTAGATCAACGCTTGTCTCTCGCTCACAAAATGGTCTGGCTTGCTCATTCGGAATCATTCGGCTAAATCGTGCATAAACATGCATACGATGGCAGGGATCATCGATCAAGCGATTTATGGCGAGCGGCTTTAAAAACAGGCGATGACTGGACTGGCGATGGAGGTCAGTTTTTGCGCTCGGCAACAAACCGTGCGGTTTCGATCAGGATATCCGCGCGTTTGCCATAGGGGGTCAGCAGATCCGAGGCTTCCGACACCAGTTCACGCAAACGGCTTCGACCCCAGTCCGATCCGCGCAGAGCAACCAATGTTCCCTTGCCCCGGGCGGCATCCTTGCCGGTCGCCTTGCCCATGGTGGCGGCGTCGGAGGTGAGATCGAGGAGGTCGTCGGCCAGTTGAAAAGCAAGGCCGATCTTTTCGCCGTAGCTGCGCAGACGCGTTCGCTCGGTGGAAATGCTTCCGGCGATGATCGCACCGGCTTCACAGGCAAAACGGATGAGGGCACCGGTTTTCATCGCCTGCAATGTAATCACGCCGCCCTCGTCGGGGGCTTGGCTCTCGGCTGCCAGATCGAGTGCCTGTCCGCCCGCCATGCCGCCGATACCCGCCGCTTTCGCCAATGCGAGGACGAGTGTGGCTCTGCGATCGTCGGGCAGGGTGGTCTCCGGTGACGCGATAATATCGAAGGCCAGCGTCAGCAGGCTATCGCCCGCCAGAATGGCCGTCGCCTCATCGAATTTCCTGTGAACCGTCGGCTGGCCGCGGCGCAGATCATCATTGTCCATGGCAGGAAGATCATCGTGCACCAGCGAATAACAGTGCAGGCATTCCAGCGCTGCGCCGACATGCAATGCGGCGGTGGCGTCACCACCCAAAAGAGCCGCGGTCTCGATAACCAGAAACGGCCGCAACCGCTTGCCACCGTTCAAGACACCGTGGCGCATGGCGTTGAGCAAATTTTCCGGGCGGGTGATTTCGTCGGTGCGCGGGTTGCTGGACAGCAAGTCGCCGAGCAAGGCTTCGGTTCTTGCCGCATTGTCGCGCAGCCGGGTCTCGAATGTCATCTTGCCTGTTTCCTTACCATGTCAGGTGACGATTGGCTCTTTCGCATGGGGAAAAATGGCTGGCAATCGTTTTTGTCAGCTGGATGTGGAACTTCGTTATCGACAGTAGCCTTGATGGTGTATGCGGAATATGAAAGGCTTCGATGGGTAGCCAAGTGGGGGCCAAGTTTTGAGCAGCACGCCGGACAGCGAGACGGATCACGAAACGCTTGTCGAGAGCGAGAGAAAACCTGATGTGGATGTGCGAAGTCTCGTGAAACGTATCCTCCTCTTCATTCTCGCCCTGCTGGTTTTGCCCTACCTGCTCATTGTCCTCTATGCCCTGCCTTTCATGCGTCCGGTTTCGACGCTGATGCTGGCCGATCTCGTCATGTTTCAGGGCTATGATCGACGCTGGGTGTCGCTCGACGAGATTTCACCACGGCTCGTTCAATCGGTGATGATGTCCGAGGATGGGCAATTCTGTTCCCACGGCGGGGTAGACTGGAACCAGATGCAGACAGTGGTCAACAGCGCATTGGAAGGTGAGGCCACGCGTGGTGCCAGCACCATTCCCATGCAGACGTCAAAAAACCTGTTTCTATGGAATGGCCGGTCTTTCATCCGCAAAGGGTTGGAACTGCCCCTGGCTGTCGTGTCCGACTTCGTCTGGTCAAAAAAACGGATGATGGAGATTTATCTCAACGTCGCCGAATGGGGGCCGGGCATTTACGGCATCGAAGCCGCTGCGCAATACCACTTCAAGGTCTCGGCCTCGAAGTTGAGTTCGCGGCAGGCAGCACTTCTTGCGGTCGCGCTGCCCAATCCGATTGATCGCGTTGCTGGAAAACCCGGCAGAGGAATGCAACGTCTGGCCGGCCTCATCGAAAGACGAGCCCGGGGTTCAGGCGCCTATGTCGGGTGCGTTCTGGACTAGGAACCTCAGCCTTTGGTGAAGATGTAGTCGGTTTCCTGACGAAGCGTTTCGCCGGGGCGCAGGATTGCCTTAGGGAAACCATCGTGGTTGACTGCGTCCGGCCAAATCTGGGTTTCGAGGCAAAGGCCCGCAAAAGGTCCATAGCGACGGCCCTCCAGGCCCGGCGCGCCGGTGTTCAACTTGAAGGCCGAGTAGAATTGCACGCCGGGCTCGGTCGTGTGCACTTCCAGCGATACTTTCGAGGCCGGTGCCGTGACACGCGCGACCCTGCGTTTGGCGACGCGCTCCGATGACAGGCAGAAATTGTGATCATAGGTCACCTGCTCGCCGTTTTCTTCCCGCTCGACGGGGACAGGACGGCGCAGATCGAACACGGTGCCATCTACGGGGCGGATTTCGCCGGTCGGGATTTGTCGATCGGTTGTCGGTAAATAATGGTCAGCGGCGATTTCGATTTCGTGGCCGAGCGTGGTTTGCGCGCCATCGAGATTGAAATAGGAATGCTGGCAGATGTTGGCGATGGTCGGCTTGTCGGTCGTCGTCTCATAGACCATCGACAGCACACCGCCTTCCCGGATCGTGTAGGTCGCGGTTACGGTACAATTGCCCGGATAACCAGCACGGCCATCCGGATCGACGATCTGCAGAACCACGTGGTCAGGGCCATGTTCCATCAGCAGCCAGTTGCGCTTGCCGATGTTGTCGCTGCCGCCGTGTAGATGGGTGACACCCTTTTCGTTCAGTTCGAGCTGATAGGTCTTTCCATCGATAGTGAACTTGCCGCTATCGATGCGGTTGGCATTGCGGCCCGGTGTGGCGCCGAAATAGGAGGAGTATTTCGGGTAGTCATCGAAATTGTCGAAGCCCAGAACGAGTGGCGGCTGGTGGCCGTCAAGGCGCAAATCCTGGATGACAGCACCCCAGGTCAGGACATGGGCCGTCAATCCGCCTGCAGAAATGGTGACACGCTCGACCTTTTCTCCCGATGCCGTCAGTCCGAAATTTTCCCGTGTTGCGCCATCGCTCATCGTCTTCATTCTCCCACTCGACACATATGGGCCGGACGTTGCTTTATTTTCCGGCCGCACGCAATTGCAGAATTTTCACTCTGCGCTCTGGTCCTGGCCTTTTCCGATTTCTTCCAGATCATACGGTGTCGTCTGGTAAATCTCGTTGATCCAGTTGCCCATGAACAGATGGGCGTGGCTGCGCCAGCGGTTGAGCGGCGTCAGACCAGGGTCGTTGTGCGGAAAATAATCATGCGGCACCTTGATCGGCACGCCAGCATCGACATCGCGAAAATATTCGTCGGCGAGCGACGTGGAATCGTACTCGACATGGTTGAACATATAGAGCCGCTTGCCTTTCTTCTCGTGCACGAGGCAAACGCCCATCTCCTCGGATTCCATCAGGATTTCAAGGTTGGGATGCTTTTCGATGTCGGCGCGGCGCACTTCTGTCCAGCGCGATACGGGCACCTGAAAATCATCCGAGAAGCCATTGAGGTAGATCGAGGCGGGGCTCAGATTGCGGTGGCGGTAGACGCCGAACGCCTTTTCCTTCAGCGCATGCTTCGGCACATCATGGAAATGGTAGATGGCGGCCATCGCACCCCAGCAGACATTTAGCGTCGAGTGGACATTCGTCTCCGTCCATTCGAAAATCTTGCGCATCTCATCCCAATAGGTCACGTCCTCATAGGTCAGTTTTTCCACGGGCGCGCCGGTGATGATGAAGCCGTCGAACTTGCGGTGACGCACCTCTTCCCAAGTCTCATAAAAGGATAGCAGGTGCTCTTCCGGCGTATTCTTGGCACGATGGCCGCCGATACGAACCAACGAGAGCTCGACCTGAAGCGGAGACGCGCCGACCAGTCGCGCCATCTGGATCTCGGTCTTGATCTTGTTCGGCATGAGATTGAGAAGCCCGATCTGGAGCGGGCGAATATCCTGCCGGATGGCCGCCGTTTCTGTCAGTACCCGCACACCCTCATGTATCAGGGTTTCGAACGCAGGCAGCGTATCGGGGATTTTTATCGGCATGTCGAACTCACTTCCGTGGAGGCGCGGGCCATGAACACAAAAACCGGCAACGAAATCGCAGCCGGTCCTCGGAAATGAGATGTTTCCTCGACCATTTAGCGACTTCTTTAAAGTGGCTGCAAGCCGGTCGGCAAATCACCACATAGGAGCGGTACATACGCCTGGAATTGCTCTGAATCAACGAAAATCGACACTGCTCAATTGCCCTGCAGTCAAGCCGAAACGCCGTAAGTAAAGCGGCGAGCATTTCAGGAAACCCGCCGCTTTACCGTTTCTCAATCTGAGACGTTAGAAGAAACGAACATTGCCTCCTGGTAAGCCGTTGGCAAAAAGGACGTTATTCTGGGGGAAATTCGGGCTCGAAGCCTGATATGTCGCTGTGTAATTGGTATTATCGGCGAACGTGCCGGAACTGTTGGCGAATATCGCATCTCCGTAACCAATCGTGCTGACGTTCAGTTGGTTCGAATTGCCAACGGCTCCGTTTGCGATGGCCGCGATAACCGTAGCGCCGTTGTAGAGAGTGAGAATTCTGCCAGTATTGTTTGTCACGGTGAACATGAAAACCTCCTTTGGTTGCATTTATGTCATACCATGCTTGCTGAAGTGTACTGACCTGAAGTTGTTAACCTCAGCGTAAATCGAAACTCGTTTTAAACGGCGGCATGATGGATGGTCGCATCATGGTTATGGCTTTTGCTTTTTGCCATAGATAGGCTATGGCAGAGCATGACATCTGCTCCTTTCACCATTTTGCTCGGCGGCAACATCACTGTTACGGATCGCTTGCAAAAGGCGGTGGCGGATACGCGCGTGATTGCCGCAGATAGCGGCATGCGTCACGCGCAACCGTTGGGGCTTATCCCTGAGCTTTGGGTTGGCGACTTCGATTCGTCCGACACGGCGCTGCAAGAGGGTTGGGCGGATGTCGAGAAACAACCATTTCCGGCTACAAAGGGCGTTACAGACGGCGAGATTGCGGTTTCCGAAGCCCTGTCCCGGGGTGCGCAGCGATTGACACTGGTTGGAGCATTGGCGGGTGAGCGGTCGGACCATGCGCTGTTTCATCTGCTTTATGCGGTTTCGCTGGCAGAGCGCGGATTCGAGGTGGTGCTGACATCAGGCGAAGAAGAAGCCTATCCGCTGATGGAAGGCACTCTGGACCTCGATCTTCCCTCCGGGTCCCTGTTTTCGGTTGCTGGTTTTACCGCGCTGAAAGGCCTTGATATCGAAAATGCACGCTATCCCCTAGAAAACTTCGCGCTTGCTTTCGGCTCGTCGCGCACTATTTCCAACGTGGCGGAAGGCCCCTTGCGCCTTCGCCTCAAAAGCGGCAAAGCCATCGTGCTTGCCCGTCCTTATGACAAGACCGGAGCCTGACACCTTGGCACCCCCCATTTTGAAACTCGACGATATCACGCTGAAATTCGGCGCTACCCCGCTGCTTGACGGTGCCAACCTTCAAGTCGAGCCCGGCGATCGCATCTGCCTCGTCGGCCGCAACGGTTCGGGCAAATCCACGCTGATGAAAATCGCTGCCGGTCTGGTCGAGGCGCAATCGGGTGAGATTTTCAAGCACCCTTCCGCCACCATTCGTTATCTGGATCAGGCACCGGATTTTGCCGGTTACGAGACGGTGCAGGCCTATGCCGAGGGGGGGCTGGGACCGGGTGATGATGCCTATCGCGTCACCTATCTGTTGGAACATCTGGGCCTGACGGGACAGGAACATCCGTCCAGCCTTTCCGGCGGGGAAGCGCGCCGCGCAGCACTCGTGCGCGTCATGGCGCCTGAGCCCGATATCCTGATGCTGGACGAGCCGACCAACCATCTCGACCTGCCGACCATCGAATGGCTGGAAAGCGAATTGCAGCAGACGCGCAGCGCGCTGGTGCTGATTTCGCATGACCGTCGTTTTCTCGAAAAAGTCTCCACCGCCACCGTCTGGCTGGACCGAGGACAGGCACGTCGTCTCAGCCGCGGTTTTGCGCATTTCGAGGAATGGCGCGACAAGGTGCTGGAAGAAGAAGAGCTGGAACAGCACAAGCTCGGCAAGGCCATCGAGCGCGAAGAACACTGGATGCGCTATGGCGTGACGGCGCGTCGCAAGCGCAACATGCGCCGCGTCGGCGAGCTTCAGGCCATGCGCGCCGACTACCGCGGCCATAAGGGGCCACAGGGTTCCGTGCAGGCAACGGCGGCAGAGGGGCGCGAGTCGGGCAAGCTGGTGATCGAGGCTCATGCCATCACCAAATCCTATGGCGAGCGGGACATCGTCACGCCGTTTTCGCTGCGCGTCCATCGCGGTGATTGCATCGGTTTTGTCGGACCCAACGGTGCTGGTAAGACCACGCTGTTGAAAATGCTGACGGGCCAGCTGAAGCCTGACACGGGTAAAGTCAAACTCGGCACCAACCTGGAAATCGCCACGCTGGACCAGAAGCGTGAGGATCTGGACCCGAACGACACGCTGGCGCAATATCTGACAGATGGCCGTGGTGAAAACCTTCTCGTCAATGGCGAGCTGAAGCATGTCACCGGCTATATGAAGGATTTTCTGTTTGCGCCTGAACAGGCCCGTACGCCGATCCGCAATCTCTCCGGTGGGGAGCGCGCCCGTCTCATGCTGGCGCGCATTCTGGCCAAGCCCACCAACCTTCTGATCCTTGACGAACCGACCAACGATCTGGATATCGAAACGCTCGATCTACTGCAGGAAATCGTTGCTGGGTTCTCTGGCACCGTTATCCTCGTCAGCCACGACCGCGACTTTCTCGACCGCACTGTCACTTCGACGATCGCGCCTGCCAACCCGGATGCGCCGGATGGCCGCTGGATCGAATATGCCGGTGGTTATTCGGATATGATGGCGCAGCGCAAGGGCGCGTCCGACGAGAAGAAGAAAGCCGAGAAACAGGATAAGGCAAAATCCTCATCCAACGCAGCGTCCGACCCGGCCAAGGCGAAGGGTAAGCTCTCCTTCAAGCAGAAATTCGCGCTCGAAAATCTGCCTAAGGAGATGGAGAAGACCCAGCTGGAAATCGCTGAGTGCGAGCAACGCATGGCCGACCCCAATCTGTTCGTCAAGGACCCGACTGTCTTCAACACACTTGCGACTGAAATGTCGAAACTTCGCGAAAAGCTCGAGGCCATGGAAGAAGAGTGGCTCGAGCTGGAAATGCTGCGTGAGGAGTTGGGAAACTAAGGCCGTTGGCGTTGACGCCATCTTGCTAATTCACCGATCTCCGACTACACATCTGCCTAGATCTAACGGGGTGCTTTGTTCTTTCAGGGACAAGGCTGAGAGGCGTTGCCAACCCGAAGAACCTGATCCGGTTAAGACCGGCGGAGGGATTAGACGGCTTCCATCCAGACGCCTGTTCCCCGTAGCCGATGTCGAGGAGGTGCTGTTGATGTATCGTCGTTTATTCCTTCATTCGCTCCTTGCCGCGTCTTTCGTGTTGCCAGCTATTGCTGTCGCACAGGATACGAAAACGCTGACGATTTACACCTATGAGAGTTTCGTTTCCGAATGGGGACCGGGTCCCAAGGTCAAGGCTGCCTTCGAGGAGACCTGCAATTGCACTGTCAACTTCGTCGGCGTTGCAGATGGTGTGGCGCTTCTCAACAGGCTGAAGCTTGAGGGTGCAAGCTCCAAGGCGGATGTGGTCGTCGGGCTTGATACGAACCTGATCGCCGAGGCCAAGCAGACGCGGCTTTTGGAGGTGTCGGGTATCGATACATCGGCTGCTAAGGTGCCTGGTGGTTTTACCGATGATATCTTCGTGCCCTATGATTACGGCCATTTCGCTGTCATCTACGATACGAAGACACTGAAAAATCCACCGAAAAGCATGAAGGATCTGGTCGAGGGCGACCCTTCGCAAAAGATCGTCATTCAGGATCCGCGCACGTCTACGCCGGGCCTCGGTCTGCTGCTCTGGGTGAAATCGGTCTATGGCGATAAAGCACCAGACGCGTGGGCCAAGCTCAAGAACCGGGTTTTGACCGTTACCCCTGGCTGGTCGGAATCCTACGGCCTATTCACCAAGGGCGAAGTGCCGATGGTGCTGTCCTACACGACGTCGCCTGCCTATCATATGGTCTCGGAAAAGACGGATCGTTATCAGGCAGCCAGTTTTGAAGAGGGGCATTATATCCAGATCGAAGTCGCGGGTATCTTGAAGAACGCGCCGGAACAGGCGCTGGCAAAGCAGTTTATGGCCTTCATGCTGACCACGGGATTTCAGGATGCCATTCCTGAAAATAACTGGATGATGCCGGTCGCTGCCACATCCGCGCCCTTGCCGGAGGCTTTCTCCAAGCTGGTTCAGCCGTCAAAGACGTTTGTGATGTCTTCCGAAGAGGTGGCGAAGAACCGCAAGGCCTGGATCGATGAATGGCTCACTGCCATGAGCGTGAAGTAAGGCGGATCGCCGAGCATCATGAGCGAGCACCGCGACAGTCTGAGATTTATCGTCAGTGGAATGGTGGCATTTGCCGCCATTCTGCTGTTCATCTTTCTTGCTGTTACGGCTTTATTGTCCTTCGACACGAGCGCCACGACCACTGACTTGTTCGATACCTATACGCTGCGCATTTTGCGCTTCACGCTCTGGCAGGCGACACTTTCGACGGCTCTATCCATTGCGCTTGGTTTGCCGGTTGCGCTTGCGCTTGCCCGGCAGAGGGCATTTCCCGGCCGGATCTGGATTATTCGCCTGATGGCGGTGCCGATGGGCCTTCCTGTGATCGTAGGTGCGTTGGGGCTTATCGCGATCTGGGGCAGGCAAGGCATTTTCAATACGGTTCTCCTGTCGGCGGGTACTGAGCAACCGTTCAGCATCTACGGCTTGTCGGGGATTCTCATTGCCCACGTGTTTTTCAATCTGCCGCTGTCGGTGCGGTTCTTTCTGGCTGGGCTGGAGCGGATACCATCGGAATATTGGCGCATGAGCGCAAGCCTGGGTCTTGGGCCTGTCTCGACGTTTCGTTTCATCGAATGGCCCGCCGTTTCAAAACTGCTTCCCGGCGTCGCGGGACTGATCTTCATGCTGTGCGCCACGAGTTTTACACTCGTTCTTCTTCTTGGCGGCGGCCCGGCTGCAACGACGATCGAGGTGGCGATCTATCAGGCATTGCGTTTCGACTTCGATCCGCCGCGCGCTATAGCACTGTCGCTGATACAGATCGGCATGACGGGTGTTCTGCTGGCGTTGTTGTCTTTGTTGCCTTCGTCAGATGCGGAAGCAGACAGTCACGGTCGGGATATCCGTCGTCTGGATGGAGAAAGGCTCACAGCGCGCCTTTGGGACGCGGGGACGATCACCTTGGCGATGCTGCTGATCGGATTGCCTTTGGTAGCCGTTGTTGCAGCGGGCATTTCTGCCGATCTCTGGCGCCTTTTGTCGGCAAACAGCTTTCGGCGTGCAGCGATGACAAGCCTGTTGATCGCGGTTGCCTCTGCCTCGCTTGCCATTCTTGTTTCCATCGCACTCATTCGCGCACGCCGGGCCATTGCTGCCAACCGACATGCTGGGTACGGAATGAAAGCACTTTTCATAGCCATGGGTAGCGGTTCATCCTTCGTGTTGCTGGTGCCGCCGGTGGTTCTGGGAAGTGGTTGGTTTCTGCTGCTGCGGCCCTTTGGCGATGTGGCCATGTTTGCGCCTGGGCTTATCGCAATCATCAACATGCTGATGGCGCTCCCCTTCGTCGTGCGCGTTCTGGAGCCGGCTTTCATAACCCACAGGTCACTCACGGGGCGTTTGTCCGCCAGTCTCGGCCTTTCCGGGTTTTCCCGGTTTCGCATCGTCGATTGGCCGGTTTTATGGCGACCTGCGGCCATGGCATTTTCCTTCGCCATGGCCCTTTCGATTGGTGATCTGGGTGCCGTGGCGCTGTTCGGGTCCGAAAGCTTCGTGACTTTGCCTTGGCTCGTCTATAGCAATATGGGCAGCTACAGGACCCATGACGCTGCGGGTTATGCCTTCATTCTCGGTACTATTTGCCTCGCGCTCGCCGTTGGCGGCGTCTCGCGACAACCATCGAAAGCCACGGCATGAGCGCACAGGGGCGGGGTGCAAACCTCGACAAGGTAACATTGACGCTCGGTCGGCAGGACTTTGTGCTGGATTGTGGCTTTGAACGCGGCAAGGTCACCGCCGTCGTCGGTCCATCCGGTTCTGGGAAGTCTACGCTTCTCAACCTCATTGCAGGCTTTGAAGCGCCAGATGAGGGCCGCGTGCTGATTGATGGTCACGACATGCGCGGGCTTGATCCCTCGAAGCGACCCGTCTCTGTGATCTTTCAGGACAATAACCTCTTTGCGCATCTGGATGTTTTCACGAATGTCGGCTTGGGCATTAGTCCATCCTTGAGGCTGTCGGGCACTGATAAAGCCAATATCGAGGAGGCATTGAACCGCGTCGGTCTCAATGGTTTTAAACAACGGATGCCATCTACGATGTCGGGAGGAGAGCGGCAGAGGGCGGCGCTGGCGAGAGCGCTGGTGCGCCAGCGCCCCGTCATGTTGCTCGACGAACCCTTCGCCGCGCTCGACCCGGGCTTACGCGCTGGGATGGTGACATTGCTGAAGCAGCTTCATGCCGAGTTGCACAATACCATTCTCTTTGTGACTCATCACCCTGACGATATTCGCCGTCTCGCCGATGAGGTCGTCTTTCTCTCGAACGGTCGCGTTTTGTATAAAGGGGCAGCCGACGATTTCTTCGCTTCGACCCATTTGAAAGAGATTGAAACATTTCTGTCGGGTTAACGGGGCTTGACTGCGTCACAATTTCGACGCGGGTCGCTGTCAAGTCTGCGAATTGACATGGACGGTACGTTATTTTTGCACTTGCGAATTTTATGTAACTGATTGAAAAAACGATGCGAACAATTTCGTTATTGACTAAGTTCGTGTGAGGGATCGTTTTCACAGCTTGAGCATTCAAGCGTCCGTGTCGGTAAGATGGTAAACTGGTCTGCAGTTAACGGATGATCAGGAACGTTAGGAGCAGACAAGCGTAATGGCGACGTGTGTGAAGTCTTTGAAGGGCCACACCTCCGGTCAGAATCCATGGCAGCGGGGCACGACGGTAAGACGCGGTTTGGCGCTTGTTACCGCTGGCCTCCTCTTGTCTTCCTGCCAGTCGCTTTTTAGCTCCTCCTACCAGTCAACGCTCAAGCCGTCGGATAATCCGCAGACCGTCGAACAGGTGCAAAAGGACGATCCACGTGCGCAGATGGGTGCACGTGAGCATCCACGCATCGTGGCAAGCTATGGCGGTGAATACCGTGATGACAAGACAGAACGCTTGGTCGCACGCATCACTGGCGCATTGACGGCTGTTTCTGAAAATCCACAGCAGTCCTATCGCATCACGATTCTCAATTCTCCGGCAATCAACGCTTTTGCTCTGCCAGGGGGGTATCTTTACGTAACCCGTGGGCTTTTGGCGCTCGCGAATGATGCGTCTGAAGTGGCGGCAGTTCTGTCGCACGAAATGGGCCATGTCACTGCCAACCACGGTATCGAGCGCCAGCGCCGGGAAGAAGCGGAAGTCATTGCAAGCCGCGTGGTCGCTGAAGTGCTATCCAGCGATCTGGCCGGAAAACAGGCCTTGGCGCGCGGTAAGCTGCGCCTTGCGGCTTTCTCGCGTCAGCAGGAGTTACAGGCGGATGTGATCGGCGTGCGCATGCTGGGCGAGGCGGGTTACGACCCATTTGCGTCGCCGCGCTTCCTGGATTCGATGGCCGCCTATGCGCGCTTTACGTCTGCGGATCCCGATAGCGATCAAAGCCTCGACTTCCTGTCGAGCCATCCGAACACGCCGCAGCGCATCGAGCTTGCGCGTCGCCATGCCCGCGCCTTCGGGCAGGAGGGGCAGGTCGGCGACAAGGGGCGCGACTGGTTCCTAAACGGAATTGACGGTTTGCTTTACGGTGACAGCCCACAAGAGGGTTACGTCCGTGGCAATACTTTTCTACACGGTAGCCTTGGCATTCGTTTCGATGTGCCAGAGGGCTTCCAGATCGACAATAAGGTCGAGGCCGTTCTGGCCACGGGCCCCGGTGAAATGGCAATCCGTTTCGACGGCGTGGCAGATCCTAAGCAAACGACCCTCCCCAATTATCTCACAAGTGGTTGGGTCGCCGGGTTGCTTCCTGAGACGGTCAAAGAGATTGAAATCAATGGACTTCCGGCGGCAACGGCGCGGGCCAGTGCTGACAAATGGGATTTTGATGTCACTGTTATCCGTGTCGGACAGCAAATCTTTCGCTTTTTGACCGCAGTACCCAAGGGCAGTGCACAACTGGATAGCGTCGCCACGATTTTACGGACCAGCTTCCGCAAGATGACGCCGACGGAAATCGCGGCTTTGAAGCCGCTACGTGTCAGGGTCGTGACGACAAAGCCCGGGGATACGGTTGCTACTCTCGCCGCCCGGATGCTGGGGACGGACCGGAAGCTGGAACTTTTCCGCGTTCTCAACGCCATGAGTGCTACGGCTGTCATTCAGCCTGGCGAACGGGTCAAGATCATAGCCGAATAAAAAAACCCGACCTTTGAATTGAAACCCATGGGACTGACTGTCAGTGTCCAGAGATACAATTCAAAGGTCGGGTTCTTAAAAAAACAGTTGAAACAGCCTTACGCTGCTTCCTCCTGCGCGTCTTCTTCGTCAGCAGTCTTGCCGCGCTTTGGTCCCTTGTTAAGATTGACCTCTACAAGGCGGACCGCTTCGGTTTCGGACATCTTGTTCACGGCAGCAATTTCACGCGCCATGCGATCCAGGGCTGCTTCGTAGAGCTGGCGTTCGGAATAGGACTGTTCCGGCTGATTTTCGGCACGATAGAGATCACGTACAACTTCAGCGATGGCGATCAGATCGCCGGAATTGATCTTTGCATCGTATTCCTGCGCACGACGCGACCACATCGTCCGCTTGACGCGGGCTCTGCCCTGAACGACCTTCAACGCACGCTCGACAAAGTCCTCTTCGGATAGCTTGCGCATGCCAATTGTGACAGCTTTTGCTACTGGAACTTTCAGACGCATCTTGTCTTTTTCGAAATCAATGACGAACAGCTCGAGCTTCATGCCCGCAACTTCCTGCTCTTCAATAGACGAAATGGCACCGACACCATGAGCGGGATAAACGATTTGCTCGCCGATCTTGAAACCGTGACGCGCTGGAGATTTTTTCTGCTGGATAGTCATTCGTTCTAAAAACTCCCTGTTACATGCACCCGGGGGTCCGGGGTCGGGTCGGTAAGGCCCGGATGAGACGGGGGAAACCGTCAAGTGACTTCGTACTGGTACAGACGTGCGCTCAAAAATAAATCACCTTGCAACCGGCAGGTTGACAACACAAACGAACGATATGTCACGGAAACCGCGTGCAAGTGATGAGTTGCTTTCGTGGTGTTTTTGGGCACGCAAATGCCACGCTGTGGATCAGTTTCTAAGGTGTACCACAAAAATACGAGGAAATCAATAATTTGCTTCCACCGTGACTATCGAGTCACAATAGGGCCTCGTTAAGCTTAACACGAATTGACCATTTGTGTTTTTTGATTCGCCAGCGAGACCTGTCAGTCGCGGTTTCAACCGAATAAAATCCTGATGAAGTGCTTAAAGCATTGATTACCACTTAAACTCTTCATAATTCCGCGCCAATATCCGATTCGAGTTTGATGGAAATGACAATTTTTTTCGATTTTCTTTCATAAACCCTCACCCTTTGAGAGGAAAAAGGCAAAATGGGCTACCGGAATAATCCAAAACGCGACAAAACGCTCGAAAAAACCAAGAAATTGGCTGAGGTGTCGGGTAAGCCTTTTCTGGATCCGGAGGCGATCTTCGGCCGCGCAAGCACCGATGATATCCAATATTACACCCCAGACATGCTGGCTGCTGCGGCCCTTCATACGTGGAATGAACTGTCGCGCTGGAAAAAAGACACACCTTATATTGGTATCTCTCAAGTAAATGGTGTTACGCCGCGCGATATTTCTGTGACTGTTCTGACCATTATCGGTCGCAACATGCCATTCCTCTACGATTCCGTGATGGGTGAAGTTACCAACAGCTATCGCAGCCTCTATCTGGCCGTTCATCCCATTCTCGTTGCAGATGAGAAGGCTGACGGCGGATTCCGGCTCGCGGATTCCGACATCGATGATCCCCAAGACAATATCAGTCTCATCCAGCTTCACATTGCGCCCGTAACGTCGCAGGCAGGCGAAGCTCTGGAAGAGCGCATCCGCTTCGTTTTGTCGCAGGTTCAGTCGGCCTACAGCGATTGGGAGCCGATGGTCGCCAAATTGGACGAGGCGCTGAAAGAGTTGAAAGAGCGCGCACCCAGCCGTCGCAAGTCTGGACGCGACGAAGCGGTGGCGTTTCTGGAGTGGCTGCGCAACGACAACTTCACCTTTCTCGGCATGCGCGATTACAGCTATTCCGGTCAGGGCAAGAATGCGAAGGTGGAGCGAGGCGAAGGCAGTGGTCTGGGCACGTTGACCGATCCGAATGTCAGGGTCCTGCGTCTGGGCAAGGATGCTGTGACGACTACGCCTGAAATTCTGGCCTTCCTCGACGGTCCGGACTTTCTGATCGTTACCAAGGCCAACGTCAAATCTCTCGTCCACCGCCGTGCCTATATGGACTATATCGGCATCAAACGCTTCGATGAGGATGGCAACGTTGTCGGCGAGCTGCGCATCGTCGGCCTGTTTACCGCTACAGCCTATACACGTTCAGTCAGGCAGATCCCGCTTTTGCGCGCCAAGGTTTCCGAGGTTGAGGATCATTTCGGCTTCGATCGGAACAGCCACTCCGGGCGCATCTTGCACAACACGCTGGAATCCTATCCGCGTGATGATCTCTTCCAGATCGATGCCGATCTTCTTATTCGGTTTATCGAACAGATCATGGAATTAAGCGATCGTCCGCGCGTTCGTGTGCTGCCGCGCATCGACCGTTTCGATCGTTTTGTGTCCGTCATCATTTTCGTGCCGCGCGAGGAGTATAATTCCTATGTCCGAGAGCGGATGGGCGCTTATCTGTCACAGGTCTATGATGGCCATATCTCGGCCTATTACCCGGCCTTTCCAGAAGGTGCCGTAGCGCGTGTCCACTTCATCGTCGGCCGCACGAACGGCAAGACGCCACGCGTAGCGCAGGATAAACTCGAAGATGCGGTCAGCGATATTGCAGCCCGCTGGATCGATCATTTTGTTGCGCTGTCTCCATCCGGCGCCCCCATTCTGGATGTCGATCAAGCCTATCAGGAAGCATTCACACCGGAAGAGGCGATTATCGACCTGCCTGATATCGCTGCGACTGCCGGGGGCGAGCCTGTTCGTATCGAGTTCTACCGCCGTGACGATCAGGCCGAAGGGGTTCTCTCGCTCAAGATTTTCCATCGCGACGGGCATCTGCCGCTGTCTCGGCGCGTGCCTTTGCTTGAAAACCTGGGTTTCAGCGTCATCAGCGAACGCACCTTCGATGTTGGTGTCATATCCGGCGAGGAAAACCGCACCATTGTTCTCCATGACATGGAGTTGAGGGTGCAGCCGGGCGTCAAGCTGGATCTCGCCATCTACGGGCCGCGGCTAGAGGAGGCATTTCTGGCGGCATTCGACGGCACCGTCGATAATGACAACTTCAATCGTCTGATCGTCGCGGCGGGACTCGGCGTTCGTGAAGTATCGGTTCTGCGTGCCTATGCGCGCTATCTCCGCCAGACGGGCATCGTCTACTCGCAGGAGCACATTTCCGAAACACTGTTCAAATATCCTGCCATTTCATCGAAGATATTCGAGCTGTTTTCCTATGGCTTCGATCCTAAGATCGGTGAAAAACCGCGTCTGCGCAAACTGTCCGATCTGCATAAATCCATCGAGACAGCGCTATCGGGTGTTCCCAACCTCGACGAGGACCGTACTCTTCGCCGCTATGTGAATGCTGTGGATTCGACATTGCGCACCAATTACTTCCAGCGCAACGAGGATGGATCACCAAAGGCCATGCTGGCCTTCAAGTTCGATCCCAAGCTTCTGGATGGTTTGCCCGATCCGAGACCGTTCCGCGAAATCTTCGTGTATGGAACGGAAGTAGAAGGTGTCCACTTGCGGTTCGGCAAGGTCGCCCGTGGCGGATTGCGCTGGTCGGATCGCGGGCAGGATTATCGCACGGAGGTCCTCGGCCTGGTCAAGGCGCAGCAGGTCAAGAATGCCGTGATCGTGCCTGTTGGTGCAAAGGGCGGGTTCTATCCGAAAACGCTGCCGGTTAGCGGCAATCGCGATGACATCTTCAACGCGGGCAAGGAAGCATACAAAACGTATATCCGCACTCTGCTGTCCATCACAGACAACATAGTTGGCGATGATATTGTCGCGCCCACTGACACGTTGCGGCTGGATGGTGACGACCCCTATTTTGTCGTGGCGGCAGACAAGGGTACGGCTACCTTCTCCGACACCGCGAATGGATTGGCGCGTGAAGCCGGGTTCTGGCTGGACGATGCTTTTGCCTCGGGTGGTTCTGCGGGATACGACCATAAGAAGATGGGCATCACGGCGCGTGGCGCGTGGGAAACCGTCAAGCGGCATTTCCGCGAGATGAATACCGATATCCAGACGACACCCTTCAAGGTCGTCGGCGTGGGTGATATGTCCGGCGACGTGTTCGGCAATGGTATGTTGTTATCGGAAAAGATCGAGCTGATTGCGGCTTTCGATCACCGGGATATCGTGATCGATCCGACCCCGGATACGGACAAGTCGTTTGCGGAGCGCAAGCGCCTGTTCGACTTGCCACGGTCCAGCTGGCAGGACTACGATCGATCCGCCCTGTCCAAGGGTGCGATGATCATTTCCCGTTCGGAAAAATCGGTCACGCTGACACCTGAGGCTGTCGCTGCCATTGGCATCGACAAAACGGTGGCGACGCCGTTTGAGGTCATGACGGCAATCTTGAAGGCCCCGGCCGATCTTTTGTGGTTCGGCGGTATCGGCACGTATGTGAAGGCCGCTGTCGAAACAAATGCCGAAGTGGGGGATCGCGCCAATGATCCGATCCGCATCAACGCGACCGAAGTGCGGGCCAAGGTTATCGGAGAAGGTGCCAATCTCGGCATCACGCAAAAGGCCCGTATCGCTTATGCGTTATCAGGCGGACGATGCAATTCCGATGCCATAGACAATTCCGCCGGGGTTAATTCCTCAGACGTCGAAGTCAATATCAAGATCGCCTTGGCGTCGCCGGTCAATGATGGTCGCCTCACTTTGCCAAAGCGCAATCAGTTGCTTGCCTCCATGACCACGGACGTGGGGCATCTGGTCTTGCGCAACAATTATCTCCAGTCGTTGGCCATCTCGCTGACGGAGCGTCGGGGCACGGAGAACCGTGAGGAACTCGCACGCCTGATGGGCGCTATGGAAGCGGCGGGTCAATTGAACCGGAAGGTGGAAACTCTGCCGAACGACGCGGAATTCGGCGAGCGCTACGCGGCTGGAAAGCCCTTGACCCGACCGGAAATCGGCGTCCTTCTCTCCTATGCGAAGCTGACGCTGTTCGACACGCTGGTCGCCAGCACATTGCCGGACGAACCCTATCTCCAGCATCTCCTGACGGATTACTTTCCGAGCAAGATGCAAAAGACCTATGCGGCAAATATCACTGGCCACCGCCTCCACCGCGAAATCGTTGCGACATCTGTTGCCAATCAGGTCGTCAATCGCGGTGGTCCCGGTTTCGTGCAGAAGATGGTCGATGCCAGTGGTCTTATGGCCCCTGCCGTCGTCAAGGCAGCGATGATCGTTGAAGATGGCTTTGGCCTGAAGCGCTTGTGGAGTGAAATCGACAAGCTCGACGGTCTCATTTCCGGCACTGTGCAAAATGGGCTCTACGCCGATGTGGCGCGCATATACACCGATGCGACACGGCTTTATCTCCAGACGGCACCAACGGCTACCGAACCGATGGCCGATGAAATCGAGCGTTTGAAGACGGCCATCAAGACGCTCTATGCCGGTGCCGCCAGATACAAGGAAGAGATCGGCTTCAGCGAGATTGAAGGGGTAAACCCCGCGTTGATCCAGGAACTGGAAACCCTTTCGTTGCTCGTCTATGTGCCTGAGATCATGCTGATTGCCGCACAGGCCGATACATCGCTTGCCCGGGCTGCTGAAAGCTATGCAGCGGTGTCTGCCACCTTCCGCGTGGCAAGGCTATTGGATGCAGGCCAGCGTGTGACGCCAGCGGACCACTATGAGAGCCTTGCGCTGCTGCGCAGCCAGGATCAGATCGCCTCATCGCGTCGCCGGATCGTTATTTCGGCGTTGACGGAACATGCCAAGGAGAAGAACCCGGTGCAGGCCTGGTATGCGGCCGACCGCGTGCGGGTCAACCGTATCGTGTCGGAACTGGGAGCCTTGAGCGACAGTGGTGAGACCAACCTTGCGCGTCTGACGGTTGCCGCCGGATTGCTTTCAGATATAGTCCAGGCACGTAACGTCTGATATCAGACGCCCACCTGCCCGGCATCACAGCCGGGCAGGTCATCGATCTATACCATTGCCCAAAGGGTGACGAATGGCCTCTTCTTCCCTTGCGACCGGGCAAACCGTGACGAAACGCGGCATCTGGGGCTGGATGCTGTTCGACTGGGCGGCTCAACCCTTTTTCACTGTCGTCACCACATTCATTTTTGGACCCTATTTCGTTGCGAGGCTGACTGCGGACCCGATTTCCGCGCAGACGACCTGGAGCAACATGGCGACCATCTCGTCTGTCATCATCGCCGTTTTCTCGCCGATCCTCGGTTCCATCGCCGATCAATCCGGATCACGAAAGCCATGGATTGCTTTTTTCGCGACGCTGAAGATCGCAAGCCTTGCAATGTTGTGGTTTGCCGCACCCGGGTCCGCCATCATCTGGCCTGTGATCTTCATGATCGTGGCGTCGATCGCTGCCGAATTTTCCATCGTTTTCAACGATTCCATGATGCCACGGCTGACGACGCCGGAAAATGTCGGACGTATTTCCAACACGGCCTGGGGGCTCGGGTATCTCGGCGGCATGGTGGTTTTGATCTTTGTGGTGCTGTTTCTCGCCGCGGCCCCCGACAAGGGTGTAACGATCCTCGGCATTCCGCCCTTGTTCGGGCTTGATCCTGCGGCTGGCGAAGATGCCCGTATCACCGGCCCGATTTCTGCACTCTGGTATCTCGTTTTCATTCTGCCGATGTTCTTGTTCACGCCGGATGTGAAAAAGGGCCTGCCTTTCGGCCGGGCCGTGCATTCCGGCATGACGGAACTGAAGGCGACGTTGCGGGAATTGAAAGGCCGACCTGCGATTACACGGTTCCTGATTGCACGCATGTTGTATCAGGATGGGGTCAACGGCGTCCTTATTCTGGGAGGCGCCTTTGCCGCTGGATTGTTCGGCTGGGGAACACTCGAGATCGGAATCTACGGCATTATTCTCAATATCGTGGCGATCGGAAGTTGCATTGCCGCAGGCTTTGTCGACCAGCGTCTGGGCTCGCGAAACACGGTGCTGATCAGCCTTGCCTTGTTGCTGGCGGCGACCGTCGGTATTGTTTCCACCTACACCGATTCAACACTGTTCGGTCTTCTGGCGCTTCCCGTATCCACAACGGAAGGGCTGTTTTCCAGTTCGGCAGAAAAGGCTTATCTCGCCTACGGCATCTTGATTGGGATCGCATTTGGCCCGGTTCAGGCATCGTCGCGTTCCTACCTTGCACGCAACGTCACGGTTGCAGAGGCTGGCCGATATTTCGGGATCTATGCGCTGTCGGGCCGCGCTACGAGCTTCATGGCGACCCTGTCCTTTTCCATCGTCACCTATCTGAGCGGATCGGCGCATCTGGGCATGGCTATGCTGACGCTTTTTCTGGGCGCAGGCTTCCTGTTGCTGCTTCGGGTTCCTGAAAAAGCCAGAAACGTTCAGAGCTGATCGAGTTTGGTCTGAAGCGTGCGCAGTTGCGCTTTCAGCTCATCGATCTCGGAGGCATCGGGTTTCTTTGTCTCTTTGGGCGCCGATGGCATGGGGAATGGTGTAAACACCTGCATGGCCTGGCGAAACAGCTCCGTGTTGCGCTTGACCTGTTCCTCCATGAAACCGAAAGGTGTCGAAAAATTCTTGGCCGACGTGTCGCCGAAGGCTTTACCCATATGCTCCTGCATCTGGCTTTGCTGTTCGGAAAATGTCTTCATTGAATGTTCGAGAAAGGTCGGCACGACCATCTGCATCTGATCGCCATAGTAGGAAATGAGCTGGCGCAGAAACGCCGTCGGCATCAGCGTGTTACCGGTTTTGCCTTCCTGTTCCATGATGATCTGCGTCAAAACCGCGTGGGTGATATCTTCGGACGTCTTGGCATCCTGAACCTTGAACTCTTCACCCCGCTTGACCATCTTGGCAAGGTCTTCAAGCGTCACATAAGTGCTGGTCCCGGTATTATAGAGCCGCCGGTTGGCATATTTCTTGATAACGGTCTCGCCGTTGTGTTTTGCCATGCTCGCCTCCTCGCGATCCTGGTATTTTCTTCTTATCAGGTGTTTTTGCTCTTCCCTGTTCTAAGTTTATGCTCAAATCCACTGGCAAGACAAATGTTTTGTGCGATGCAGCAGTCAATTTTTTTGCGCAGCATTTGTCACGAAGCCAAGGTTGGAACGACATCGAAAGACCCAGACATGGAGATGGTTTGACTTGGCTTCAAAGCTTTGACAATCTCGCGCCGCAAAATGGGAGATTTTGAATGACCTCGTCCTCGATCGTTATCGTCAGCGCAGCGCGCACGGCGGTTGGTTCTTTCAACGGCAGCTTTGCCAATACACCTGCTCATGAACTGGGCGCGACGGTGATCACGGCTGCACTGGAGCGGGCGGGTGTCGCCGCAAGCGAGGTCGATGAAGTCATTCTTGGTCAGGTGTTGACCGCAGGCGAGGGGCAAAACCCTGCCCGCCAAGCCGCGATGAAAGCGGGTATACCTCAGGAAGCCACGGCGTTCGGTATCAATCAGCTTTGCGGCTCGGGTCTGCGCGCTGTTGCACTCGGCATGCAGCAGATCGCAACCGGGGACGCATCCATTATCATTGCCGGCGGGCAGGAATCCATGTCCATGGCTCCGCATTGCGCACATTTGCGTGGTGGGGTGAAGATGGGCGACTTCAAGATGGTCGATACCATGATGAAGGATGGACTGACCGATGCGTTCTATGGTTACGCAATGGGCGTTACAGCCGAAAACATTGCCCGCCAGTGGCAAGTGTCTCGCGATGAACAGGACAGGTTCGCTGTCACCTCTCAAAACCGCGCAGAGGCCGCAAAGTCCGCAGGACGTTTCGCCGATGAGATCGTGCCTTTCATCATCAAGGGTCGCAAGAGTGACGTAACCGTCGATGCGGACGAATACATCCGTGCGGGCGCATCGCTGGATACGATGTCAAAGTTGCGCCCGGCCTTCGACAAGGACGGGACGGTCACCGCAGGCAATGCCTCGGGTCTCAACGACGGCGCGGCTGCGGTATTGTTGATGAGCGAGGCCGAAGCGTCAAAGCGCGGTCTCCAGCCCTTGGCCCGTATTGCCTCGTGGGCGACGGCCGGTGTCGATCCGCAAATCATGGGGACCGGCCCAATTCCTGCATCGCGCAAGGCGCTTTCCAAAGCGGGATGGTCGGTTTCGGATCTCGATCTTGTGGAGGCGAACGAAGCCTTCGCTGCGCAGTCCTGTGCTGTCGTGCGTGACCTTGGACTTGATCCCGACATCGTTAACGTCAATGGCGGGGCCATTGCGATCGGCCATCCCATCGGTGCTTCCGGAGCTCGGGTTCTCAATACACTTCTTTTCGAAATGAAGCGCCGAACCGCAAAGAAAGGGCTGGTAACGCTGTGCATCGGCGGCGGTATGGGTGTTGCCATGTGCCTCGAAGGTCTCTGACATCAGCATCATTGAAATGCCACTTTGTCCCATCTTAAGGCTGACGCACAGGATATCAGGGGAGGCCTTAGATGAGCCGGGTTGTTTTGATAACAGGCGGGACGAGCGGAATTGGTGCGGCAATCGCAAAGGCGTTTCTCGCCGCCGGCTACAGGGTTGCGGTCAATTACGCTTTTACAGAGGGGCGCGCGGCGCAGTTTCGCAGCGAAACAGGAATCCCGACCTATTGCTGGGATATCCGTGACTACGATGCTTGCGTGGCGGGTATCGCACAGGTCGAAAGTGATTTGGGTCCCGTCGAGGTTCTCGTCAACAATGCCGGGATTACCCGCGATGCGATGTTTCACAAGATGACGCCGCAGCAATGGCGTGAAGTGCTCGACACCAATCTGAACGGTGTCTTTAACATGACCCATCCCATTTGGCCTGGTATGCGCGAGCGTGGCTTTGGGCGGATCGTTAACATCTCGTCCATCAACGGCCAGAAGGGGCAGGCAGGCCAGGTCAATTATTCGGCCGCAAAGGCGGGCGATATCGGCCTTACCAAGGCGTTGGCACAGGAGGGTGCTTCGCGAAACATCACTGTTAACGCCATATGCCCAGGATATATCGGGACAGAGATGGTGCGTGCGATGCCCGAAAATGTTCTCAACGAGCGCATCCTTCCCCAAATTCCCGTGGGACGGCTCGGCGAGCCAGAAGAGATTGCCCGATGTGCATTGTTTCTTGCTGCCGACGATGCGGGCTTCATTACCGGCTCCACGTTGACTGCGAATGGCGGGCAGTATTTTGTCTGAAGTCTCAAATCAGTAAACTTTCTGTGATCAAATTCTCCTGCTTCCATTGTGTTGACGAAAACTTGAAAGTGCCACTCTTTGCGAAAGAGAACACTAAGCAAATGAAAATACGAGGATTTTTGTTAAGTTTAGAAAGAGTCTAAAAAACTAGGTGATCGTAACTTTTATCTTTTTCTTGACACTGACTATCCTGTTTTGGTTTAAGAATGAAAACAACGTGTTGCGTCATACAGGCAAAGAACCATGCTCGTTTGCAGCTGTAATTACATCACAGACAACGATATCCGCGACGTCATCAATGAGATGCTCGATGAGGACTGTTGGCAGCTTATCGTGCCCTCGAAAGTGTACCACGCGATGGCCAAGCGAGGCCGTTGTTGCGGTTGTTTTCCGACCGTCGTCGAGCTGATTATCAAGACGACCGAAGAATATCATGCCCGTCGGCACTCGACGGAGGCCGATGTTTTTGATTTTATGTCCCGCTTGAGACAATTGCATGAAGACAACAGGAGAGCGGACATTGAAAGGCGACACAAGAGTCATCGAGCAGCTTAACGAGGCTTTGTTCCTCGAGCTCGGCGCAGTCAACCAGTACTGGCTGCATTACCGACTGCTGAACGATTGGGGCTACACGAAGCTCGCCAAGAAAGAGCGTGCCGAATCCATTGAAGAGATGCAGCACGCTGACAAGATCATTGATCGCATCATTTTCCTCGATGGACATCCCAACCTTCAGACCGTCGCGCCTTTGCGTATCGGTCAGAACGTCAAGGAAGTCCTAGAGGCTGACCTTGCGGGCGAATATGATGCGCGCGCCGCCTACAAGAAGTCGCGCGACATCTGTCACGATGCGGGCGACTATGTTTCGATGAAGCTTTTCGAAACGCTGCTGATCGACGAAGAAGGCCATATCGACTTTCTTGAGACGCAGCTCGATCTCCTGAGCAAGATCGGCGAAGCCAAGTACGGCCAGCTCAATGCGGATTCCGCTGACGCTGCCGAATCGGAATAAACCTCCTCATCATGGAATTGAAAAAGGCGGCTCCCTGGCCGCCTTTTTTATTGATCCGAGAGATGCCGGAATTCAGCAACGACCTTTTCGTACACCCCGCGTTTGAAAGGCACGATCAAATCCGGCAGGCTTGCCATCGGCTTCCACGCCCATGCGTCGAATTCAGCCTCATGGCCGGTGGGTGGTGGGTTGATCTGTATTTCACTTTCGTCGCCCTCGAAGCGAAACGCGAACCAGCGCTGAGCCTGGCCGCGATATTTGCCGCGCAGACCGATCCCAAGCAGTTTTGGTGGCAGGTCGTAATGGATCCACTCGCTGGCTTCTGCCAGCAGTGAGACGGTCTTCATGCCCGTTTCCTCGTAGAGTTCGCGAATGGCAGCCACCAGCGGCTTTTCACCCTCGTCTATACCGCCCTGTGGCATCTGCCAGAGTTGAGGAGAGCCATCGAACTCCGAGTTGGCTTGTGAAATCCGCCGCCCCGCCCAAACCAGCCCTTCGGCATTGAGAACCATGATACCCGCACAGGGGCGGTAGGGTAGATCGTCCGCGTTGATCGTCATTTTTGACCTTCGATGGATGGAGTGCTGTGGTAGACAGACTTACGGGGCAGGTTTGTCCGAGACAAGTGCGGAAACACCGACGATTTCTATGCCACGGCCGGAGGCTTCGACCGACCATTTGGAAATAGCGGCAATGCTTTCATCAAAAGCAGAGGCAACGCCGATCGCAGAACCGTTGCGGCGCGCGATCCGCTCCAGATCGTCCAGCTTGCGCAATATGGCGTTCTCGTTGACCTGATCGTCCAGTTGTAGGTCGGCGAAACCTGCGGTAGCCGATTGGGCCTTCGCAACCGGCGTGCTTTTCGATTGGGCCGAGGAGCCATCATCGAGAAACAGCAAGCCGCGTTTGCCGATATCGCTCAGGATCGGTTCCAACGCTTTTTCATCCGCCATGAACCGCCCACCCAGATAGTTCATGATACCCGTATAGTTGGTGATCTTCGCCATGGAGCGATGCAACCGCTCCAGGTTGATCGTGGCAGGGCCGGCAACGAGCAGGGTGTCAGGTCCGGGATTGGTACCGGGATATCCGAAAGGTTCGAACGGAACCTGCAGCAGGATCTCGTGGCCCTCGCGGCGGCTTTCCTGCATCCAGCGTTGCAAGCTGTTGCCGCTTGCAGCAAAGCCCAGGGTAACCTCGGGCGGCAGGTCGCGGATGGCTTTTTGGGTGCCGGTCTGGCTGAGGCCGAGACCACCGACGATGATGGCGATCCGCGTCCCTCTGGCACCCGACCAAGGCCGGGCATATTGTTCCATCGGCCGCAAGCCATCCGGGCCTGTTGTTGGTAGCTTGCCGAATGGTGACTCCTCGAGCAGCTCCTCATTGGGCTGTGATGCCATGCGTGGGTCTTGCCCATAGGTCTGGCCGCTCATCAGTACCGGGCTGTTGCTGTCGCGTTCGCGTGGCGAATAGACGGATACGACATTGCCGTCCGCCATGATGTTTCTCTGGACATTTGCGCCGGAACGCCCGCTTTGAGGAACGAGCTCGCCTTCGGTCTGGTTGGAACTAGGCGCTTGCGGCGTTGCTTCGGCTGGCGGAACGGAGATATCGGCGTCAGGCGCCGTCGAGCTGCTCCTTAGATTGCCGGGCGAAAGCGCCGTATAGACCGATAGTCCGCCAAAACTGCCGACGCCAATCACCATCAGAGCCGCAAGCGCAGAAAAGCGCCGGAACGACCCGGCGCTTTTCTTTTTGTTTCGACCCATAAGCGGTTTGCGCAGGTCTGAAGGCAATGAACTATCCGTGGCTAACTGGAAGCGTGTAACAAGAGCATTCGGATGGACCTACGCCCTCAAATCTTACTGCTTGTTGACGACCGTCTTTTCGGGGTTAGGTGGGAACGAGGAATCCGTCTTGGTGCCGCGGAAGAGATCCAGCGCATAATTCAGCTGGATGTCGTCCTTGGCTTCTGGTGGCACATAGGCAGCCGAACCCGAGCCTTCTTCTGTCTCGCTCTGACCCTGGATGTGACCACGCAGGCTGGATTCCCCTTCAGCGCGCACGCGCCCCTGGAGCTCTTCCGGTAGCGGCTGATCAACCTTGACGTCGGGTGTGATGCCTGTACCCTGAATGGACTTGCCGGATGGCGTGTAATAAAGCGCTGTCGTCAAACGAAGCGCTCCGGTGTCGCCTAGCGGAATGATCGTCTGCACCGATCCCTTGCCGAAAGAGCGTGTTCCCAGAACAGTCGCGCGGCGCAGGTCCTGCAGCGCCCCCGCAACGATTTCCGAAGCAGAGGCCGAGCCGCCATTGACGAGCACAATCACCGGTTTCCCGTCTGTCAGATCGCCAGCCGTTGCGTTGAAACGGCGGGTTTCTTCCGGGTTACGACCGCGTGTCGAAACAACCTCGCCACGCTCCAGGAAGGCGTCGGAGACGTTGATCGCCTGATCGAGCAGACCACCCGGGTTGAGGCGCAGGTCGAGCACATAGCCCTTCAGTTTATCGGCCGGAACGTCTTCCTTGATCTTCTTGATCGCCTTTTCGAGGTCGTCATAGGTCTTTTCCGTGAAGGAAATAACCCGTAGGTATCCCACGTCGCCACCTTCTACACGTGACTTGACGGCACGCACGGCGATGATCTCGCGCATCACGGTGATGTCGAGCGGCTTGTCAGCGCCCTGGCGGATCACTGTCAGCTTGATCGGCGTCTTCACCGCGCCACGCATCTTTTCGACGGCTTCTTCCAGCTTCAGGCCGCGGACCGGCGCGCCATCGATTTCGGAGATATAGTCGCCGGCAAGAATGCCTGCCTTGGCAGCAGGTGTGTCATCCATGGGCGAGATGACTTTGACCAGCTCGTTTTCCATCGTCACTTCGATGCCGAGACCGCCAAATTCCCCCTTGGTCTGGGAGCGCATATCGTTGGCATCCTGAGCGTTCAGGAAGCTGGAATGCGGGTCAAGTGAGCTCAGCATACCGTTGATGGCGTTTTCAACCAGCTTCTTGTCGTCAGGTGGTGTCACATATTGCGCACGCACACGCTCGAACACGTCACCAAAAATCGACAGCTCCTTATAGGTGGAGGGGCCTGCGGCCTGCGCCGGCATACTTGCCGAGTAGATAACGCTCATCGCCGTGGCACCCATAAGTCCACCAATGAGGAGAAGTGAAGCCTTACGAATCATTGCGCGCCCTTCCGGTATTTTTTACGGTCCACCAAGGTTGAGAATCAACTGGCACGCCGTCTTTTCTAAATTCAATGTAAAGTGTCGGCTTGTCAGTTTCCAGCGCCAATGCAGCGGCACTTGCCACTCTTTTTGCGCCCATGGAAGCAATCGGCTCGCCAGAGAACACGAACATGCCCTGCCTCGTCCTTACATTGTCCATGCCTGTCAGCACCAGATGATAACCGTCCCCAGCATTGAGAATGATCATGCGGCCATAACTGCGAAACTCACCGGCAAAAACCACGAAACCGTCCGCAGGTGCTGTTACCAGTGCTTCTGGACCAGTCGCAACGACAATCCCCTTGGAAAAATGCCCCGTTCCGTCAGCATCGCCGAACTTTCGCAGCACATCCCCGGAAACCGGCATGGCCAGCTTGCCCTTCAGACTCGAAAACGGATATGCGGGCGCAATGCGGTTTTTATCGGGCATTCCGGCGTTGGTTTGGGCCTGCACCTTGTCCCGTTCCGCTTGCGATAAAGCGGCCAGTCTTTCCTGTTCCAGACGTTCTTTATCCTTGGCATCGCGTACTGAGGAAATCTCGGTTTCAAGCGACGAAACCAACCCTTCAAGGCTGGTTGCCTTGCTCGCAAGTTCTTCAGAACGTTTGCGTTCTGCTTCCAGGTCGTTTGCTGTCTGGGTGTTGCGCTTTTCGTTTTCGAGGCGCAACAGATCGAGCCGTTTTTCCTCTTCGAGGCTCGCCGTCATCGTGGCTGTCAGCTGTTCTTTTTCGCCGGCAATGGCCTGTCGCAGGTCGGTCAACTCTTTGAGAGCGGAGACGAGCTTATCTGTCTCGGATCGAATGCCTGGAACAACGGCCCCCAGAAGAATGGCGCTCCGCACCGATGCCAACGCATCCTCCGGTGACACGAGAAGGGCAGGCGGTGGGTTGCGCCCCATGCGTTGAAGGGCCGCGAGCACTTCAGCCAACACGCCGCGGCGCTCTCTCAAGGATGCCTTGACGCCGTCTTCGCGAACACCGAGTTTGGCCAGACGATCCTCGCCATCGCTAATCTTGTCCTCCAGATCCTTTCGACGTTTCGCCGAGGCTATCAACTCGTCCTTGATGCGGGCCGTATCCTGATTGAGCGCGGCAATGCTTTCCTGAAGCTGGCGGGATTTATCTTCCGACAGGCCGATGCTGTCGACCAGTTCCTGCAAATCCTGGCGGTTCTGATCGCGACGTTTTTCCAGTGCGTTCAGATCACTTTGAGACTGGGTTGTATCCTGTGTCGTCGGGGGCACAGAATCCTCTTGGGCAAGCGCCCGAAAGGCGGGATAGGCCGTGACCAAGCAGGCAGCAAGCATCACGCCCGTAAGGGTCGTCCACCTGTTGTTGCTGGGTGCATCTGCCATAGAATATGTCTAACTGTCGAAAATATGGGCGACCATACGCTGCTTCGGCGCTTCACGCCAATAGTTTGATTGCCGTGCTAGGCGATATGATGGCCGGATTTGTGGCGCAATGCGCGACTGTTACCTTTAAACGCGATGGTAGGGATGACCGGACAGTATTGTCACCGCACGATAAAGCTGTTCCGCGATGAGGATACGTACCAGTTGATGCGGCCATGTGAGTTTGCCAAGACATAAAACAGCGGACGCTTTGTCATACAGTGCGGAATCCAGCCCGTCCGCTCCGCCGATGGCGATCACCAGATCGCGTTTGCCGCCGTCGCGCATGTTGCCGAACAAATCTGCGAAGGCGGGGCTATCAAGAGCTTTGCCGCGTTCATCCAGCAGAATGAGAGCAGCACCGTCTGCCAGATGCTTTTCCAGCATCGCGGCTTCTTCACGCTTGCGGGTATCTGCGTTTGACGCGCGGCTTTCGGCAACCTCGATGATGCGGGCAAATTCGAGGCCGATTGCCGGACCGGTTTTGGCGAAACGGTCCATATAGCGCGACGCAAGATCCTTTTCAGGGCCGGATTTAAGCCGTCCCACCGCAAAAATTGAAATCCGCATTCACACATCCATCCATATCGCAAATGTTGCCAGTTGCGTGTCTATCAGGACAGGCTGCGGATTCCTATGCGGATGATGCGTCAGCATCAGCCGGGAAGCCGCATCAGTGCAGCGTTTCTTCCTCGATGTCGGGAGCAGCCCACATTTTTTCGATGTTGTAGAATGCTCGGACTTCGGGACGGAACACATGGATGATGACATCGCCAGCATCGATCACGACCCAATCGCCGTTTTCGAGGCCCTCGATACGCGAAGGGCCGAAGCCTTCATCTTTCATGTCAGACATGAGATGTTCGCAGATGGCCGAGACATGCCTGTTGGAGCGCCCGGAAACCACAACCATGTAGTCCGCAAGCGCCGATTTTCCGGCAATGTTCAGATAAACGATGTCTTCTGCTTTGGAATCCTCGACACTTGCAAGGACGGTTCCGAGGGCACGACGGGCAGCATCAACGCCACTCTCCATGCTCTTTGGGATAGCGCTGAAAGCTCTTCCCTTGGTGTGTACTGTTGTCAGTGGTTTTCCCTTCCGAAATGACAAACCAGATACTGCGCGACGCGATTCTGTGCGCCACAGAATAAAGTTGGCACCAAAGCGTTAACTTTTCAAGATGTGGGCGAAAGATGTGTCCGCATGCTTCATTTATGCTCGTTGCGCAGTGCCGTGGAACTCAGTGTCGAGCGCGGGCCGTGGATGAACATCCAGGCCGGCGCCGTCTTCGTCCAAAGGATACCGGCATCGTCTTCATCCACACGGGCATGGCTATATGCGTGCGCCATGGTAGACGACAGATAAGCCAGGGTCGCACCCGGCCGGTCGATGACGGCTATGGGAAAGGTTTCGGCAATCTTGCGCCAGCTTTGCCAGCGATGGAAAGTGCGCAGATTGTCCGCCCCCATGATCCAGATGAAGCGAACATGCGGGTTCTTCGCCTTGATCAGCGCAAGCGTATGGGCGGTGTAGGTGACGCCGAAGGATTGCTCGAAGGCCGTGACCTTCACGCGCGGATCGCTGATCAGCTTTTCGCAGGCCTCGATGCGGGTGTTTAACGGTGCCAGATCTGCCTTGTTCTTCAAAGGATTACCGGGCGTGACCATCCACCACAACTGATCAAGACCTAACCTGCGCAAGGCAATTTCGGCAACCAGCGCATGCCCTGCATGGGGCGGATTGAACGACCCGCCAAACAGGCCGATCACCATGCCACGCTCGGTGTGCGGCATGGTCAGGTAGTGCTTGTCTAGGCCATGATCCGCGGTCAAATATCAGGCCCGCGTCTGGCCGGTGCCATGCACACGGTATTTGAAGGACGTCAGTTGTTCGACGCCCACAGGGCCACGTGCATGCATCTTGCCGGTGGCGATGCCGATTTCCGCACCCATGCCGAACTCGCCGCCATCGGCAAATTGCGTGGAAGCATTGTGCAGCAGGATGGCCGAATCGATCTCGTTGAAGAAACGAGCGACCACGTCCGTATCTTCGGCGATCACGGCTTCGGTGTGATTGGACGAGTAAGCGCCGATATGTTCGATAGCGCCGGAGATGCCATCGACCACGGCAACCGAGATGATGGCATCAAGGTATTCCGTGCGCCAGTCTTCCTCGGTTGCCGCTTTCACGCCTTCAAGGGCCTCCTGAACAGCTTGCGAACCGCGAACTTCGCAGCCTGCGTCGATGAGCACCTGGACCAGTGGCTTCAGATGCGTGTGCGCCGCTGCGCTATCGATGAGCAGCGTTTCGGCCGAGCCGCAAATGCCCGTGCGGCGCATTTTGGAATTCAAAACAACATCGCGGGCCATGGTCAAATCGGCGGATTTATCGACATAGACGTGGCAGATGCCTTCGAGATGGGCAAAAACCGGAACGCGGGCTTCTGACTGAACACGCGCCACGAGGCTTTTTCCGCCTCGCGGAACGATGACATCCACACTGCCGCCGAGTCCGCCCAGAAGGCTGCCAACGGCCGCGCGATCGGTAACCGGAACGAGTTGGATCGCATGCTCCGGAAGGCCTGCAATCTTCAGACCTTCAACAAGGCAAGCATGAATAGCACGCGATGAATATTGCGAATCCGAGCCTCCACGCAGGATGACGGCATTGCCTGCTTTCAGACACAGGGCACCGGCGTCGGCGGTGACGTTTGGTCGGCTTTCATAGATCACGCCGATGACGCCGAGCGGTGTGCGAACACGTTCGATCTTCAGACCGTTAGGACGATCCCAGGCGGCGATCACTTCTCCGACTGGGTCGGCAAGAGCTGCGATGGAGCGAATACCTTCGGCGATACTGGTTATTCTTGTGTCATCCAGTTTCAGGCGATCGATAAAAGAGGGCGCTACACCCGCACTGTGCGCGGCGGCGACATCCTTGACGTTGGCCTCCAGAATTCTCTCTTTCGACGCTTCGATGGCAGACGCCATAGCGAGCAAGGCGCGGTTCTTCTGGTCCGAACCGGCGATGGACAACGGTCGCGAAGCAGCCTTTGCCTGAGCGCCAATGGACATCATCAGCGTTTCAATATCATGGCTCTGCTTCACGGCCTGTTCAGGCATCGACCTCATCCTTATTTGCATTTTCCACTTTGACGGACGCACCCGTCATCACCAAATCGTCGCGATGGATCATCGCTGCGCGACCGACATAACCGAGGATTGCCTCGATCTCGGTAGACTTATGGCCGTTGATCTGCCGTGCTTCATCATCATCATAACCGGCAAGACCGCGGGCAATTTCCCGACCTTGCGCGCCGATGATGACCACTGCGTCACCGCGACCGAAATTACCCTTCACCAGTCTTACACCTGCTGGCAGAAGACTTTTACCGTCGTAAAGCGCCTTTTCAGCACCCGCATCAACATGCAATTCGCCGACAGGCTGGAGCTGTCCGGCAATCCAGGTCTTGCGGGCAGTGATGGGCGTTCCGGAGGGTGCGAACCATGAAGAACGTGCACCATTTTCAATGGCCTTCAACGGATTGAGCGTCTTTCCCGAAGCGATGATCATGCTGCAACCGGAAGCTGTCGCGATCTTGCCGGCATCGATCTTGGTGCGCATTCCGCCGCGCGACAGTTCCGACGCTGCGCCACCCGCCATGGCTTCGATTTCAGGCGTGATCTTGTTGATCGCCTCAAGAAACTGGGCATCGGGATCGAGATGTGGAGGGGCGGTGTAGAGTCCGTCAATGTCTGACAGCAGAATCAGGAGGTCGGCTCCGGTCATCGTCGCCACACGGGCGGCCAGACGGTCATTGTCTCCGTAGCGGATTTCCGTCGTTGCAACCGTGTCGTTTTCGTTGATGATCGGGATCGCACCGATCTTGAGCAACTGATTGATCGTGGCACGGGCGTTGAGATAACGGCGGCGCTCTTCCGTGTCAGACAGCGTCAACAGAATCTGGCCAGCGACAATATCGTGTTTCGACAGGCTTTCAGACCATGCGCGTGCCAACGCGATCTGGCCGACCGCCGCCGCCGCCTGACTTTCCTCAAGCTTAAGTGCTCCTGAGGGTAGACCCAGCACGGTGCGGCCGAGAGCGATAGCGCCCGAAGACACGACCTGCACGTGTGAACCTTTGGCTTTCAGGGCAGCGATATCCTCGCAGATCGCAGCCAGCCAGTCTTTTTTCAGGCCGCTCGCACGGTCAACCAGAAGGGCCGAGCCGATCTTGATGACGATGCGATGGTGGCCACCGAGAGGCTTGCGCGCCGCGGTCGAAATCGGGGTCATAGACGGTCGTCTCCATCCTCGATCTCGTCATCCACAGGCATGGAACGATCCGGCATGGCGGTGTTGCCGCCGCGGCTGTCGGATACAATGATATCGCGCAGCTCGCGAAGGGCCTCCAACATGCCGATATGGGCAGCAGCAGACAGAAGAAGCGGCGGACGGCCGCAGGCCTTCTCCAGTTCTTTCGCCTTCTTCTTCAGTTCTTTTTCGTCCAGCACATCGATCTGTGAGAGCGCCACGACTTCGGGCTTATCGGTCAACCCGCCGCCATAGGCCGCAAGTTCACGTTTGACGGTCTTGTAAGCCTGACCGACATTCTCTTCCTGCGCCGAAACAAGGTGCAACAGAACACGTGTGCGCTCAACATGCCCAAGGAAACGGTCGCCAATACCGACGCCTTCATGCGCGCCTTCGATCAGGCCCGGAATATCGGCCAGAACGAATTCGCGCCCGTCAATCGTGGCAACGCCCAGATTGGGATGCAGTGTGGTGAAGGGATAGTTGGCTATTTTCGGACGTGCCCGGGTGACAGTCGCCAGAAATGTGGACTTGCCCGCATTGGGAAGGCCGACCAGGCCGGCATCGGCGATCAGCTTCAGGCGAAGCCAGATCATCTTCTCCTCACCAGCCAGGCCCGGGTTGGCGTGCGTGGGGGCCTGATTGGTGGAGGACTTGAAATAGGCATTGCCGAAACCGCCATTACCGCCAGCAGCCAAGCGAAAACGCTGGCCTTCCTTGGTCAGGTCGATAATCAGCGTTTCGTTGTCTTCTTCAAAAATCTGCGTGCCAACGGGTACGCGCAACACCACACTGGCACCCTTGGCGCCCGTCCGGCCCTGGCCCATGCCGTGCTGGCCGATGGTTGCCTTGAAGTGCTGCTGGAAGCGGAAGTCGATCAGCGTATTGAGGCCATTGACGACCTCCACCCACACATCGCCACCGCGCCCGCCGTCACCGCCATCGGGGCCGCCGAATTCGATGAATTTTTCACGCCGGAAGGAAACCGAGCCGGCACCGCCGTCGCCGGAGCGAATATAAACTTTTGCTTCATCGAGAAATTTCATCGTCTTGGCCGTTCTGTCAGCTTAGTGGCAATTCCAGCAGAGATTTGCGGACTTGCTTTTTTAAAAGGTTCTGTCGCTCCAAATATAGGTGCGGGCTCTCCAGGTCAAAGATTATCGTTGGGCGAGACCCGATATGCCAAGGCCGGTTTGCAATGAAACCGGCGCTAACTCATGGGGTTTTACGGTCCGCGTTTTTGAAAAGCATTTGCCGTCAATGCGGTATCCAGATGCGTCACCATGCTTGCACGCGCGACAGCATAGATCTCATGGCACCCGATAATCTGGAAACCAAGCTTGTTCTGGACCCGCAAAGAGGCCGCGTTATCGGCAAACATACCGGAATAGAGCACCTCGTTCGGCATGTGCTGAAAGAAGCACTCGATGACGCCAGCCACAGCTTCCGTCATATAGCCCTTGCCCCAATGGGCACGGTCGAGCCAATAACCAAGACGCCATGCGTCACGAAGCCGCTCTATCGAGACGACGCCGATCAGAGTGTCATCGCCGCAGGTTATGGCGAAGTGCCAATCCGGCGAATTTCCTGCCGTCCGCAGGATCAGCCACTCCAGTGCATCCTGTTTGTAATAGGGCGCGGGAACACTCGCCAGCATGCGTGTGACCCGAAAGTCACTCAACGATTTCGCAATGCTTCCGGCATCCGAAAGGCTCTGCGGGCGCAGCACCAATCGGTCTGTCTCAAGAACGGAGGGAGCACTTTGCGTCGTGATTGCGTACGCCGTTCTCATCGCATATCTCCCCAGCTTCTCAGCGAAACCCATGTCTTGCGGTCCAGCCGGTACCATTCGACGGGGACCATGCCGCCCAGCGCCAGAGATCCGACCATACCGGAACCCTGAAGCTGAAAACCGCACTTTTGTATGACCCGGCGTGAGGCGATGTTGGTGACGCGGCAGCGCGCATCGATCTGTTCGATGTCGCGTGTGCGAAACGCCATATCGATCAGGGCATGCGCTGCTTCGGTGGTATAGCCCTTGTTCCAGTAGGGTTCGCCCAGCCAGTAGCCCATTTCAAGGGTCTTCTGGTCGTCCTTTTGCGGCTCCAGCCCGCAGCAGCCCATAAATTCGCCGTTCTCCATGCGGGTAATGGCATAGACGCACTTGCCAATCTCGCCCACTTTTGCGCGTCGCACGAAATCCGCGGCGTCTTTGGCCGTGTAAGGATGCGGCATACGCGACACCATGGTCGCGATGTTGGCATTGTTGGCAAGATGGGCAAGGGCGTCAATGTCTTCTTCGTGAGGCGCGCGCAAAACGAGCCTTTGCGATAATAAGACGGGGCAATCGCTCCTTGACCTGTCCGGTCTCGGCCGTTCTTCGGGTGACCGTGATTGGTCTTCCCTCAACAATTCAGCTTGCATGGTTCAGTCCCTCCATGAGGTTAAGAAAAAGGGGAGTTGGGTGGTGCCCCAACTCCCCTTTTTATGACTGAACCTGTTACGCCTTCAGCCGGGTCATTGAGACACCGGCTGCATATGACGCGACCGGCTTATTCTGCTGCTTCCGCTTTCGGTGCCACAGACACGTATACGCGGCCGTTGCCCTTCGAGCGGAAGGACACGTTGCCGGCTGTCAGCGCGAAAATCGTGTGGTCTTTGCCAAGGCCAACATTGGCGCCTGGATGCCACTGCGTTCCGCGCTGGCGCAGAATAATGTTTCCTGGAATGACGGCTTCGCCGCCGAACTTCTTCACGCCAAGGCGCTTGGAATTCGAATCGCGACCGTTGCGCGATGAACCGCCAGCTTTTTTATGTGCCATTGGATTTCTCCTTTAAAACCTAGTTTCCCGTATCGCGCCGATTAGGCTGCAACGATGTCCGTGATACGAACGACGGTGTGATGCTGACGATGACCGCGCGTACGCTTGGAGTTCTGACGACGACGCTTCTTGAAGGCGATGACCTTCTTGCCGCGGTTGTGCTCGACAACTTCAGCCTTGACCGTTGCGCCTGCAACGAAAGGTGCGCCGAACTGTGCGTCAGCGCCAACGCCGATCACGAGAACTTCGGTGAATTCTACAGTTGCGCCAGCGTCTGCTTCCAACTTTTCAATTGTGAGCACGTCGTTGGCCGCTACACGGTACTGCTTACCGCCGGTCTTGATGACTGCGAACATTTTTTACCCTTTCATGTTCGTTCCGGCTCTGCCCGCAAATGCGGTCTGGCCGTCTTTTTATCAGTCGAATAGCGCGGTTCTGGAAGCCGAAGGGCTCTAAAAACCGCGCCGATGAAACCGCTTTTGACAAAGCGATGTGAACGGAAGACGCAATACGCCCTCGATTTCACGTGCCGGATACGCGAGCAAGCTGTTTCTGTCAAGGTCGGAAGGGGGCGAAAAGTAACCGTGATGCTTAGGAATCTCAGGGGATTTCGCTGCTTGTGGCAAACAGGTCTCGAAATTTTGTTGGCAAGGGTTTATATGGGCCTTTCAACAAGGAGCAGAAATGGCCCGCATAGACAAAACCGACGATTGGCGGGATCGCCACGCGCCGACACTTTCAGCATTCGAATCGCTTGCCATCGAGGCATACGGCCATTTGCCCGAAGAGTTTCGCGCGCTGACCAAGGACTTGATCATCGAGATCGCGGATTTTCCGACCGACGAGGTGTTCGAGGACATGGCTCTGGAGACGCCTTTCGATCTGCTCGGTCTGTTCGAGGGGCGCGGCATTTCAGAACGCTTCACCATGGAAACCGGTGAGATGGTCAACCGGATCATCCTTTATCGCCGACCCATACTGGATTACTGGGCCGAAAACGAGGAGACGCTGGGCGATATCATCACGCACGTGCTCATTCACGAAATCGGACACCATTTTGGCCTTTCGGACGACGACATGGAGCGCATTGAAGAAAGTGCAGACGAGGCAGCGACGGATCGCTGATCCGTGGCTGCCAAGCGCCTTACTGCTCGCCCAGCTTCATCTCAGGATCGTATTCCTTGCCTTCGACTGTCTTTGTCACCGGCTGGCCGCAATGCATGACGCCTGCCGCCGCATTGAACGCGTAGGTCGGTGAGCCCGCCAGTTCCCAGCCCTTGTTAAGCGCTTCGGTGACACGATGACAAAACTTTGCGTCGTCGGGACCAGTGATGAAACGATAGACTTTCATGTTTTTTCTGCCTTTCTCTGATCGATGATCGTGGCTAGCGCGACAAGCCTTTTGGCCTGGTCCAGATGCAGCCGCTCGATCATCCGACCGTTGGAATTGATGACGTTCAATCCCACAGATTCCGGTTTTGCGAAAGCCGCAATAATCTGATGTGCTTCTGCCAACGCATCCTTATCCGGTGCGAAAGCCCGGTTTGCAGGGTCGATCTGGGCGGGATGGATCAGCATCTTGCCATCGAAACCCATGGCGCGACCCTGTTCGCATTCTGCGGCGAAAGCATCCAGATCACGGAAGTCGTTGGAGACGCTGTCTATGACCTCAAGCCCATACGCGCGTGCTGCGAGGACGACCTGCATCAGCCATGGGGCAATGTATGTCCGCCCTGGCTGTGCAGGCACACGCGTTTCCTTGCGCAGATCGTTCAATCCGACAACAAAACCGCCCAGCCGAGCGCCCAGCGTATGCGACGCCTCGGCAATGGCGGTAACGTTTAAAATGCCTTTCGGCGTTTCGATCATCGCCCAGATTTTCAGGTCGTCCGGTGCATCCGCCTCTGTCAGCCAATCGGCAACGTCCTGGATATGGGATGGCTGCTCCACCTTGGGCAGAAGGATCGCATCCGGCGCACAAGCCAGCGCCGCCTTCAGATCACTTTGCCCTGTCGTGGTTGAGATCGGATTGATGCGGATCATCGTCTCGCGGCCGGCGAGGGGCGTTTGCCTGAAGAAGGCCAGGAGGTTGTTTCTGGCCTCGCCTTTCATTTCCGGTGCGACCGAATCTTCCAGATCGAAGATGACGCCGTCGCATTCCAATGTGCTCAGTTTTGCTAGCGCGCGTAGATTAATGGCTGGCACCGACAGGAGTGAGCGGCGTGGGCGAACAGTATCGTTGAAATAAAAATCGGCCATGCCGCACTTGTGTCAACCTTTTGTGACATTCGCAAGCAGATAGGCGGTGTGCATCCTCTTGCAAGCAACGCAAAGAAGGCCCACATTCGTCTGGACAGAAAGGTTTGGATCATGCAAGGCATTCGTACATTCTTCTTCGCCGCTTCCAGCATCGCAATTCTGGCGTTGGCCGCACTCTTTACAGCCTCCCTTACGGTTGCGCTCGTGGGGACATTGGCGGTGCTGAGCGCAGCACGCCTGCTGTCCTCCCGCCTTAAACCGGCTCCCATTCCGGTGAAGCCTCGCCAGCGTGAAGCTCAGACCATGCGAGTATGGAACGATGGTCGTGGTACGATCATCGACCTCTAGGCTCCTTTAAGGCCCATTCTTCCTGGCATTGCCTGATGACGTGTTTGTCTATCGACAGCGCTCTCGATTGTCGTGCGTGTAAAGTCCAATTTAATAGTCTTTGCAACGGTCATAACGAGCTGCAACGGCACTATGAGTTTTGGTGCAACTGCCATCATCGTGTTGCAAAGCTGTGACTTTCCCAGTATCGACATGCCAGTCCAACCCACCTGATCGAGGGAAGCGAATGCGTATCGATGCTATTTCTATCGGCAAGAACCCGCCGGATGATATCAATGTGATCGTGGAGGTCCCCGTCGGCGGCCATCCTATCAAGTACGAGATGGACAAGGACGCAGGTGCTCTGGTCGTTGACCGCTTTCTCTACACGCCTATGACATATCCGGGTAACTACGGTTTCGTGCCACACACGCTGTCCGAAGATGGTGACCCGATCGATGTCCTGATCTGCAACACCCGTCCGCTGGTGCCCGGTTGCGTGATCAATGTTCGCCCTATCGGCGTCATGATCATGGAAGACGACGGTGGCAAGGATGAAAAGATTCTTGCTGTTCCAGCCCCTAAACTGACCCAGCGTTATGACAAGGTCCAGAACTACACTGACCTGCCGGACATCACGCTCAAGCAGATCGAGCACTTCTTCGAGCATTACAAGGATCTGGAGCCCGGCAAATGGGTGAAGATGGGCGGCTGGCAGAATGTTGATGTTGCCAAGAAGCTGATCATTGAAGCGATCGAGCGCTACAAGACGCAAAGCTGATTTCAGCCATTGCGCATACACGGAAATGACAAATCCTCCGGTTCGCATTCGAACCGGAGGATTTTTTTTATTGACTGGAGATCAGGCGACCAGCGGGTAAATCGTGTTCCACATCAGCGAACGAATGAAGAAGATGATCAGAAGCAGGATGATCGGCGAAATGTCGATGCCGCCCAGATTCGGCAGGACACGACGAATGGGTCGCAGCGCCGGTTCGGTGACATTGTAGAGAAAACTGCCGATCGCTGCCACGAACTGGTTCGAAGAATTGATGACATTGAAGGCATAAAGCCATGAGAAGATGGCACTGATAATCAGTATCCAGGTATAAAGGTTTAACGCCAGATCGATCGTCTGAAACAGGGCAAGCATCAATATCTCCATATCGTTGTTGGATGACATTTAGTCATTCACACGGCGACCGGCAAGTGGCGGTTGATCTACATGCTGTTCCAGCCGTCACGCCGCTGTTTTTGCGCTGTTTCGAATAAACGGCCTTTGTCCATTTTTAATTCGAAGATCTGCTGAGACTTGTCCTTATGTGTTACAGGCCTGATTTTTGGCAGTTAAGACATTGCACCAGTTTGAAAATGCGTACCGTTTTGAAGCAGTCGTTTTATCTGAGCTCCCTCAGCCACCGTGCGCCTGTGGATGTTAAGTGCGCGTTAATCATACTGCCATTCTTTTACAAACCAGCGATCAATGGGGTCGGCAGCTCCCGTACAATGACGGTGGCCCTATGGATGTGGCTGATTCGATATGCCGAGGGTGTTCCATGATGGATTCAAATGACGGTGCAGCGCCTTTCTCGTGGCCAACTGTTGGCGCGAGTTTCAACCAGCCTTATCGGGTCGAACATACCCTGAGCCCTCCAGTTTCGGCTCGGCAAGACGTAAGCGTGCAACTTGCTGATTGGGGTCAACCGATGCACGATAACAGCCGCGCTCTGGTCGCGTCGTCGCAACCATCAGGTAAACATTTCGATGAGATACCGCTGACGATGGACGTCGTAATCGGACAGGCGCAGGTCTCTGTTTCCGCGCTCATGGCCCTTACCAAAGATCAGGTCATTCTGTTGAACAAAAAGTTTGGCGATCTGGTCGATATCCGGGTGAACGGTCAAACTATCGGTCGTGGCGAAATCGTCTCCGACGGCGAGGACAACGTCATCGGTGTCAAACTGACGGAAGTGCTACGTCGCTAGAAAACTCGGTTTTCTGTAATCTGCCTTGAAAGACCAGATCCAGAAACTGCGAGAGCCAGACCTTGAGTGCGTTGTCGAACAGCATCCGGCCTTCCAAATGCTGGCGTCCAACTTGTGCGTTGGGCATGGCGAATTTCTCGGCGCCACGGACCACCCAGCTTTGCATCATCGCGCGTGTCAACTCTGCATGAAATTGCAGACCCCAGGCATTTCGACCGTACCGGAAGGCCTGATTGGGGTAGGCGTCACCTGTGGCCAGCAACTCTGCTCCTTGTGGTAACTCAAATCCTTCACGGTGAAAGTGGTAAACCATCTGTGGCCAGGATGGCATGAGCAAGTTGCCTTTTTCGGTCGCGTGCAGAGGATACCAGCCAATTTCCACTCTGCCGTGCTTGTCGCCATCCACCCTCGCGCCGAGGTGCTTGCAAAGCATTTGCGCGCCAAGACATATTCCAAGAAACGGTTTATCTTCTTCAAGCGGGATTTTCAGCCAGTCGATTTCCGTCTGGATAAATGCGTCCTGATCATTCGCACTCATCGGGCCGCCAAATATCACCGCACCGGCGTGGGAAGACAGGGTGGTCGGCAGATCGTCACCCAATGCGGGCCGCCTGATGTCGAGTCGGTACCCCTTGTCGATCAGCATCTGGCCGACCCGACCGGGCGTTGACCTCTCCTGATGCAGAACGATCAGGATTCTGTCTTGGTTGCTTCTCTGACCAGAGGGATCAAACAGCATCTTTCTCGGTTTCACTTTCATCCGATATATTGACATGCGTGGCGGCTTGTTGGCGCTGCAGAACGCGGTCTCGGACCGAGACGCCCAGAAGGTCGGCAACCCGCCAGATAACGTGGTCTTCCATCTCATTACGTTCGCCATCCGCATAGACGATATCCCATAGGATACCGATAAGCTCGACGCGCTTTTCCTCGTCAAGATGACGGCGAATGTCGGCCGTGAAGCGATAATAGTCGACCGCTTCACGTCCCGCCTCGCGGCCTGCTTCCATGAGCGCATCCAGCTTTGTGGAGCTGAGGTCATAATGCTCCTGCAACAGCTCACGCAGACGCTGACGTTCCACCTTGGAAACGGTACCGTCGGCCTCCATCACCTGAAAACAGAGTGCTGCGATGGCCACGCGCAAATCATCGGGTGCAAAATCCTCGGAGGGACTGCCCTGCGTGAGGTTGTGGAAAAACGACTGAATACGCTCGAGCATGGCGGTCCTTTGGGTTCGTTAAAACAGTTTCAGTCGCGTTTTTTCATCCGGATCGCCAGCGGGCTTCTTTACGCCCGGATCGTCCGGGGCTCCGCCGAAAAAGGCCACCGGCTCCATCTGTTTTTCAAGCTTTTTGTCGTCGGTCGAGCTGGTGGCCAATGGTTTTGGCGCTGCTGGTTTCTCAGCGATTACGACGGGTGTGTCAGGTTGCAGCACAGGCTCTGATACCTTGGCTGGTACAGGTATTTCGATAATTTTTTCGCGAATTTCGGGCTTTGCAACATCGGGTAGGGACGACAGCGCGTTATCGACGCTGACATCCTCGACGGGCCCCTCGATCTGGCCGAATGGCATTTTCCATTCGAACGCATCCAGGCGACCGGTAACCGGAGAAGCAGGCAGCCACTTTTCGGAGACTATACCGTCGGCCACCCAGGCATGATCTCTCGGTGCGCGCAGTGCCTGGGCCATCCAGTGGCGAATGCGGCCCTGATCACCTGTTTCTGCTTCTTCGATATCAGCGAGTAACAGATATGTGCTTTCGCGCGGCTCGATGCGCGCGGCAGCTTGTGCTTTGCTCCGCGCACGTGCGAAATCTTGAGCATCGAGAGATGCCTGAGCAATGGCAACAAGGGCTTCAACATTGTTGGGCTTCAGACTTTCGAGCCGCTCTGCTCGTTTGAGGCGGTCAATGGCGGTGTCGCCGCTGCGCGCTCTGATGTAAAGCTGGGCGATCTGCGGATGCGGCGCAATCTTCCAGACGGGCTCGAGTACTGCGGCCGCCTTGCGCAGATTGTCTTCGCGCAGATAGGATTTGGCAGCAACCAGAGCTGCAGGCACCAGCCCCTTTGACAGCTTCAGCGCCTGCTTGGCATCTTCGCGCGCGGCCTTTGGGTCGCTCTCGAATTTCTCTTGCGCTTTTGCGGTCAGCAGAACCGCTTTCAGGCGCTCGGCTTCGCCACGCTCTAACACGCTTGCCGCTTTTTGTTGATCAAGCAGGCGGATAGCATCGTCCCATTCGCCGCTTCTGGATTTGCTCTCCAGGGTCGCCTGCGCCGCCCATGGCAGGTAGGGCGCATTCTTTGCGGCATCCTCTGCATATTCCAGTGCCGCCTCGTTCGCGCCTTGGCGTCTGGCTTCCATGTAAAGACCACGAAGGCCGAGCTCGCGCGTTTCGGGGTCCTTGGCCATCGCTTCGAACTTGCGACGGGCGGCATCATATTTGCCTTCAATCAGGTCGGCTTGCGCCTCCAGCAGGTGGATCAAGGGTTCTTGATCGGCATTCAAAAGTCCCTGCGTTCGCGCGGTCATCTTCCGGGCGAGAATAGCATTGCCAGCACCTGCTGCGATCAAGCCAGTCGAGAGCGCCTGATAGCCTCTATCGCGCTTTCGGGAGCGGAAATAGCGGCGTGCGGCGTGCGGGGAACTCCAGATGGTGTTGAACAGCCACCAGACAATCATGACGGCAGCGACGAGGGCTGCCACAAGAGAGGCAGCCACCATGAGACTCATCTCGATCAATTGGCCCTGCCATACAATCGATAGGATACCTGGCCGGTCCGCAAGCCAAGAGAACCCGAAGCCGATGAGAAGAACGATGACGATGAAACTGATAATCTTTGTCATGTCTTACCCCTGCTGACCGGTGCTGCTGATGGCGCGGGTGAGCGTGCCGTTCACCAAATCCTCGACCTGTACGCGGGCGTCGAGTGAGGTCTTGAAATCCTGTGACGCCGTCTTGGCAGGCTCAGGCAGGCCATCCCATTCAAGGGAGGCGCCCTTCAGGTCGCCATTGCGAAGCTTGTCCTCGATACGGGCGATCTTGGCCTCTGCACCTTCACCTTCGACATTGCCCACAGGCCTGACCTTGACGAGCGACAGTGCGCTTTCCGCCAACCGATCGACGATGCCCTGGTTGGGATCGGTCTGGTTGAGCGAACCGAGCATGGCATTGGCGATCTCTGGAAAATTGCGCGTCAGCTCGGAGCGCGAGGGGACGCCTGTATTGGCAAAAGGTCGCAGCGACTGGATCGCCGGATCGTCGGGCGTGACACGCGACAGGGTATCCAACTCAGTCAAAAACGGCCCGCCGCGGTCAATGGCGGCCTTCAAACCGGCAGATGCAATGGCACGCGCAACCTCGATGTCGTCGCGTGGCTCATTGATCTTGGTTTCCACGTCACTCAAGCGGCGGGTCAGGTCGGCATTGGCCGCATCCTGCGCGGCTTTTTCAGACTGTAGGGTCGATAGGGTTGATTCGAGTGAGGCCAGCTTGTCAGTGACATCACCACCGCCGGATGCTGTCGAGCTCTCCAGAGCAGCCAAGCGTGTTTCGAGTGCGGATGTGTCGGCTGTCGCTTGTGGCCCATTTGCGATTTGCTGGCGCAGGCTTTCAACTTCGGTCTTGAGGGATGCCAGTTCGTCAGACGAGCCATTGCTGGACGAAAACGAAGGCAGGTAACCTGCATATTGCATGCTGCCCGCAGCAAACAGCGCGATCAGGCCACCAACGATGCCCGCCAATAGCGCGCCGGAACTGCCGCTACCATTATCGCTGCTTTTGACGTTTGACGGGGATGCCGCAAAGGTTTTGCTATCCGTCGCTGGCTTAGAGGCTTCCGGTTGTCGCGGCTGCGTCGTCGTTTTGTCGGATTTCAGTGGTTCGCTCTTGAAAGGCGGAACGGTTGTCGTGCCTGCCGCTGCGGGTTTTGCCGTTTGATCCGCCTTTACATCTCCAGCCTTGTGAATATTGGGCTCCGGCTCGATCGGCTTCTTGACCTGGTTGTCCCATATCGGTTTCGGGTCAGAGCTTTCAGCGCCGAATGCTGATGTCTTCTCAGAGGGTACAGCTGCCTCCGGCTCTTTTGCCGGTTTGGCCTCTATGGCCCCCGCGTCCTTGTCTTTGCCGATATCCTTCACGTCCTTCGAATCGAGATCGATTGTGACCGGTTCAGTGGTGGACTTGGAGTGGCGTGGCGGTTTTCCCGATACCATGACAACCTCATTCTGCCTGAATATGCCTAAACCTAGTCAGTGATAACGGCAAAGGAAAGGGGCGGGAGGGAATTAGGTTCCCGCTTTTCGATCAAGAAGATCAAACATCCGGGACTCACTCGGTGCAGGGCTGGCAAATGCCGCGTTTTGAAATGCTGCTGGAATCTGGGAGAGCACCTTGCTGCTGATGCAGACCATCCTGCAATCACGCAATTGACCGAGATATTCTTCACGCTCCATCAGCGCAAAAAATATCCGCACCGCCTCGCTCGAATAAAACAGGACGGCATCGATTGGGATATCCGCAATACGCTTTTTCAGGTTGTGGCTTTGCCACTGAACTGGCTGCATCCGATAGATTTCGACGGTTTCAAAAGGCACTTTGAGTTCACCAAGTGCGCGCTCGAAGCCTTGATCCCTCGGGGTGCCTGCCAGATAAAGGACTGTGCCGCGATGAGAGACGTCCGTATCGGCGATGAGTTGCGCCAGGGCTGATCCATCGCTTTCGCCAGCGATAATCTTCCGAAAGCCGGCATCGCGTGCCGCCTTTGCAGACGCATGTCCAACGACAAATATGGGTCTGTGCAGGCTGGCAGCCAGATCTGCGCCTGAGCCCAAGAGCGCGCGAACCGCCTCTGCGCTCGTCACTGCCAAGGATGCTGGTGTGTTTGCCAAGGCAGCAATGGCCGCCGTTGCATCATGGGTGGGACTTGTCAGCGGCAGCAGGACAGGTTCATGGCCGATCTCGCGCAAAAGCTGTGCCGTCTTCAGCCCCGATGCTTCCGGGCGTGTAACGACGACGCGCATGGTCAGGTCCAGCTTTCGAAGAAGCCGGGTCCAGCAGCAGCGCGGACGTGTTCACCGGCTTTTATGCCCAGTTCCAAAGCCTGGAGCCTTTTTCCGGAGATCTCGACACTATGCTCTGTTTGACCATCCGGTGTTAAAATAAGACCTGAGAAGTGCAGGTCATCGCCATCGCAATGGGCGTAACCGGCAATCGGTGTCCGGCATGAACCATCCAGGACAGACAGAAATGCGCGCTCGCAGGAAACGGCGTCGTAGGTGGGGCGGTGGTTGACGGCAGCGAGGAGATCGTCGATGCGGCTATCGCCAATCCGACTTTCGATGCCGATGGCACCTTGTGCCGGTGCGGGGAGGAAATCTTTCGTTTCCAGCAGCTGTGTCGGTATGTCATCCATGTTCAAGCGTTTGAGACCTGCAAAGGCAAGTAAGGTCGCGTGCGCCATTCCCTCGTCAAGCTTGCGCAGGCGCGTTGCAACGGCACCGCGAAAGAGAATGAGGTTGAGGTCGGGCCGCACCCGGCGGATGAGGGCTTGTCGGCGCAACGAAGCGGAACCGACCGTTGCGCCATGCGGCAACTCTGTGAGTTTCGGAGCGGCGCGGCCGATGAACGCATCACGCACGTCCTCGCGGGGTAGGAATGCGGACAGATGCAAGCCATCGGGCAGTTTCGTCGCCATATCCTTTGAGGAGTGCACTGCAAAATCCAGCTCCCCGGAAAGAAGCTTCGTTTCAAGCTCCTCCGTAAACAGTCCTTTGCCGCCGACCTCAGACAAAGCACGATCAGCGATGCGGTCACCCTTCGTCATAATCGGCACGATTTCGAACATCTCCGGCACCAGGCCATGCGCCGCGACGAGGCGATCCCGCGTCTCGAAGGCTTGCGCCAGCGCCAGGGGGCTGCCACGCGTGCCGATTCGGAAAGGTTTTGTTTGCATCCGCTTCTATCCATTGTTACCGGAGGTGTTCGTACCCAAGTTTCTGAAACACCGCAATCAACGAACCGGCTGATGACCCCCTTTCTTCGTATCCTCGGTATTGAGACAAGCTGCGACGAAACCGCTGCATCCGTGGTGGTTCGGCATGCCGGTGGGCGCGGCGAAATTGTCTCCGACGTCGTTTTGTCGCAGCTGGAAGAACACAGTGCCTATGGCGGAGTGGTGCCGGAAATTGCTGCGCGTGCCCACGTGGAAGCGCTCGATACCCTGATCGAAGAAGCACTGGCCGGTGCCGGTGTGACGCTTGCCGATATCGATGCTGTCGCCGCGACCTCCGGTCCCGGTTTGATCGGGGGACTGATCGTCGGTCTGATGACCGGAAAGGCCATCGCCAAGGCAACGGGCAAACCGCTTTACGCCATCAATCATCTCGAAGGTCATGCGCTGACGGCGCGGCTGACGGATGGTCTGTCCTTCCCTTATCTGATGCTGCTCGTCTCCGGCGGGCATACCCAGCTCATCCTCGTGCGTGGTGTCGGGCAATATGAGCGCTGGGGCACGACCATCGACGATGCGTTGGGCGAGGCTTTCGACAAGACCGCAAAGCTCTTGGGTCTGCCCTATCCCGGCGGGCCTGCGGTGGAAAAAGCAGCGGCAACCGGCAATGCGGACCGTTTCGTGTTGCCTCGGCCGATGGCGGGTGAAGCGCGGCTCGATTTTTCGTTTTCCGGCCTCAAGACCGCAGTTCGACAGGCGGCAACAGCCATTGTACCGCTGTCTGATCAGGACATTGCCGATATCTGCGCGTCTTTCCAAAAAGCCGTATCCCGGACTTTGAAAGACCGTATCGGCCGAGGACTTCAACGTTTTCTGGAGGAGTTTCCATCGGTTGACGGCGGTCCGTCGCTGGTCGTGGCCGGTGGTGTCGCCGCAAATCAGGAGATACGTCGCACGCTTCAAGACTTGTGCGAGAAGCATCGGTTTCGGTTCATCGCGCCGCCCTTGCAGCTATGCACCGACAATGCTGCGATGATTGCCTGGGCGGGGTTGGAGCGCTTGGCGCAAGGCATGGAGCCGGACAGTCTCGATGTTCAGCCCCGTTCACGCTGGCCATTGGATGCACAGGCGCAGACGTTGATCGGCTTTGGCAAGCGAGGCGCAAAGGCATGACGGAGCGTGAGAAGATCGTCGTCATTGGCTCAGGTGCATTTGGTACGGCCATCGCCGTCGTGGTGGCGCTTGAAGATCGCCACGATGTGACGCTGCTTGGCAGGGACGCCGGTTTGATGGCGGATCTGTCCGCCTATGGCGTTCACGAGGCAGCGCTACCCGGCATTTCCTTGCCGGATTCATTGAAATACTCGGCTGAACCCGACGCTCTTAACGATGCTGATATCGTTCTCTTCGCCATGCCATCGCAGGCGCATGCGGATGCGGCACGGCATTACGGTCCTTATTTGTCTAAGGACACCGTTATCTTGACCTGCGCCAAGGGTCTCGACCGTTCATCCGGAAAATTGTTGACGGATGTGCTGGAACAGGAGCTTCCGCATCATCCGGTCGGGATCTTATCCGGTCCTGGCTTCGCAGCCGATATCGCCAAGGGGTTGCCAACGGCCATGGCGGTTGCTGCAAGCGATCTTCGCGTTGCCGAGCGACTTGCGCAGACGATTTCCGGCCGTACATTCCGGCTTTACGCTTCGACGGATCGTATCGGCGTGCAACTGGGCGGTGCGTTGAAAAACGTTCTGGCTATTGCCGGCGGCATCGTTGAAGGCGCTGGCCTTGGTGATTCAGCACGCGCGGCCCTGATTTCACGCGGGCTGGCGGAAATGTCACGTCTCGCCGCCGCCATGGGAGGGAAGGCGGATACCGTTCGTGGCCTTTCCGGCCTTGGAGATCTGGTGCTGACGGCGACCAGCCACCAGTCGCGCAACCTGCGTTTCGGCATTTTGCTGGGTGAGGGCGGTGACCCCGCCACCTTCCACGGCGGCTTGGTGGAGGGCGCCTATGCCGCCTCCGTCGCGTCACGTCTTGCCGATGGCCTCGGTATCGAAATGCCGATTACAGATGCGGTTGCGGCGATCATCGACGGCAAGCTGGACATCAAGACCGCCATTCAACAACTGATGACAAGGCCCATAACCACCGAGTAGGGCACTCAAGAGGAGACGAAAATGCTGTTTGCTTTCATTTGCAAAGACAAGCCAGACCATCTGCATGTGCGCATGGAAACACGTCCTGTGCATCTGGAGCACCTCAACAAGCTGAACGCGGAAGGTACGCTGAAAATGGCAGGCCCGTTTCTGGATGCGGACGGCAAGCCGAATGGTAGCCTTGTGATCGTAGAGGCAGCCGATATTGATGCGGCAAAGGCGCTGGCGGATGCCGATCCTTATGCCAAGGCCGGTCTGTTCGAAAGTGTCGACGTGAAGCCCTATAACTGGGTCTTCAACAATCCGGGAGCGTGAGAGCCATGGCGAATTACTGGCTTTTCAAGTCCGAGCCATCCACATGGTCCTGGGACCAGCAAAAGGCCAAAGGTGACGCTGGTGAAGAGTGGGGTGGGGTGCGCAATTACCAAGCGCGCAACAATATGCGTGCCATGAAAATTGGCGACAAGGGCTTCTTCTACCACTCCAACGAGGGGCTGGAAGTCGTCGGTATCGTCGAGGTCTGTGAATTGTCGCGTCCCGACACAACTGCGGACGGTGATGCGCGCTGGGACTGCGTGCACATCAAGGCCGTATGCGATATGCCCGTACCCGTGACACTGAAAGACGTGAAGGCCAATCCCAAGCTTGCCGAGATGTCGCTCGTCACGTCCATGCGTCTTTCCGTACAGCCTGTGTTGCTGGAGGAGTATCTGGAAGTTTGCCGGATGGGCAAGCTCGACAAGCCTCCTCGCTCTGCGGACTGAAAGGATTGAAAACCGATCCTTACGCCTTCATCCAGAGCAATACGGCCGTCATGTCGCCGCCGCACGTGCCGGAAATTCGCCTGCATCTGGCAAGTGAAGCGCATGAGCTCTGGTTGAAGACGGAAGACGAATTGCAGGAGATCGGCCTGCCGCCGCCATTCTGGGCTTTTGCCTGGGCGGGTGGTCAGGGGTTGGCGCGTTATATTCTCGACCATCCCGAGACAGTGGCGGGCAAGAGCGTCGTCGATTTTGCCAGCGGTTCAGGTCTTGTGGCGATCTGCGCTGCGCTCGCGGGTGCGGCAAGCGTGACTGCTGTCGATATCGACCCTTGGGCAAAGACGGCCATCGCTCTCAACGCTGCAGAAAACAATGTTGATATCGATTTCATGAGCGACGACATCGTCGGCAAAGCCATCAACGCAGATCTGCTGCTGGCAGGTGACGTCTTTTATGATAGCGCCTTTGCCGCCGTTCTAACGCCTTGGCTTTCGGCCATAACACGAAACGGGGTCACGGTTCTGATCGGTGATCCCGGTCGTGCCTATTTACCGCAAGACCTTTTGGAGCCGCGCGCCATCTACCAAGTGCCTGTCACGCGGGTTCTGGAAGATAGCGACGTGAAGAAAACCACGGTCTGGACATTCGTCTAGCGCAGAAACCTTTCAGGGGCGGATGACACAAACGCCCGCTTCGTATGAGCATTCAGCACCTACCGTCTTTCTGTTGACGTGAATGATGCGGGGTCTGTCGGGGCTCTGTATCGTGTCCGTCGCAATTCTGTCGGTCCCTTCCGCGGCAAAGTAGATCCCGTTGCGCGGCGCACGGATGGCTGAAACGCCGCCTGCATAGGTGCCGATGCCACGGATATAAGATGGTAGCCCATCGCCACCATAATATGAACGATCCTGTTGCCGATGATGATCGTGTCGGTTTTTATACTTGCGATCATCCATCGCATTTGCGTGAGAAGCCAATATGATTGCGGCTGTCACCGTGATGAAAACCGCAACGATTCGGGTCATTAACATGAGCAAAGTTCTCCGGATTTATCACGTGATCGACAGCGATTATTTTGACGTTTACGTAAAATATTTTTGACGCCTCAGCTTGGAAACGCTCAGGAATTTATTTTTGATCCAACAAATTACAATGATTCTTCAAACCCCAATCGATTAAATTCGTTTGCGCTGGCAATTGTGCTTGTGGTCATGACCTCGTGCTATTAAAGGTCGCGGTTGGTGCAATGCACATTTCTCCGTCATGTGCGTTGTTTGGGGCGCCCGCTTTCTGGGCGCGGAACGCCGTGAGGTTTATATGGCGAATACGACAAGCAATCGGCCATTGTCGCCGCATCTTCAAGTCTACAAGCTCATCCCGACGATGCTCGCATCGATCGTGCACCGAATTACTGGTGCGGCGCTGTATTTCGGCACAGTGTTGGTTGCGTGGTGGTTGATCGCGACAGCGTCCGGCGTGGATGCCTATAGCTGGGTCCAGTGGGCCATGAACTCCATTATCGGTAAACTCATTCTGATCGGCTACACGTGGGCGCTCGTTCACCATATGCTTGGCGGCCTCCGCCACTTCATGTGGGATCTGGGTCATGGCTTCGATAAACATTTCACCACGAAAATCGCCAAGGCATCCTTCGTGGTTTCGATCTGTCTGACCGCGCTGATCTGGGTTGTCGCCCTGATCGTGCGCTGAGGAGATATTACCATGGATATGCGTACACCTCTCAATAAGGTTCGCGGCCTGGGATCTGCCCGGGAAGGCACGGAGCACTTCTGGCGCCAGCGCGTCACGGCAGTCGCAAACGTTCCGCTTCTGATTTTCTTTGTGGTTTTCCTGGTCATGTATGGCGGTGCGCCGTACGAAGAGGTTGCCGGGGCTCTTTCGAACCCGCTCGTTGCGGTGATTATGGCGCTTGTCGTCGTCTCTGGCATCATCCACATGAAGCTGGGCATGCAGGTCATCATCGAAGACTATGTGCATGCGGAAGTGCCCAAGCTGGTCCTTTTGATGCTCAACACGTTCTTCGCGGTGATTATGGCTGGTCTCTGTCTTTTCGCCGTTCTGAAAATCGCATTCGCAGGATAATCCGTCATGGCACCCAACAGTTCACCTTCTCAGAACGGCAAGGCCTATACTTACGTTGATCACTCCTATGACGTGATCGTTGTGGGCGCAGGTGGCGCGGGTCTTCGCGCGACGCTCGGCATGGCCGAACAGGGCTTCAAGACCGCGTGCATCACCAAGGTCTTTCCAACCCGTTCGCACACGGTTGCAGCACAGGGCGGTATTGCCGCATCGCTCAACAACATGACGCCGGACAGCTGGCAATGGCACCTGTACGATACCGTCAAGGGCTCCGACTGGCTCGGCGACGTGGACGCCATGCAGTATCTTGCCATGGAAGCGCCAAAGGCGGTCTACGAGCTGGAGCATTACGGCGTGCCGTTCTCGCGTAACGCCGAAGGCAAGATCTACCAGCGCCCGTTCGGCGGCCACATGCAGAACTACGGTGAAGGCCCACCGGTGCAGCGCACCTGCGCCGCTGCCGACCGTACCGGCCATGCCATTTTGCACACGCTGTATGGTCAGTCCTTGCGCCATAATGCCGAATTCTTCATCGAATATTTCGCGCTTGATCTCATCATGTCGGATGACGGAAGCCATTGCACAGGCGTCGTAGCCTGGAACCTCGATGACGGCACCATCCACCGCTTCACGGCGAAAATGGTGGTTCTGGCAACCGGCGGTTATGGCCGCGCCTATTTCTCGGCCACATCCGCGCACACCTGCACGGGCGACGGCGGTGGCATGATTGCGCGCGCCGGTCTCCCGCTTCAGGACATGGAATTCGTTCAATTCCACCCGACGGGCATTTACGGCGCGGGCTGTCTCATCACCGAAGGCGCGCGCGGTGAGGGCGGTTATCTCGTCAACTCCGAAGGCGAGCGCTTCATGGAGCGTTATGCGCCATCCGCCAAGGATCTGGCCTCGCGTGACGTCGTCTCGCGTTGCATGACAATGGAAATCCGCGAAGGTCGTGGCGTCGGCAAGAACAAGGATCACATCTTCCTTCACTTGGATCACCTCGATCCGGCCATCCTGCATGAGCGCCTTCCGGGCATTTCCGAAAGCGCCAAGATTTTCGCAGGCGTGGACGTGACACGCGAGCCTATCCCCGTTCTGCCGACGGTTCACTACAATATGGGCGGCATTCCGACCAACTATTGGGGTGAAGTGCTGAATGCCGATAGTGAAAACCCTGAGCGGATCATTCCAGGCCTGATGGCTGTGGGCGAAGCTGGTTGCGCCTCGGTTCACGGGGCAAACCGCCTCGGTTCCAATTCACTGATCGACCTCGTGGTCTTTGGCCGTGCCGCTGCCATTCGTGCGGCCGAAGTCATTGATCGCGCGAGCGCTGTTCCCGCGCTCAATGTCGCTGCTTGCGACAAGATCATGGATCGCTTCGACCGTCTGCGCAACGCCAATGGCGGAACGCCGACCGCCGTGTTGCGTGACAAGATGCAGCGCGCCATGCAGGACGATGCTGCGGTGTTTCGTACGCAGGAATCGTTGGAAAGCGGCTGTCAGCGCCTTTCTGCCATCTGGAAGGAACTGCCGGATATCAAGGTCACCGACCGTTCTATGGTCTGGAATTCCGATCTCGTTGAAACGTTGGAACTTGAAAACCTCATGGCCAACGCGATCACCACCGTCTACGGTGCGGAAGCCCGCAAGGAAAGCCGTGGCAGTCATGCGCGTGAAGACTTCGTGGAAGGCCCGTTTGGCGGTCGCGATGACGTCAATTGGCGCAAGCACACATTGGCTTGGGTCAACGAGCAGGGCGACGTGAAGCTTGATTACCGTCCGGTTCACACGGAACTGATTGCCGAAGGCATTGATCTTCAGAAGATCGCGCCTAAAGCTCGCGTCTACTGATTGAGAGGAACTGGACATGGTTGAACTTGCTCTCCCAAAAAACTCTCAGATGACCGAAGGCAAGGTCTGGCCGAAGCCGGCAGGCGCGAAGAATGTTCGCGAATACCGGGTTTACCGCTGGAACCCTGATGACGGCCAGAATCCGCGCATCGATACCTATTACATCGATGTCGATGATTGCGGCCCGATGGTTCTCGATGCGCTTCTCTACATCAAGAACAATGTCGATCCGACGCTGACGCTTCGCCGTTCCTGTCGCGAGGGCATTTGCGGTTCTTGCGCGATGAACATCGATGGTACGAATACGCTGGCCTGCACCAAGGGCATGGAAGAAATCACCGGCACGGTGAAGGTCTATCCTCTGCCGCATATGCCGGTCGTAAAGGACCTCGTTCCCGACCTATCGAACTTCTACGCCCAGCACCGCTCCATCGAACCTTGGCTGAAGACGGTATCACCGACGCCTGCCAAAGAGTGGAAGCAAAGCCATGACGATCGCCAGAAGCTCGATGGTTTGTACGAGTGCATCCTGTGCGCCTGCTGTTCCGCTTCCTGTCCCAGCTACTGGTGGAACGGTGACCGTTATCTCGGTCCGGCTGTTCTGCTGCAGGCCTATCGCTGGCTGATCGACAGCCGTGATGAAGCGACAGGCGAGCGTCTTGATGACCTCGAAGATCCGTTCCGTCTGTATCGCTGCCACACGATCATGAACTGCGCGCAGGCGTGCCCGAAGGGCTTGAACCCTGCCAAGGCGATTGCCGAGATCAAGAAGATGATGGTCGAGCGTCGCGTTTAAGCGCGGTGGATAATAGAAGACAACAAACAGGCCGCGATCCCCATCGTGGCCTGTTTCATGATAACGAGGCTGGATAGGTCTATAAAAATCGACTGAACTTGCAATTATCGCGGTAGCGGCTTGCTTAAGGCAACGCTTTGGTAATAATTCAGCCGTTTTGTGTAGACATGGTCTAGCCGAAGCAGAGAATCGGGAGCTTGAAATGCAGTTCAGATATGTGGTGACGGGTCTGGTGGTCGTGATGAGCCTTTCCGGTTGCCAGCGTACCTCCTTCGATTACAACAATAACAGCAGCCCCAATGGCAATCCCGGTTATACGCCGCCGCTTCAGGCGCAGCCCGTGCCGTCCGTGCAGTCCGGCGCTTTGCCACCTCCCGGCGGCTCTTCGCAGTTTCCCAATGCGCCTGCCAACGGGGCACCCGCCGGCACCAATGTAGCCTCTGCTCCCCCTGCTGCTGCGATGGACGTCACCAAGGAAGCTATGGTCGGCAACTGGCGCGTGTCCAATGGCGGCGCTAGCTGCGACATGTTCCTGACCCTGACCAACCTGGGCAGCGGATCGCGCGGCGGTACCCGTGGTTGCGCTGGAGAGCTGTCGTCCATGGGCTCATGGGAAGTCTCTAACAAGATGGTTCAGTTCAAGAATCGCGCTGGCGACACGATCGGTCGGGTCTACAAGACTGGCGACACGCGTTATGATGGTACGACCAATAGCGGTCAGCCGCTGAGCCTCAGCCGATAATGTTTTTGCGCGGGCATCGTTTGACGGTGCTCGCGTTCGAGGCGCGTGTATGAAGCCGTTACCAGATTATAATCACAGTGTCGTTGAACAGCTCAACGCACTGACCGCATCTGGCGAGTTGAAAGCAGATGCCGCGCAGATGGCCGTCGCATCGCAGCTTGATCGTGTTCTGACCGAGCTCAAGATCCGCAAACCCGCCAAGAAAAAGAGTGCGCTGGGCTGGTTGTTTGCGAAGAAAGCCGGTGATGGTTCGTCTGTCAAAGGTCTCTACGTCGAGGGCAGTGTGGGACGGGGAAAGACGATGCTGATGGACATGTTCTTTCAGCTCGCGCCCATCGAAAAGAAACGCCGCTGCCATTTTCACGAATTCATGGCCGACGTGCACAATCGCGTCCACGCACACCGCCAGAAGCTCAAAAGTGGTGAAACAAAGCAGGCGGATCCGATCCCCCCGGTTGCAGCACAATTGCTGGCAGAGGCCGAGCTGCTCTGCTTCGATGAATTCTCGGTTACCGATATCGCCGATGCGATGATCCTCGCGCGGCTGTTCACCGAACTCTTCGCCAATGGCTGCGTTCTGGTGACGACTTCGAATGTTTTGCCGGGCAATCTTTACAAGGACGGTCTCAACCGCAGTCTGTTTTTGCCCTTCGTCGATTTGCTACAGCAGCATGTTCAGGTCGTCACGCTGAATAGCCCGACCGACTATCGGATGGAGAAAATCAGGAGCCTGCCTGTCTATGTCACGCCACTTGGCGAGGCTTCCGACAAGGCTATGGATAGGGCCTGGCAGCAATTAACCGAAGGTCATGTCAGTGCGCCGACCAATATTGCTGTCAAGGGACGCTCCGTCGTCGTTCCGAAGGCAGCTGGACGCGTCGCACGTTTTTCGTTCGCCGATCTGTGCGAAAAGCCGCTCGGTGCCGCTGATTTTCTTGCGATCGCCGATAGGTTCGACACTGTTTTCATCGATCATATTCCTCTGCTTGACGCCGACAAGCGCAACGAAACGAAGCGTTTCATTATTCTGATCGATGCCTTTTACGATCGCACGATCAGAGTCGTCGCCTCCGCTGCAGCCATGCCAGAAGACCTTCTTGTTCAGCGGAAGGGGACTGAGGGTTTCGAATTTGATCGAACGGCATCCCGCCTGTTTGAGATGCGAAGCGCTGACTATCTCGCCTTGCACAACGAAAAACGCGATGTCGCGTGACACTTTTGTAACTTAATGTCTTACGTTTACGTAAGTATTTATTGATCTAACCGATTGAAAATGCTTGCTTCAAAACTAGTTGTTGCCATTTTTTTCCAATAAAGCTAAGTCGAGTGCGACAATTTAAAGCCGCCTTATGTTCGCGGCGAAATTAAATTGAAGCTCAAGAGGAAGCATTCGATGTCTCGCAAAAAGATTGCACTTATTGGTTCTGGCATGATCGGCGGCACGCTGGCGCATCTGGCCAGCCTGAAGGAACTGGGCGATATCGTCCTCTTCGATATTGCTGATGGCATTCCCCAGGGCAAGGGTCTGGATATTGCCCAGTCCGGCCCGGTCGAAGGTTTCAATGCCAAGCTGACCGGGGCTTCCGATTATGCAGCCATCGAAGGCGCGGATGTTTGCATCGTCACTGCCGGTGTTGCCCGCAAGCCCGGCATGAGCCGCGACGATCTTCTCGGCATCAACCTAAAGGTCATGGAGCAGGTCGGCGCAGGCATCAAGAAGTATGCCCCCAATGCTTTCGTGATCTGCATCACCAACCCGCTCGACGCCATGGTCTGGGCGCTCCAGAAGTTCTCCGGCCTGCCGAAGAACAAGGTTGTTGGCATGGCTGGCGTTCTCGACAGCGCGCGCTTCCGCCTGTTCCTGTCTGAAGAGTTCAACGTTTCCGTTCAGGATGTGACAGCATTCGTCCTGGGTGGTCACGGTGACACGATGGTGCCGTTGGCGCGTTACTCTACAGTTGGTGGCATTCCGTTGACCGACCTCGTCAAGATGGGCTGGCTGACAGCCGAGCGTCTTGAAGAAATCGTTCAGCGCACCCGCGATGGCGGCGCGGAAATCGTTGGTCTGCTGAAGACCGGCTCTGCCTATTACGCGCCTGCTGCATCGGCGATCGAAATGGCTGAATCCTACCTCAAGGACAAGAAGCGCGTTCTGCCTGCTGCGGCCTACCTTTCGGGTCAGTACGGCGTCAACGACATGTATGTCGGCGTGCCCACGATCATCGGTGCGGGCGGCATCGAACGCATCATCGAAATTGAACTCAACAAGGACGAGGAAGCTGCTTTCCAGAAGTCCGTCGGCGCGGTTGCGGGTCTGTGCGAAGCCTGCATCAATATTGCTCCGTCGCTGAAGTAATAGCCTCACGGCTTCAAACAGGGATTAATCCATGAATATTCATGAATATCAGGCCAAAGCTCTTCTCAAGGGTTATGGCGCACCGGTGGCCGAAGGGGTTGCTATCCTTAAGGTCGAAGAAGCCGAAGCCGCTGCAAAGCAGCTTCCTGGCCCTCTTTATGTCGTCAAGAGCCAAATCCACGCTGGTGGTCGCGGCAAGGGCAAGTTCAAGGAACTCGGCCCTGACGCCAAGGGTGGTGTTCGACTGGCCAAGTCCATCGAGGAAGTCGTTTCCCACGCCAAGGACATGCTCGGCAACACGCTGGTTACCGCTCAGACGGGCGATGCCGGCAAGCAGGTCAACCGCCTTTACATCGAAGATGGCGCTGACATCGACCGCGAACTCTATTGCTCGCTGCTCGTCGATCGCTCTGTCGGTCAGGTTGCTTTTGTGGTTTCCACGGAAGGCGGCATGGACATCGAGGCTGTTGCGCATGACACGCCAGAGAAAATCCACACAATTGCGATCGAACCTGAAGCAGGTGTAACGGCTGCAAACATCGAAGCCATTTCCAAAGCTCTCGAACTGTCGTCGGCTGCCGCAGAAGACGCGAAGGCCCTCTTCCCTGCGCTTTACAAAGCCTTTGTCGAAAAGGACATGGCTCTTCTCGAAGTCAACCCACTGATCGTCATGACAGACGGCCACCTGCGCGTTCTTGATGCCAAGATGTCCTTCGACGGCAATGCGATTTTCCGTCACGACGACGTGAAGCTGCTGCGCGACGAAACCGAAGAAGATGCCAAGGAAATCGAAGCCTCCAAGTGGGATCTCGCTTACGTGGCGCTCGATGGCAACATCGGCTGCATGGTTAACGGCGCTGGCCTTGCCATGGCAACGATGGACATCATCAAGCTGTATGGCAAGGAGCCTGCAAACTTCTGCGACGTCGGCGGTGGCGCTGGCAAGGAGAAGGTTGCGGCTGCGTTCAAGATCATCACGGCTGACCCAAAGGTCGAAGGCATTCTGGTCAATATCTTCGGTGGCATCATGAAGTGCGACGTTATCGCAGAAGGCGTTATCGCTGCGGTGAAGGAAGTTGGCCTCGAGGTTCCTCTCGTCGTGCGTCTCGAAGGCACCAATGTTGAGCTGGGCAAGAAGCTTCTGAACGAGTCGGGTCTTGCGATTACGGCTGCTGACGACCTGGACGATGCAGCGAAGAAGATCGTTGCGGCGATCAACGGCTAATTGAGGGACTTGAAATAATGTCTATTCTTGTAAACAAAGACACCAAGATCCTCGTTCAGGGTCTGACCGGCAAGACCGGCACCTTCCATACCGAACAGGCGCTTGCTTACTACGGCACGCAGATGGTCGGCGGTATTCACCCCAAGAAGGGTGGCGAAACATGGACCGGCTCCAAGGGTGAAAGCCTGCCGATCTATGCAACGGTTGCAGAAGCCAAGGAAAAGACCGGCGCTGACGCATCGGTGATCTATGTGCCGCCAGCAGGTGCTGCCGATGCCATCATCGAAGCCATCGAAGCGGAAATTCCGTTCATCACCTGCATCACCGAAGGCATCCCTGTCATGGACATGGTTCGCGTCAAGGCTCGCCTCGACCGCTCCAACTCACGTCTGCTTGGCCCGAACTGCCCAGGCATCATGACACCGGAAGAGTGCAAGATCGGCATCATGCCGGGCTCGATCTTCCGCAAGGGTTCAGTTGGTATCGTTTCCCGCTCGGGCACGCTGACCTACGAAGCTGTGTTCCAGACATCCAACGAAGGCCTCGGCCAGACCACGGCTGTCGGCATCGGTGGCGACCCAGTCAAGGGTACCGAGTTCATCGACATCCTGGAAATGTTCCTCGCCGACGAAGCGACACAATCGATCATCATGATCGGTGAAATCGGCGGTGCTGCGGAAGAAGAAGCAGCGCAGTTCCTGATCGACGAAGCCAAGAAGGGCCGTAAGAAGCCAATGGCTGGCTTCATCGCGGGACGTACGGCGCCGAAGGGCCGCACGATGGGTCATGCCGGTGCAGTGGTTTCCGGCGGCAAGGGTGATGCGGAATCCAAGATTTCGGCCATGGAAGCGGCTGGTATCAAGGTTTCGCCTTCCCCAGCGCGCCTTGGCAAGACGCTGGTCGAAGTCCTCAAGGGCTGAGACTGAAACAGATCTGGCGGCGGGCAGGGGTCGGAAACGGCAGCCTGCCCGAAGCCGCAAGAAGAACGGTTGGTGCTTTCGCATCGAAAACCAAAGCGGCAGACCGGCGACGGTCATCAACGGGATTGAGGAGGCGGACGAATACGTCCGCGAAAACACCATGGCAAGGCAAGAAGCCAACGAGCAGTTTCAGATCACGTCGTTTCTAGACGGCGCGAATGCAGCCTATATCGAGCAGCTCTACGCCCGGTACGAGGAGGATCCGTCTTCCGTATCTCCCGAATGGCAGAGCTTCTTCAAGGGGCTTTCCGACAATCTCGATGACGTGAAAGCAGCGGCCAAGGGTGCTTCCTGGAAGCGCTCCAACTGGCCGATCGCTGCCAACGGCGATCTGATTTCAGCGCTGGACGGCAATTGGGCCACCGTCGAAAAAGCCATCGAAAAGAAGGTTCAGGCCAAGGCCGAAGCCAAGGGTGCCGAGACCGGCAAGACCGTCAGCGAGGCAGAGGTTCTTCGTGCGACGCGCGACAGCGTGCGCGCCATCATGATGATCCGCGCCTACCGGATGCGTGGTCATCTGCATGCCAAGCTCGACCCTCTCGGTATCGCGAGCGCCGTCGAGGACTATGATGAATTGTCGCCGAAGTCCTATGGCTTCGAGGAAAGCGATTATGATCGCAAGATTTTCATCGATAATGTGCTGGGTCTCGAATACGCCTCCGTCCGCGAGATGATCGAGATTCTTGAGCGCACCTATTGCTCGACGCTTGGTGTTGAGTTCATGCACATGTCGAGCCCCGAAGAAAAGGGCTGGATCCAGGAACGCATCGAAGGCCCGGACAAGGGCGTCGCGTTCACCGCCGAAGGCAAGAGGGCGATCCTCTCCAAGTTGATCGAAGGCGAAGGCTACGAACAGTTCCTCGACGTTCGTTTCAAGGGCACCAAGCGATTCGGTCTGGATGGTAGCGAATCGCTCATTCCGGCGCTGGAACAGATCATCAAGCGTGGCGGACAGGAAGGCCTAGAAGAAGTCGTTCTCGGCATGGCACACCGTGGCCGTCTGAACGTTCTGACCAATGTTATGGGCAAGCCGCATCGCGCCGTTTTCCACGAGTTCAAGGGCGGTTCGTTCAAGCCTGACGACGTCGAAGGTTCTGGCGACGTGAAGTATCACCTTGGTGCATCCTCGGACCGCGAGTTCGATGGCAACAAGGTTCACCTGTCGTTGACAGCCAATCCGTCGCACCTTGAAATCGTCAACCCTGTCGTCATGGGCAAGGCCCGCGCCAAGCAGGACCAGCTTGCCAAGGCTTGGGACGGCGATACCATTCCCTTGTCCGAACGCGCCAAGGTTCTGCCATTGCTGTTGCACGGCGATGCGGCCTTTGCGGGTCAGGGCGTGGTTGCGGAAATCCTCGGCCTTTCCGGTCTGCGCGGCCATCGCGTTGCCGGGACCATGCATGTCATCATCAACAACCAGATCGGATTTACGACGAACCCCGGCTTCTCGCGGTCTTCGCCGTATCCGTCAGACGTTGCCAAGATGATCGAAGCGCCGATTTTCCACGTCAATGGTGACGATCCCGAAGCTGTGGTTTACGCAGCCAAGGTCGCGACCGAATACCGCATGAAGTTCCATAAGCCTGTCGTCATCGACATGTTCTGCTACCGGCGCTTCGGCCATAACGAGGGCGATGAGCCTTCGTTCACGCAGCCGAAGATGTACAAGGTCATCCGTGCGCACAAGACCGTCGCCAACATCTATGCCGAGCGTCTGATCTCCGAAGGTCTTCTGACCGAAGGCGAGTTCGAAAAGATGAAGGCCGATTGGCGCGCACATTTGGAGCAGGAATTCGAAGCTGGCCAGAGCTACAAGCCCAACAAGGCTGACTGGCTGGACGGTCAGTGGTCCGGCCTGCGTGCCGCCGACAATGCCGATGAGCAGCGTCGTGGCAAAACCGGCGCGCCAATGAAGCAGCTCAAGGAAATCGGCCGCAAGCTGTCGACCATCCCGGAGGGCTTCAAGGCACACAAGACCATTCAGCGTTTTATGGAAAACCGCGCCCAGATGATCGAGACCGGTGAAGGTCTGGATTGGGCGATGGCGGAAGCCATGGCGTTCGGCTCGCTGGTCGTCGACGGGCACAAGATCCGTTTGTCAGGTCAGGATTGCGAGCGCGGAACGTTTTCGCAGCGTCATTCCGTCCTCTACGATCAGGAGAGCGAAGAGCGTTACATTCCGCTGGCGAACCTTGCGCCGACGCAAGCTCGCTACGAAGTCATCAACTCGATGCTTTCGGAAGAGGCGGTACTTGGTTTCGAATACGGTTACTCGCTGGCGCGCCCGAATGCGCTGACACTCTGGGAAGCCCAGTTCGGTGACTTCGCCAATGGTGCGCAGGTGGTCTTCGACCAGTTCATCTCCTCCGGTGAGCGCAAGTGGCTTCGCATGTCCGGTCTCGTCTGCCTCCTGCCGCACGGCTATGAAGGTCAGGGTCCCGAACACTCGTCTGCCCGTCTGGAACGCTGGTTGCAGATGTGCGCCGAAGACAACATGCAGGTCGCGAATGTCACGACGCCATCGAACTACTTCCATATTCTGCGCCGCCAGGTAAAGCGAGACTTCCGCAAGCCGCTCATTCTGATGACGCCGAAGTCCCTGCTTCGCCACAAGCGCGCGACGTCGTCGCTGACGGAACTCGCCGGTGAATCTTCGTTCCACCGTCTGTTGTGGGACGACGCAGAGGTCATCAAGGACGGTCCGATCAAGCTCCAGAAGGATGCAAAGATCCGTCGCGTCGTGCTTTGCACTGGCAAGGTCTACTACGATCTTCTCGAAGAGCGCGAAAAGCGTGGTATCGACGATATCTATCTGCTGCGTATCGAACAGCTCTATCCTTTCCCGGCCAAGGCGCTCATCAACGAGCTGTCTCGTTTCCGCAACGCCGAAATGGTCTGGTGCCAGGAAGAGCCGAAGAACATGGGTGCGTGGTCGTTCATCGATCCTTACCTGGAATGGGTTCTGGCGCATATCGATGCCAAGTACCAGAAGGTCCGCTACACGGGTCGTCCGGCCGCTGCATCGCCCGCAACGGGCCTGATGTCCAAGCACCTCGCCCAGCTCGCAGCATTCCTGGAAGACGCGCTGGGAGAGTGATCACTCTCCCACACGCACCCTCGCAAATCAGATATTTGATGAAACGGAACTAGATCATGGCCACTGAAATCCGCGTACCAACCCTCGGCGAGTCCGTCAGCGAAGCAACTGTCGGAACATGGTTCAAAAAGGTTGGCGACTTCGTCAAGGCTGACGAACCGCTGGTCGAGCTGGAAACCGACAAGGTGACAGTCGAAGTGCCTTCGCCAAAGTCGGGCGTGTTGACTGAGATCGTTGCGCAGAATGGTGAAACGGTTGGTCTGGATGCCCTTCTCGGCCAGATCGCAGAAGGCGAAGCTGGTGCTGCTCCGTCCGCACCGGCTGCAAAGGCTCCCGAGCCTGCGGCTGCCCCTGCTTCACCCGCAGCTGTTTCGGCGCCTGCGCCAAGCACAATGCCGCCTGCCCCGGCTGCTGGTAAGCTTCTCGCTGAAAACAATCTGTCTGCCGATCAGGTCGATGGTTCTGGCAAGCGTGGACAGGTTCTAAAGGGTGATGTTCTGGCTGCTGTTGCCAAGGGTACGTCGGCACCTGCCGCTGCCCCGGCAGCCGTTTCCGCACCACGCCCGGTTTCCGCAGAAGGCGACGCCGTTCGCGAAGAGCGCGTGAAGATGACGCGCCTGCGCCAGACCATCGCACGCCGCCTCAAGGATGCGCAGAACACTGCCGCCATGCTGACCACTTACAATGAAGTGGACATGAAGGCGGTCATGGACCTTCGCACCAAATACAAGGACGTGTTTGAGAAGAAGCATGGCGTCAAGCTTGGCTTCATGGGCTTCTTCACCAAGGCCATCACCCATGCCTTGAAGGAACTGCCTGCCGTTAACGCAGAAATCGACGGCACGGACATCATCTACAAAAACTATTGTCACGTCGGCATGGCTGTCGGCACTGACAAGGGTCTCGTTGTTCCGGTCATCCGTGATGCCGACAAGATGTCCATTGCCGAAGTCGAGAAGGAGCTGGCACGTCTTGCCAAGGCTGCGCGTGATGGTTCGCTTTCCATGGCAGACATGCAGGGCGGCACCTTCACCATTACCAATGGTGGCGTCTACGGCTCGCTGATGTCTTCGCCGATCCTGAATGCTCCGCAGTCCGGTATTCTCGGCATGCACAAGATCCAAGAGCGTCCCGTTGCCATCGGCGGTCAGGTCGTCATCCGTCCGATGATGTATCTGGCGCTCTCCTACGATCACCGCATCGTTGACGGCAAGGAAGCGGTGACCTTCCTCGTACGCGTCAAGGAAAGCCTCGAAGATCCAGAACGCCTGGTTCTCGATCTCTGATCGAGCCTGCTTTTTCCATCAGCGGGGTTTCAACCGAAATCCCGCTGAAATTGCCCCAGGAGCATTCTGTGCAACCCACCTTCCTCGCCGCCTCACCGTTTCTGCCTCTGGTCGGACTGAGTGTCATCCTGCTGATTGCTCACACCATGCTGCAGGCGATGACGGCGACGAAGGAGTTCGGCCGGGACTGGAATGCAAGCCCTCGCGATGACGGCAGAAAAGTGCAAGGCAAACTTGCTGGTAGAGCCGAACGTGCAGCCGCAAATTTCCGCGAAACCTATCCTGCTTTTATCGCTCTCGCATTCGGTGTCATCATGGCTGGAGACCCGATTGGTCTTGCGCTGATCGGCGCCTGGCTGTGGGTCGTCTGCCGGATCATTTATATTCCGCTTTATCTTGCCGGTATCCCCTATGTCCGCTCGCTGGTTTGGGTCGGCTCGATGATCGGGCTCACGCTCATGCTCTTTGTGTTGCTGTTTTAACGGGAGAGAGACCGATGCACCAGTATCTCATCGAACTCGCATCTCTGATGGCGATTTTTGCCTTCGCGATCGTTTCGCCCGGCGCTGACCTTGCCATGGTCATGCGTCAGGCCATGACGCATGGACGCCGTGAAGCGATCATCACGAGCTTTGGCGTAGGCACGTCCTTGATGTTCCATGTGACCTATACGATCCTAGGCTTGGGACTAATCATTTCGCAGTCCATCTATCTCTTCAACATCGTAAAATGGCTCGGCGTCGCCTATTTGATTTATATCGGTGTCAAAGCCTTGCGGGCTGGTAAGATGGAAATGCCGGAGGTGGGTGGCGCTGAGATCATTCAGAAGAAGCGGCAGTCGGGCTTTAAAGCCTTCACACTCGGTTTTGCGGCGAACGCACTCAACCCGAAACCGGTCTTTTTCTTCCTCTCAATTTTCTCGACGGTTGTGCATGCGCACACGCCGGTTCCGATCAAATTCGGTTACGGTTTCGTCATGGCGAGCTGCCTCATCCTCTGGTTCGTCGGCGTCAGCATGTTCATGACGACGCCGCGTATGCGCGCAGCCTTTGCCCGCGCGAGCCAATGGATCGATCGTACCAGCGGCGTGGTTTTCATCGCGCTCGGTATCAAACTTGCAACGGAAAAGTCGGCCTGAGTTTTCAGGTCAAACGAAAGTAGGGTGGACCACCGTGCCGCCTCCAATCTATCAGGAACGAACACATGGCTTATGATGTAGTTGTTATCGGTACCGGCCCCGGCGGATATGTTTGCGCAGTCAAGGCTGCCCAGCTTGGACTGAAGGTCGCCGTCATCGAAAAGCGCGCGACCTATGGCGGTACGTGCCTCAATGTCGGCTGCATTCCATCCAAGGCGCTGCTGCACGCATCGGAAGTTTTCGCACATGTTGCCCATGGTGTGGATAGCCTCGGTATTGAGGTTGCTGCGCCAACGCTCAATCTCGAGAAGATGATGGGTCACAAGGACGGCGTGGTGAAGGCCAATGTCGACGGCGTCGCCTTCCTGTTCAAGAAAAACAAGATCGACACGTTCCAGGGTCTCGGCAAGATCGCTGGTGCCGGCAGGGTTTCGGTGACGAATGACGCAGGCGAAGTTCAGGAAATCGAAGCCAAGAATATCGTCATCGCAACCGGCTCGGATATTGCCGGTATTCCGGGCGTTCAGGTCGATATCGATGAGCAGGTCATCGTGTCCTCCACGGGCGGTATTGCCTTGTCCAAGGTTCCTGAAAAGATGATCGTCGTGGGTGGCGGTGTCATCGGGCTTGAGCTCGGCTCGGTCTGGTCACGTCTCGGCGCCAAGGTCACGGTGGTTGAATATCTCGATAACATTCTCGCTGGTATGGACGGCGAATTGTCCAAGCAGGCGCAGCGCCTATTTGCCAAGCAGGGCATCGACTTCAAACTTGGTGCGAAGGTGACTGCCGTCGAAAAGTCTGGCGAAGGCGCCAAGGTGGTGTTCGAGCCCGTCAAGGGCGGCGCGGCTGAAACGCTTGATGCCGACGTCGTGCTGATTTCGACAGGCCGAAAGCCTTTCACAGAAGGTCTTGGTCTGGCGGAAGCCGGTGTGGTTCTCGACAGCCGTGGCCGTGTCGAAATAGACGGCCATTACAAGACCAACGTCGAGGGCATCTATGCTATCGGTGATGTGGTCAAGGGTCCGATGCTGGCGCACAAGGCCGAAGACGAAGGTGTGGCGCTTGCAGAAATTCTCGCCGGACAGCGCGGTCATGTGAATTACGACGTCATTCCAGGTGTTGTCTACACACAGCCGGAAGTCGCTTCCGTCGGCAAGACTGAAGAGGAGTTGAAGGCCGCTGGTATCGCCTACAAGGTTGGCAAGTTTCCCTTTACTGCCAATGGTCGCGCCCGCGCCATGCAGGTGACCGACGGTTTCGTCAAAATTCTGGCCGACAAGGAAACGGACCGTGTTCTCGGGGGCCATATTCTTGGCTTCGGTGCTGGCGAGTTGATCCAGGAAATCTCCGTGCTGATGGAATTTGGTGGTTCTTCCGAAGATCTCGGACGCACCTGCCACGCACATCCGACCATGTCGGAAGCGGTGAAGGAAGCGGCGCTCGCCACCTTCTTCAAGCCAATTCACATGTAAGCGTTCGAGCTCAACGAAAAGGCCGCCGTCCTTTCTGGACTGCGGCCTTTTTTGTGTCTGGGTCGGCGCCTGCTGTCAGGTGCGGATGGCGTGAAGATACTGGAAGTGCCTGTCATATTGCAAAAGCACGTCCTGAATGAGCTCTTCTTTCGTGAAGCCCATCAGGTCGTAGTCCTGCCCGCCATCCGACAGGAAGACTTCAGCACGATAATAGTACTCGGCCTTCTTGCGGCTGGATTGGCTTTCGAAGAAGCTGTAGCCAGGCGTTTCATAACGGCGCATTCGAATGCCGTAGATGAACTCCTCGGCTTCTCCCGGCGTCACGATCAGCTTCACTCTGTCGGCCTCGCTCTCCATTTTCGAGACGAGCGCGCGTTTCTCAAGCTCAAGTGCTACGGCTTCCAGAGCTGGGGTTGCTGTTTCCTTCAAGAAGCGCTCTGTCTCCGCCTTGTCGGGATGGTTGAGAATACCTTGAAGCTGTCGTTGCCAGCTTGCCGATTGGCGTGGCCGCAGGCTCTGCACCAACGCATTCTGGCGCAGGCCTTCTTTTTGCAGCCCCTTCCAAAGGCCCCAGCACATCAACAACATGACGAAGGTGAAAGGAAGTGCCCCGGCGATGGAGGCGGTTTGAAGTGCGTCCAGACCACCTGTCGATAGAAGGATCGCGCCGATGATACCGGAGACGATAGCCCAGAAGACGCGTCTTGCCGTCGGTCCATCCTCGCGTCCGCCGGATGTGAGCGTATCGATGACGAGGGCTGAGGAATCCGCACCGGTGACAAAGAAGAACACGATCAACGCCATGGCAAACCATGAGACGTAAACGCCGAACGGAAACTGCTCGAGGAAGACGAAAAGAGCCAGCGTCACGTCATTTGCGACCGCGTCAGACACGGCGGTCGTGGCTCCGGTCAAATGCATGGAAAGCGCCGTATCCCCAAACACCGTCATCCAAGCAAAACTGAAGCCGGTGGGAACCAGCAGGACACCTGCGATGAATTCTCGGATTGTGCGTCCGCGTGAAATACGGGCAATGAACATGCCCACAAAAGGCGACCAGGCGATCCACCAGCCCCAGTAAAACAGGGTCCAGTCACCCAGCCAGTCGCTCGGCCCCTTATCGGGCGCGTATGCATACATGTAGAAGGTGCGCAGTACGAATTGGTCGAGATAGGTACCGAGATTTTGTACGAAAGCGCGCAACAGGAACGTCGTTGGCCCCATGACGAAGACGAACAGCATCAGGGCGACTGCCATCAGCATGTTCATGTTGGACAGAAACTTGATGCCCTTGTCGAGGCCGGTTGCGACGGAGACGGTTGCCATGCCGGTAATGACGACAATCAATGGCAATTGAATCCAGAAACTGATCGGCCAGCCCAGAACGTGGTTGAAACCTGCATTGACTTGGAGAACGCCGAGGCCAAGAGATGTGGCGACACCGAACAGTGTTCCGATCACCGCGAATACGTCGACGGCATTGCCGATCGGTCCGTAGATACGGTCGCCGATCAGCGGATAAAGCGCTGAGCGCATGGTCAGCGGCAGGCCGTGGCGGAACGAGAAGTAGGCGAGCGACAGACCGATCACGGCGTAGACCGCCCATGCATGCAAGCCCCAATGGAAATAGCTGATTTCCATGGCGGTACGGGCTGCTTCCACTGTGGCGGGATCGCCAGTTGGCGGTGCGGTGAAATGTTTCACCGGCTCCGCTACGCCAAAGAAGACGAGGCCGATGCCCATGCCAGCCGCAAACAGCATGGAAAACCATGCGCCATAGCTGTAATCCGGCTCGGAATGATTGGGGCCGAGCTTGATTTTACCATGACTGGAGAAACCCAGATAAAGCATGAAGATCAGAAATATGGCGACGGATAGAAGGTAGATCCAGCCAAGTTCCGTAACGATCCAGGACTGCACCGAACTGAAGACGGCAGCGGATCCTTCCGGTGTGATCACCCCGGCAATGACGAATGCCAGAGTCAGCGCAGCAGACCAAATGAAAACCGGCTTGTTGACGCCCTCTGTCAATCCTACGCGTCTTTGGACAGGTGGTTGCTCCTCAGCCATATCTGTTCCCCTCGTAAAATAGGTGTCTCCGACAACGCGTGACGCTGCACCAATGGGGAATGAATTGCGCGCGAGAAAGTTGCATACCGCATAGATATTTAGTTTTAGAATTTCCTAATTTTACAAGGGGTTAGGCTATGCGTGCGGGTTAGTTGATGGCGGTCAGTGTGAAGCCCTTGGTGCGCAACAGTTCGATAACGCCTTCCTTGCCGGTTAAGTGCAGGGCACCGACGGCCATGAAGACGTTGCCTTTTTCCAGATGCTGTGCCGCACCATCAGCCATGACGTGGTTGCGATCAGTGATGATGCGTTGCTCGAAGGCGTCGTATCCATCCTGCCGTTCACCCAGATTGGCGTCGATGCTTTTCATCATCGGCATGATCATGCCGACCTCGCCCTTCAGGTAAAGGTCGATCATGGTCGCCATGACGTCTTCCATACGGTCGCCCAGTTGCAGCATGTCGATCAGGGACTGAACGTGGAAGGACATGGGCAAATCGGACAGTGCCTTCATCTGTTCCAGAACGGTTTCCAGACCTACCAGTTGCTTGCCATCAGCCAAAGCATCATTGGCAAGCTTCATGTCCAGAAAGCTGGCGCCGCGCGCCTTGCGGGCAAATTCGCATGCGGGCAGTGCAACGAAGCTCGACAATATCCACGGTTTCATTTTCAGTACGGCGTTGAGCGGAATACCGCGTTCTTTCAGACCGGTTTCGAGTTTCACGATTTGCTCTTTCGACAGCATGTCGGTGATGGATTTCTCATCAGTGAACATCGTCAATTCCGGCTCTGCAAGCAGCTTCACGGTTGCCTGCTGCTGACTGGTGATTTCATCCGATTCAACGATGACGGTTGCCGCTTTGTCGAAGGCTGCCTTCGCGCCATCCGGCATGGCCAGAACGCGCGGGTCGGAAATATGCATGGTGCCGAGCAACCAGGAAGGTTCTGAGCCAGCTCTTTCGATTTTCCAGAACGTGCCCTTGCCATTTGGAACCATCTTGGCCTCGGCAACGATCGCGTCGTAGCGCGTGGTGTCGTTCTCTTGCATATCGACAAGGATGTCTTTGCCTGCACACGCAGTGGCTGGCTCGGCGGCCTGCACTTCGGAAAGCGAGAACAATGTCAGTACGAGAACAGCTAAGGCAATGAGATGCACGGACGCAAACAGCCATAACAACGCATCGCCGATGCGGCCCATCAGGAGGGATGTCATGTTTTGCGGTCTGGAAAGAACAATCATCGAATCACCCCCGTTTCATGCCATCGCTTATAAGAGCGGGGTTTTGCATGGACGGTTAACGTTCGTGGTTAATAAATCGTTACGGCTTGGTTCTTTTTAATCATCGCTCGAAAGCATAGGTTGTCACGCGCGTGGATGGGCGTTGTCGTAGATTTCCAGCAGTCGTGCTGTATCGACCCCTGTGTAGATTTGTGTTGTCGAGAGGCTGGCATGTCCCAGCAATTCCTGAATGGTGCGAAGGTCACCGCCACCTGCCAACAGGTGCGTGGCGAAGGAGTGGCGGAGTGCGTGGGGTGTGGCATTCTCCGGCAGGCCGAATGCGCCCCTTAATTTCTGCATCTCCCGCTGGACGATGGCTGGCTGGAGTTTGCCGCCGCGTGCACCGAGAAACAGAGGTTCATCTGGTGCCAGATGATAGGGGCAAAGCTTGCGGTAGGCGTCGACGGCTTCGAGAACCACTGGAAGGAGCGGGACGATCCGCATCTTGTTGCCTTTGCCGGTGACCCGCAGGCTGCGGGTTCCCGCAGTCAAATCGGACGCCGTCAGATCGAGGGCTTCGGATATCCGCAGACCGCAGCCGTAAAGCAGCGCGAGGACTGCGGAATTGCGTGCGGCAATCCACGGCTCGTCGGACAGTTGGCCATCCGCGGTGGTGATTTTCAACGCCTGGCGATCCGTCAACGGCTTGGGCAGCGATTTGGGTTGTTTCGGTGAACGCATCGCGGTGGCACCTGCGGCATTGACCAACCCTTTTTTCTCCAGATGACGGAGAAAAGAGCGAAGACCGGCAAGATGGCGACCAAGCGAACGGGCGCCATCGCCCTGCTTGCGACGGGCGGCGAGAAAGGCTCTCAGATCGACGGGACGCAGATTGCTGACATCCTTGATGCGTGTCGGATGGCCGAGGTAACCCGTCATGAACATGAGATATTGTCTGGTATCGCGCTCATAGGCTTCCAGCGTGTTGTCAGCCAGCCGCCGCTCGCCTTCAAGCGAGGATAGCCAGAGTTGACGCTCCTTCAAAAGCTCCTGATCGGCAAAAATAAGAATGTCATCCAAGGCGATTATCCTGTTGTTTCCGGGTGATCCTAAAACATGTGCCATCTGTATTTGGTTAAAATGCAGATGACATTGCGGGCTGCTGTCCGCTAAAGGTTCCCTTTCCCGTTTCCAGAGGGCATTGTCGCCAGCGTCATGGCAAAAGATTCGACCGATCTGTTCGGGGCGTTGTTTGATCAGCGCAAGCCCGCTTCGTCCGACCCTGTTTCGGCCGTACCCGTTCTGGTGCCCTTGCCGGCGCCGGGGCCATATAGCTATGCGGTTCCGGCAGATATGGTGGTCGAGCCGGGTTCGGTGGTGCAGGTGCCCCTGGGCCCGCGACAGGTCATTGGCGTGGTCTGGGATAAAAGCGACGGTACGACCGTCGATCCAAAGAAACTTCGTCCGATTACGAAAACATTCGATTGCCCGTCGATGCGCGAGGAAATGCGCCGCTTCATCGATTGGGTTGCGGCCTACACGCTGTCACCGCCCGGCCTGGTGGCGCGTATGGCATTGCGGGCGCCAGCAGCGTTCGATCCCGAACCGATGATCGAAGGTTTGCGGCTGACGGATGCGCGGCCGGAACGATTGACGCCAGCGCGTGAGCGGGTGCTGGAACTTGCCGCAGAGGGGCAGGCCTGGACCAAAAGCGGCCTTGCCAACGCGGCCGGTGTGTCTGCTAGCGTCATCGACGGTCTTGCCAAGCAGGGCATTTTCGAAACCATATTCCTGCCAGCGCCCTCCGTCGTGGCAGAGCCGGACCCGGATTATACCGAGGCCCGTCTCGAAGGCCCGCAAAAGCAGGCAGCCTCTGAAATTCTGGAGGATGTCAAAAATGGTGGATTTGCCGTTTCGTTGATCGACGGCGTGACGGGCTCCGGCAAGACCGAGGTCTATTTCGAGGCGGTGGCCGAGACGCTGCGACAGGGCAAACAGGTTTTGATCCTGCTGCCGGAAATCGCGCTGACAGCCTCGTTTCTTGAGCGCTTTCAAGACCGCTTCGGCGCCAAGCCTGCCGAGTGGCATTCCGATCTTTCGCCGCGCATGCGTGAGAAGGTTTGGCGGCAGACTGTGACGGGCGAGGTGCGGGTGGTCGCCGGAGCACGTTCAGCGCTCTTCCTGCCCTTCGACAATCTTGGTCTCATCATCGTCGATGAGGAGCATGACCCGGCCTACAAGCAGGAAGATCGCGTCTACTATAATGCGCGTGACATGGCGGTGGTGCGGGCGCGGATCGCCGACTTTCCGGTGGTACTCGTGTCTGCGACACCATCTGTCGAAAGTCAGGTCAACGGCACCTCCGGTCGTTACAACACCATTCATCTGCACACGCGCTTTGGCAACGCAGCCATGCCGGACCTGCATCTGGTCGACATGCGTCGTCATCCCCCGGAAAGAGGTGGATTCCTGTCGCCGGTGCTGTTGCGGGGCATCGCCAAAACCATGGAGAAGGGTGAGCAATCGCTGCTGTTTCTGAACAGGCGTGGTTATGCACCGCTGACGCTTTGCAGAGTCTGCGGGCATCGTTTCCAGTGCCCGCAATGTTCGAGCTGGCTTGTCGAACATCGGTTCCGCAGCCAATTGCAGTGTCACCAGTGCGGCCATAATCAACCGACGCCGGATCATTGCCCCGAATGCGGCACCTTCGATCACCTGGCCGCTTGCGGCCCCGGTGTGGAGCGCATTGCCGAGGAGGTGGAGAAACACTTCCCCGAGGCGCGCACCATCGTGCTGTCTTCAGACCTGATGGGCGTCAAGCGGTTGCGGCTGGAGCTGGAGGCCATCGTCAAAGGCGAGGCGGACATCGTCATCGGCACCCAACTGGTGGCCAAGGGGCATAACTTCCCGCTCATGACGCTCGTTGGCATCGTGGATGCGGATATCGGTCTTGCCAATGGCGACCCCCGCGCAGCGGAGCGCACGTTCCAGCTTTTGTCACAGGTGACGGGCCGCGCCGGTCGTACAGGCCTCAAAAGTCATGGCTTGTTGCAGACCTACCAACCGCAGCACCCGGTCATGCAGGCCATCGTCTCCGGCGACGCTGCAGCCTTTTACGAGCGGGAAGTGATCGAGCGGGAAAAAGCCCTGCTGCCACCCTTCGGACGGCTGGCGTCCATCATCATCTCTGCCGATACGCGTGGCGAGGCAGAAACGCATGCCCGGGGTTTGCGGGCGTCAGCGCCTCCAGCGTCCGGCATCATGCTGCTGGGCCCCGCAGAAGCGCCGTTGGCCCTGATCCGTGGGCGTTACCGGTTCCGCCTGCTCGTGCATGGAAAACGAAATTCGGACATGCAATCCTTCATGCGTGCGATGTTGGGCAGCGGTCCCAAGGAGCGCGGTTCGATCCATGTACAGGTCGATATCGATCCACAAAGTTTTCTCTGACCTTCTTTCGATGATCCCGCGACCATGCCATAAGGCGGCAGGGGAACACTGATTTGGGGACATCCTATGGAATTTTATTTTCCGACAGAATTTGGCGAACAACTGGCTTTCTCGGCCGCCGCCGTATCGGCGATCATCGGCCTCGTCATCATGTTTGCACCGGGGGTGACGTTCCGGCTATTCGGCCTGCAACATCTGACCGAGCGCCGTGACGGTCTCGTGCTGTTGCGCTCTTCGCTTGCGGGTTTCTATCTGGGCTTTGGTGCAAGCGCTTTGCTTTTGGCGCAGCCAATGGTCTACCTGGCGTTCGGGATATCTTTCGCGATAGCTGTCTTCGGTGCTGTGCTCTCTATCCTGTCCGATGGAGGCGCAACTGTGCGAAATTGCTTACTTCTGGTTGTGCATTCGGCGCTTGCGATATTACCGCTTATGTATGTTTTTGGGTGGGTTTGAGAACCGATCAAGGAAGATCGCTCTTTCCTCATCCTGTTTCTGGGCTGATGTCGGAAAATTTAACGCTATCCCTCTTGCCCAAAAGACAGTTTCCGTTACTACGCGTGTTGCGAGTCCCGGCGTCCTATGGTAGACGGACCGCGAAATCGAGATAAGGCAGGGGGGAATTCCGGCCTTATTCGGGGAAATTGAAACGATTTCAAGAATTTGGAAAGCTTAACAGGCGGCCCGGTCTTCTTGAACGATTAGCAGGGAAAAAGTGCCCGTGGCAGATACCTCCCATGGAACATCCGGTGTAGCGGAAAGGTACGCGTTGTCGCTTTTCGAGCTTGCCTTGGAAGCGGGTGTCGTTGACGCGGTTGGTGCCGACCTCGACAAGTTTCAGGGCTTGCTTAACGAAAGCGCAGATCTGAAGCGTCTGGTTGCGAGCCCGGTCTTCTCGGCGAAAGAACAGTCAAGCGCTATTTCCGCCATTGCGGAAAAGGCGGGCATCACTGGATTGACTGCAAACTTCCTCAAGGTTGTTGCCAGCAATCGTCGTTTGTTCGCGGTTCCTGGGATGGTCGTTGCCTATCGTGAATTCGTTGCCGCTCATCGCGGTGAGATTACCGCCGAGGTTACCTCGGCCCATGCGCTGGATGAAGCGCAGGAAACTGAACTGAAAGCGGCGCTGAAGAGCGTTACTGGTAAGGATGTGAAGGTCGCTCTGACCATCGATCCATCCATTCTTGGCGGCCTCATCGTCAAGGTTGGCTCGCGCCAGACAGATACGTCTCTTCGCACCAAACTTTCCACCCTTAAGCTTGCACTGAAAGAGGTTGGCTGATGGATATCCGCGCCGCGGAAATTTCCGCAATTCTAAAAGACCAGATCAAAAATTTCGGCAACGAGGCGGAAGTCTCGGAAGTCGGCCAGGTGCTTTCCGTCGGTGATGGTATTGCCCGCGTTTACGGCCTCGACAATGTTCAGGCCGGTGAAATGGTCGAGTTCCCAGGCGGCATTCGCGGCATGGCGCTCAACCTTGAAAACGACAACGTCGGCGTTGTTATTTTCGGTTCTGACCGTGACATCAAGGAAGGCGACACCGTCAAGCGGACCGGCGCTATCGTTGACGTTCCTGTTGGTCCAGAGCTTCTCGGCCGCGTGGTCGATGCTCTCGGCAATCCGATCGACGGCAAGGGCCCGATCAGCGCAACGCGTCGTTCACGTGTTGACGTCAAGGCTCCCGGTATCATTCCACGCAAGTCCGTTCACGAGCCTATGTCGACAGGCCTCAAGGCCATCGATGCCCTGATCCCGGTTGGTCGTGGCCAGCGCGAGCTTGTTATCGGTGACCGCCAGACAGGCAAGACCGCGATCATTCTCGATACGATCCTGAACCAGAAGGCTATTCATGACAGTGGCCCAGACAGCGAAAAGCTGTATTGCGTCTACGTCGCTATCGGCCAGAAGCGTTCGACGGTTGCCCAGTTCGTGAAGGTTCTGGAAGAGCGTGGCGCTCTGCAGTACTCCATCATCGTTGCTGCAACGGCTTCCGATCCTGCTCCAATGCAGTATCTGGCACCGTTTGCCGGTTGCGCCATGGGCGAATACTTCCGCGATAACGGCATGCATGCGCTGATCGGTTACGATGACCTTTCCAAGCAGGCCGTTGCCTACCGTCAGATGTCGCTTCTTCTGCGCCGTCCTCCAGGCCGCGAAGCTTATCCTGGCGACGTCTTCTATCTGCACTCGCGTCTTCTCGAGCGCGCCGCCAAGATGGGCGACGATGCTGGGAACGGTTCGCTGACGGCTCTGCCTGTCATCGAAACGCAGGGTAACGACGTTTCGGCGTTCATTCCGACCAATGTGATCTCGATCACAGACGGCCAGATCTTCCTCGAGACAGACCTGTTCTATCAGGGTATCCGTCCGGCTGTTAACGTTGGTCTGTCGGTCTCGCGCGTTGGTTCTGCCGCTCAGATCAAGGCCATGAAGCAGGTTGCCGGTTCGATCAAGGGTGAGCTTGCCCAGTATCGTGAAATGGCAGCGTTTGCTCAGTTTGGTTCCGACCTCGATGCTTCTACGCAGCGCCTGCTGAACCGTGGTGCACGTCTGACCGAATTGCTCAAGCAGCCGCAGTTCTCTCCACTCAAGACGGAAGAACAGGTTGCAGTGATCTTCGCTGGTGTGAACGGTTACCTGGATAAGGTCGCTGTTGCAGATATCGGCAAGTTCGAGCAGGGTCTGCTTTCTTACCTCCGCTCGGAAGGCAAGGCCATTCTCGACACCATCCGCACGGAAAAGGCTGTTAGCGACGACACCAAGGGAAAGTTGAAGACTGCCCTTGAGAACTTCGCCAAGTCTTTCTCCTGATTAGCCTCGTGACTGGGACGGATAACGGATGCCTTCACTAAAGGATCTGAAAAACCGCATTGCCTCCGTAAAGGCGACGCAGAAGATTACCAAGGCGATGAAAATGGTCGCCGCGGCGAAGCTTCGGCGCGCCCAGGAAGCTGCGGAGGCCGCCCGGCCTTACTCGCAGCGCATGGGCGCCGTTCTTGCAAATATCGCCCAGGCGGTCGAGGCAGACGTTGCTCCGCTTCTGATGACCGGTACCGGCAAGGACGACGTGCATCTGCTCGTCGTCTGCACGGCTGATCGTGGCCTTTGCGGTGGTTTCAATGCACAGATTTCCCGTTTTGCTCGTGATCGTGCCCGCAGGCTGATCGCAGAAGGCAAGACGGTCAAGATCATGACTGTCGGCAAAAAAGGCTATGATAGTCTGCGTCGTGAGTTCTCGTCCAACATCATCGAACGCATTGAACTGCGTGACGTGAAGCGGGTGGGTTTCGAGAACGCCGACGGTATCGCAAAGAAGATCATCGCGCGTTTCAACGCCGGTGAGTTCGATGTCTGCACGCTGATCTACTCCGAGTTCAAGTCGGTCATCAGCCAAATTCCGACAGGTCTGCAGCTTATTCCTGCTGCCGCCCCTGCGGTCGATGTTGAGCAGTCTGCAACGACGGCGATTTATGAATACGAGCCGGATGCGGCTTCCATTCTGGAAGACCTTATTCCGCGCAACATTTCTGTTCAGGTTTTCCGGGCTTTGCTCGAAAACGTGGCTGGCGAAATGGGTGCCAAGATGAGCGCGATGGACAACGCCACGCGCAACGCCGGTGAAATGATCAACAAGCTGACGCTTTCCTATAACCGTCAGCGTCAGGCTCAGATCACCAAGGAACTGATTGAAATCATTTCGGGCGCGGAAGCGCTCTGAGGTTAAGGAAAGAGGGTAAGGATAATGGCTAAGGCAGCTACCCCAAAGAAAACCGCAGCGATTACTGGCGCGACCGGCAAGGTTCAGCAGGTTATCGGCGCTGTTGTCGACGTGGCGTTCGAAGGCGATCTGCCTGCGATCCTCAACGCGATTGAAACTGACAATAACGGCAACCGTCTGGTTCTCGAAGTTGCGCAGCACCTCGGCGAAAACGTCGTGCGTACCATCGCCATGGACTCGACAGAAGGTCTGGTTCGCGGTCAGTCCGTCCGTGATACGGGCGCTCCGATCACCGTTCCCGTTGGTCCTGAGACGCTCGGCCGAATCATGAACGTCATCGGCGAGCCAGTTGACGAAGCCGGTCCTCTGGTCACCTCGGGCACGCGTGCCATTCACCAGGAAGCACCATCCTACGTTGAACAGTCGACAGATGGCCAAATCCTGGTCACGGGCATCAAGGTCGTTGACCTCCTGGCGCCATACGCAAAGGGCGGCAAGATCGGTCTGTTCGGCGGCGCTGGCGTTGGCAAGACCGTTCTGATCATGGAACTGATCAACAACGTGGCCAAGGCGCACGGCGGTTACTCGGTCTTCGCTGGCGTGGGTGAACGTACCCGCGAAGGCAATGACCTTTACCACGAAATGATCGAATCCGGCGTTAACAAGCACGGCGGCGGCGAAGGCTCCAAGGCTGCGCTCGTGTACGGCCAGATGAACGAACCACCAGGCGCGCGTGCTCGTGTTGCTCTAACGGGTCTGACGATTGCGGAAGACTTCCGCGACAAGGGCCAGGACGTTCTGTTCTTCGTGGACAACATCTTCCGCTTTACGCAGGCTGGTTCCGAAGTTTCGGCTCTCTTGGGCCGTATTCCTTCCGCTGTGGGTTATCAGCCAACGCTGGCAACCGACATGGGCCAGATGCAAGAACGCATCACGACGACGACCAAGGGTTCGATTACCTCGGTTCAGGCTATTTACGTTCCCGCCGACGATTTGACCGACCCTGCACCAGCAACCTCGTTCGCCCACTTGGACGCAACGACGGTTCTGTCACGTTCGATCGCTGAAAAGGGTATTTACCCGGCTGTGGACCCGCTCGACTCGACGTCGCGCATGCTCGACCCGCTGATCGTTGGCGAAGAGCACTACGAAGTTGCCCGTAAGGTCCAGATGACCTTGCAGCGCTACAAGGCTCTGCAGGACATCATCGCCATCCTCGGCATGGACGAACTGTCTGAAGAAGACCGTCTCGCCGTTGCGCGCGCTCGCAAGATCGAACGCTTCCTGTCGCAGCCATTCTTCGTGGCTGAAATCTTCACGGGCGCTCCCGGCAAGCTGGTTGCTCTTGAAGACACGATCAAGGGCTTCAAGGGTCTGGTCAACGGCGAATACGACCACCTGCCGGAAGCTGCTTTCTATATGGTTGGTTCGATGGAAGAAGCCGTCGAAAAGGCCAAGAAGATGGCTGCTGAAGTCGCTTAATATCGAAAAGAGGGCGCGTGTCTCTTGCACGCGCCTTTGTCCGTCGCGCAACGAAAAAGAAGTGAATAGCCATGGCCGACAGTTTCAAATTCGAACTTGTTTCTCCGGAGCGCCTGCTTGTTTCCGAGACGGTCACTGAAGTCGTCATTCCGGCTACGCTCGGGGAGATGACGATTCTGCCAAACCATGCGCCCGTCATGACCACGATCAAGCCTGGTCTGGTCACGGCGAAGTTCGCATCCGGCGAAACGCATAAATATGTTGTTTTTGGTGGTTTCGCGGATATCGTTCAAAGCGGCTGCACCTTGCTTGCAGAGTCGGCGACATCTGCGGACGACATCAGCTCTGATGATTTGCAAAAGCGTATCGATGCGGCACGTTCGGAAATCGAGGAAGGCAATCATCACCACGAGCACCGGACCAAGCTCGAAAGGCATCTTTACGAATTGACGAACCTGCATGAGGTTCTCGTCGCTGCTTGAAAGCACCGGGCGGGTTCGTAAGAATGACTGCCCACAAAGTGGACACTTGAAGCGGCCTCATCGGCCGCTTTTTGTATTTTGGGGTTTAGAACGTTTCCATTTAACAAGGAAACGCTCTAGGTAGATCGTCTGGTTGGTCTCCCAATCTGTTGAGGTTATATCATGTCGACGACGCAAGCATTTCGGACGGTCAAGCGTATTTCCCGGCGCGACGGGCTTGTGTCAGTCGGCCACCGCGATGTCCCCGAAGAGGTTCCGGTCGCTTTTTCTTATGGTGGCTCAACCCATGCAGTCATGATGGCATCGCCCGTCGATCTCGAGGATTTTGCTGTTGGTTTCAGCTTGACGGAAGGCATCATCCTCGAACCCTCGCAGATAGAGGCCGTTGAGGTCGTGGCGACGGAGCAGGGGTTTGATGTGCAGGTTACGCTGCTTGATGAGCAGGCAGATGCGTTACGTCTTCGCAGGCGTCATATGGCCGGACCTGTGGGTTGCGGTCTGTGTGGCATCGAATCCATAGAACAGGCTGTGCGGCCTGTTCCCGACGTTTCGATGACACAGCTTGCTCTGAACGCCGATGATCTTGTTGTTGCGATGGATGCACTTCATCAGGCGCAACCTCTTTTTCGTCAGACCAGAGGCGTGCATGGCGCCGGATTTTTCAATCCTGCAACCGGTCTGATCACGGCGCGCGAGGATGTCGGGCGGCACAACGCGCTGGACAAGCTTGCGGGGGCCGTGCTTCGCAGCGGGACGCCGGGTGCTGCAGGTGCAATTGTCGTCACCAGCCGCCTCTCGGTAGAAATGGTACAGAAGGCAGCGATCCTCGGAAGTCCAATTCTGGCCGCGGTCTCAGCGCCCACAGCGCTTGCCATCGAAACCGCCGAGAAGGCGGGGATAACATTGGTCGCGCTGGTCCGTGGTGAGGACCTTGAGATATTCACGCGCCCCGATCGCATTACGATAGAGGGCCTTAGAGCATTTCCTTGTTAAATGGAAACGTTCTGCCGGAGCAGATTTTCGTCAGGACAAAGGCGATTGGGCAACGGCATACCCTGAGGTACGGTCGAGCCGATCGCCTTTGTCCTGGCGGAAATATGCCCGGCCCTCCGGGTTGGTTGAAACGGGCCATCTGCCTGCCCGGACGGCTTGGCCGTATGCTAAGGCTACGCCACGCGCCCTCCGGACAAGCAGTCGATCCCGTTTGAACCAACAGAACTGTTTCCATTTAACAAGGAAACGCTCTAAAACCGAATTGTGCTCTTGATGGCATCATTCGTTTTGCTTTCCGTTGCAGCTTTGATATTCGTCCATACACCATTGCCCTGATGTGGCGCGGTCGGCGACGTCACGCTGCAACGCTGCAATCTCCATGCACACATCTGACGGACCGTTTTGCGATGGCGGCACCCGGAGAGCACTATGCAGCATGACCTGATCTCAAAAACGCGACCGGCGGCGGTGGAAACCGATTTTGGCCCCTGGCTTGCAAAGGCGTCCATTCTCATTGTCGATGATGAACCTGGCATGCGCAACTTTCTGATGAGGACGCTGGAGACCCGTTGCGCCTATGTTGATGAGGCGGGTGATACGGCACAGGCGACGAAGAAGCTGGATGAACGCCACTTCGATATCGTCATCCTCGACAACATCATGCCGAAGAAAACGGGGCTGGAATGGCTGGCCGACCAGCGTGCAATCGGCTTTTACGCGGATGCCATCCTGATGACGGCCTATGCCGATCTTGATACGGCCATTCAGGCGATACGCGCAGGTGCTGCTGATTTCGTCCTGAAGCCGTTTCGGTCCAATCAGATATTGAATGCCATATCGCGGGCGCTCGACCGATCCAATCTGCGGCGAGAAAACTCTGCTTTGAAATATCAGCTGAAAAAGGCTTCAGATCACTTGTTTCTGCGTGACCGCCTGGTGGGTAGCTCAGCAACGATCCAGCAGACACGCGACATGATCAGCCGCGTCGCACCGCTTCCGACCTCCGTTTTGCTGACGGGTGAGTCCGGTACGGGTAAGGAAGTTCTGGCGCATTCCATCCACGAATTGTCGGATCGCGCCGGAAAACCCTTCGTGCCGATCAACTGCGCGGCCATTCCGGCAGATATGCTGGAAACCGAACTGTTCGGCCATGTGAAGGGCGCCTTTACAGGAGCGGAGAGCCGTCGCGAAGGCTTGTTCCTGCACGCACAGGGCGGAACGCTGTTTCTGGATGAGATCGGTGAGATGCCGGTTGCCTTGCAAAGCAAGTTGCTGCGCGTGATCGAGGACCGGAAGGTGCGCCCGGTGGGTGCAGAGCGGGAGGTGCCCATCGACATCCGGTTCATATTCGCTACCAATGCCGATCTGGCTGCTGATGTGGAAAAGGGGCGTTTCCGCGCCGATCTGTTTTACCGGATCAACGTCATGGAGATCTATCTTGCGCCACTCAGGGACCGTGAGCGCGATGTGGTGGAATTGACGGAGCTTTTCATGCACAAGCTTTCGCAGCAGCTTGGTATGCCGCCGGTCGCCATTGATGATGCCGTACGCACGATGCTGTTGGCTTATCGCTGGCCGGGAAATGTCCGCGAACTTCGAAACTTTGTTGAGCGTAGCCTCATCCTCGGGCGTTTCCCGCTGGATTTGCGCGGAGGTGCTCCGGTCGCAGTCGCTGCTGGCACCTTGGAAGAGGTCGAGAGGCGGCATATTCTGGCGGTTCTGAGTGACGTTTCAGGAAACAGGGACGAGGCATCGCGCCGTCTTGGCATTTCCCGAAAAACGATCGATCGCAAGATGTCGTCCTGGCATGGCTGAGAAATCGGAAAACTCAAGGGTTTTTGGTGCGTTAAAGTCGGTTCGGTTCCGGCTGCTGGCCATCGCGCTGTTGCCGACACTCGTCATTCTGCCCCTACTTTTGGGTGTGACCATGGTGCGGTGGAGCGGTAAGCTGGATGCGCTGCTCATCACCAAGGTGAACAGCGACCTGACCGTTGCGCACCAATATCTCGTGACGATCCTAGAGGATACGGGCGAGCGGTTGGAGGCGATCACGGGTTCCGCGCGGCTTCAGGATATCGTTTTGGCGGGAAATAAAACGGCCCTTGCCGGGCTTCTGGAGGAAAACCGTCAGAAACTTGGTCTCGATTTTCTGTTTCTGGTCGATGGCAACGGTGATCTTCCTGCGAGTGCAGGAACGGATGAGGAAAAGACACGCGTGGATTGGCCAGTTCGGGCCGCTGCGCTGTCTGGCAAAGCATCCTACGCCATGGATGTCTTCTCCGAAGAGGATCTGACGAGGCTTTCACCTCGTCTGGCGGATCGGGCGCGGATCGGAGTCACGCCAGCACCAGACGCAGCGACGGGTCAGATATTCGAAACACGTGGAATGATGATCCATGCCGCAAGCCCTTTGCGTTTGCCGGGTGGTCAGGCCCTGGCACTGGTCGGCGGAAGGTTGCTCAACCAGAACCTCGATTTTATCGATACGATCAATGAGCTTGTCTACCGGCAAGCCAGCCTGCCGGAGGGCAGCCAGGGGACCGCGACACTGTTTCTGGACGACGTGCGCATCAGCACGAATGTGCGTCTGTTCGAGAACCAGCGTGCTTTGGGAACCCGGGTATCTGAGGCGGTGCGGGCGACGGTTCTCGGAGCCGGTAAGGTCTGGCTGGACAGCGCTTTCGTCGTCAATGACTGGTATATCTCGGCCTACGAACCCTTGGTCGATAGTTATGGAAAACGCGTCGGCATGCTTTATGTCGGCTTTCTGGAGGCGCCGTTTGCGCGCGCCAAGTATGAAACGCTCGGTTCCGTCATTGCTGCGTTTTTAGGTATTACGATCCTCAGCATTCCGGTTTTCCTGCGATGGGCCCGCAGTATCTTCAAGCCGCTCGAGCGCATGACCCAGACCATCTCTAGGGTCGATGATGGTGACCTGGGCGCCCGCACAGGCTTGCCACCGACTGGCGATGAGATCGGGCAGGTCGCAGTGCATCTAGACGGGCTGCTGCAACGTCTTCAGCAGCGTGAAGGCGAGTTGCGGGCGTGGAATGAAGAGCTCAATGCACGTGTCGAAGAAAGGACGCAGGAACTTCAACTTGCCAATCTGCGTCTCGAAGCGACAACCAAGCAGCTCGTCATGTCCGAAAAGCTGGCAACGATTGGCGAAATTACCGCTGGCGTAGCCCATGAGATCAACAATCCCATCGCCGTCATTCAGGGGAATTTGGAGGTCGCCCGGAGCATGCTGGGCAAGACTGCGGACGCAGCCAGGACGGAATTCAATCTGATCGACGAACAGGTGGATCGCATCAGCCGGATCGTCGGCAAGCTGCTACAATTTGCAAGGCCGGAAGAGTTTGCTGGCTATATCGAGCGCCAAGACCCCGAAACGGTGATTTCCGATTGCATGCCACTCGTCAAGCATGTGCTGACACGTGCCGGGATCGAGGTTGTCAAAAACAACAAGGCGAATGGACTTCTGGCGATGAACCGAACGGAGTTGCAGCAAGTTCTGGTCAACCTCATCGTCAACGCCGCTCACGCGATGCCGCATGGTGGCACGTTGACGCTTGGAAGCCACGATGAGGAGCGTCACGGATCTCGCGGCGTGGCCATCAGCGTGACCGATACAGGTGTCGGGATTGGCGAGGATGTCGTGGATCGCATTTTCGATCCCTTTTTCACGACCAAGCAGCAAGAGGGTACGGGCCTTGGGCTTTCGGTGAGCCAGATGCTGATCGCGCGACAGGGCGGGGAGATCACAGTGAGGAGCACTGTTGGTTCCGGGACCGTGTTTACGATCTGGTTGCCGCAGGCACTTGACGTTCGGTAGCTTGTGCTTTCAACGCTCCGAAATTACGGCGAAAATCAAGCAGAAATATGGACATTTTGTCGCGATGTCCCGGACAAATTGTCTCATGTAATCGTGCCGTATTGTGCATCCTGTTGATAAGAAACAATTTATTTTTGGCACGCAAATTGCTGAGCAAGTGTGGCAACACATCAGGCCAGTTGCGTGTGAGCGTCCCGAAGAAGGAGCCGCCCGCGCAGTTGGGTCCGTGGGCTTGGGACATTGTTTCGGATGGAACGTTGCGGGACTTGCATTTGCTTGCAGGTCACGCAACGGACCCCGAGGCGAACAGCAACATCCAAATTCATGACGCCTCGCGTGGTGAATGGAGGGACACACAATGACTGCGACGAACGAGACATTCGCGCCGGGGGCTGCGGGTGCAGGTCTTCTGGACCGCGAAAGAATTATCGCAAAACCTGGATTCAATCGCTGGCTGGTTCCACCGGCAGCGCTCGCGATCCATCTTTGCATCGGCATGGCATACGGCTTCTCGGTGTTCTGGCTGCCACTCACGAAGGCAATCGGCATCACCTCGACAGTTGCCTGCCCTGATCTCAACCTTGCTTCGGCATTGTTCACCACCACCTGCGACTGGCGCGTCAGCGACCTTGGCTGGATCTACACACTCTTCTTCGTTCTTCTCGGTTGCTCTGCTGCCATCTGGGGTGGCTGGCTGGAACGGGCGGGCCCGCGCAAGGCCGGTTTCGTTTCCGCAATCTGCTGGTGCGGCGGTATGGCGATTGCTGCCATCGGCATCATGACGCACCAATTGTGGCTGATGTGGTTCGGCGCTGGCGTCATTGGGGGTATCGGCCTTGGCCTTGGCTATATTTCTCCGGTGTCCACCCTGATCAAGTGGTTCCCTGACCGTCGTGGCATGGCAACCGGCATGGCCATCATGGGCTTTGGCGGCGGCGCAATGATCGGTGCTCCGCTTGCGGATGCGCTGATGCGCCACTTCCGAACCGAAGCGTCCATCGGCGTTTGGGAAACCTTCCTTGTCATGGCGGCGATCTATTTCGTCTTCATGATGGCTGGCGCGTTCGGATACCGAATCCCACCCGCAGGCTGGAAGCCTGAAGGCTGGACGGCACCTGCTGCCAAGAACTCGATGATCACAACCCGCCACGTGCACCTCAAGAATGCTCACAAGACCAAGCAGTTCTGGATGATCTGGCTGGTGCTGTGCCTCAACGTATCGGCTGGTATCGGCGTCCTGGGTATGGCGTCGCCCATGCTACAGGAAATCTTTGCCGGTTCGCTGATCGGTCTTCCTGACGTGAAGTTTGCTGATCTGACACCTGAGCAACTGGCTCAGATCGCGGCGATTGCTGCTGGCTTCACCGGTCTGCTGTCCGTGTTCAACATTGCGGGTCGCTTCTTCTGGGCATCGTTGTCTGACCGCATCGGGCGCAAGGCAACCTACTTCACGTTCTTTGCGCTCGGTATCGTGCTTTACGCTTCGTCGCCTTGGGCGGCTGGCCTCGGCAATAAGGCGCTTTTCGTCGGCATGCTCTGCATCATCGTCTCGATGTATGGCGGTGGCTTTGCGACCATCCCGGCTTACCTCGCCGATATCTTCGGCACCCAGTTCGTTGGCGCGATCCATGGTCGTCTTCTGACGGCATGGGCAACGGCTGGCATTATTGGTCCTGTCGTCGTCAACTACATCCGTGAAGCACAGATCGCTGCGGGCATTCCGCGCGCGCAGGTCTATGACTTTACGATGTATATCTTGGCCGGCATGCTGGTATTGGGCCTGATTGCCAACCTCATGGTCAAGCCGCTCGAAGACAAATGGTATATGTCGGATAACGAAGTGGCGGCACTTCAAGCCAAAACGACGGCTGCGACCAGTGGCCCAACAGGTTCCTTCGGCATAGGCAAGGGTGGCTTCGACGCCAAGGCGGCCATCGCCTGGGCGGTCGTTGGTATTCCGATTGTCTGGGGTATCTGGATCACCTTGCAGAAGACGTTCGTTCTGTTCACCTGATTGACTGTTTTGCCAAATGGAAAAGAAAAAGGCGGCACCTGTGCCGCCTTTTTCAATTCGCTAGAGACGTCTTTTATCCTTTGATCTCGTGGATGGCCTAACGGCCGGCCGATGCGGTCCTTGGCAGTGTCGGTGCGTCGTGATCTTGCGAATATCTGGGCTGTGACGTCAACGAAACCGCTCCGTCGTTCACCTGAAACTGTGTCAGCAATTCTCGCAGGCTTTCGGCCTCGCGTGCCAGTCCATGGCTTGCCGCGGTGGTTTCTTCGACCATCGCCGCGTTCTTCTGGGTCGCCTGATCCATCAGGTTTACAGCGTCATTAATTTCGGCCAAACCGTTGGCCTGTTCGCGTGATGCCTCGACGATTGCAACCACGTTCAGGTCGATTTGCCCAACCTGCTCAGCAATCTGCTTCAGCGCGTCGCCCGTTTGTCCAACGAGATCGACACCGTTCGAGACGTGCTGGCGCGACTTGCTGATGAGTTCCTTGATCGCTTTTGCGGCGCTTGCAGAGCGCTGAGCCAGTTCGCGCACTTCCTGGGCCACCACAGCAAAGCCTTTGCCCGCTTCGCCTGCTCTGGCAGCCTCTACGCCAGCGTTTAATGCCAGAAGGTTGGTCTGGAACGCGATCTCGTCAATCACGCTGATGATGCTCGTGATCTCGCCCGATGACTGAGATATCTCATCCATGGCCTCGATGGCACGGTGGACGATTTCACCGGAGCGTTCGGCACTCTTTCGGGTGGAAGCAACAAGCCTTCCGGCCTCGCTGGCGCGGCTGCTGGAATCCTTGACCGTGGTGGTGATTTCTTCCAGCGCGGCGGCGCTTTCCTCCAGCGATGCAGCCTGTTGTTCGGTGCGGCGCGCGAGTTGATCAGCCGCCACGCGGATTTCAGCCGAGCCGGACGCAATGGTGGCCGAGTTGTGCGCGACCGTCTGCATGGTGGAGCGAAGTGTCTTCATCACCTCATTGAAATCGGCACGAAGCTTTTCCATGCTGGGTACGAAAGGGGTATTCAGGCTCTGGCGGAGTTCGCCGCTGGCCAGTAGGCGAAGGGCGGAGCCCAGCGTGCTGATGGCGCTCATGCGCGGCGTCACATCCGTCGCGAATTTTACGACTTTGACAACATGACCCTTGCCATCGACGATCGGATTATAGGCGGCCTGTATCCAGACTTCCTTCCCGTTCTTGCCGAAGCGGACAAACTCGTCTGATATAAACTCCCCCGCCGCCAGACGCTTCCAGAAATTCGCATAATCGGCAGAGGCTGCATAGGTCGGCTCGCAGAATAGACGATGGTGCTTGCCAACGATGTCACTCAGGCCATAACCCAGCGTGGCACAGAAATTGTCGTTGGCGGTAATGATTTCACCGTGTGGTGTGAACTCAATAACCGCCTGAGAACGCGAGATCGCTTGCAGCTTGTTGTCGTCTTCTTCGGCTTTGAGTTTTTTTGCCGTGATATCGGTTGCAATCTTTACGACCTTGTAAGGCTTACCGCCTCGGCAGACCGGATTATAAGATGCTTCGATCCAGATTTCGCTTCCATCCTTGCGCAGGCGTTTGTATTCCCGCGCATCGTACTTTCCAGCGCCAAGGCTTGCCCAGAAATCCGAATAGGCTTTCGAGTTCGTATAACTCGGATCGCAGAAAACTCGATGATGTTTTCCGATGATTTCGGCAAGATCATATCCCAACACGGCGCAAAAATTCTTGTTTGCTGTCAGAATATTACCTTTGAGATCGAATTCAATCACCGCTTGCGAAGCAGACAAGGCGTCCAGAACACTTTTATTGTCAGCATTTTTCCCCAGCCAAAGCATGCTATCTCCAAGTAAACTGAAAATGTCGCAGCAATGGACGATGTCATTGTCGCGCGCGTTTTTGTTGCAGGACGAGTCGATTCGATATTTTTCGTTCTATAATTGAATTAGGCATTAATAATATTAATACTAAGTTGACGGGATGTCGGACCGAAGTGTAATTTGTGAAGTGATTAAGTTTAAAACGCTATCTCGCAGCATTGATGATGGTTCTGTTCTTGATCGTTTTATGGATGACGCTTTTTTAAATGGTTTCTTCGAAGTTTATGATGGAGGCCAAACGAAAACACGCTGCCGGCTATCCGGGCAGCGTGTTAAAAAAATCAATCGGATGTCGCGTGCGTCGAGTGGCCTTAGGCTGCCAAATCTTCAAGGTCTGCACCCTTGAACATCTTGGCGAGGTTCAGGAAGCAGATCATGCCGTGTTCGTTGGCAATGATACCTTCGGAGAAGGATTTGTCGAAAGATGCCGAGACTTCTGGAACAGGTTGTACCTGGATTGCAGGGATCGTCAGAATGTCTGAAACGCGGTCCACCAGCATGCCGATGACCATGTTGTGAACTTCTGCAACGACGATGGCGCTGCGCTCATTGGCAACGGTGCTCTTCATGCCAAGCTTGTAGGCGAGGTCGATGATCGGAATAACCGAGCCGCGCAGGTTCATCACACCGATGACGTCTTTCGGAGCATGCGGGAGTGGAGTGGATGGGGCCCAGCCGCGAATTTCTCGGATGGTGGTTGTTTTGACGCAAAACTCCTGATCATGCAGACGAAACGCGATGATCTCGAGGGTATCGCCACCGAAGTTCGTAGAATTAATCGTAACCATCAGAATTCTTCCCAATCCTTGTTCTGGGCTAGTGCAAGCGCACCGACGCTCGCGTATCCGGATTTTGGCATCCTGCCTGGTGTACGAACAACCGGAGTGTTTTCTTCCGGCTTCATTTTATGATTCGTAGCAGAATATTGTTTCCCAAATCTAAATTGTGTTAATAAATCTCGCAAAACATGGGCTTCATGTGCAAGGCTATGACTTGCCGCCGTCGTTTCTTCCACCATCGCTGCATTTTGCTGCGTATTGCTGTCCATTGCTTCAACAGCCTGATTGATTTCCTTGAGACCGCTTGCCTGTTGTCGGGCGGTCTCGACAATGGCCGACACATTGACGTTGATTTCGCCAACCTGCGTCACGATGGCGTCGAGTGCCTTTCCGGTCTCTCCAACCAGATCGACACCTTCCTTGACCTGTTCGGACGAGGTGTTGATCAGTGTCTTGATTTCCTTGGCGGCCTGAGCGGATCGTTGGGCAAGTTCGCGTACTTCCTGTGCAACGACTGCAAAGCCTTTGCCAGCTTCGCCCGCACGTGCGGCTTCTACACCGGCATTCAATGCCAAAAGGTTGGTCTGAAACGCGATGTCATCGATAACACTGATGATGTTGCCAATCTCATTCGATGATTGCGAAATCCGGCCCATGGCCTGGATCGCCTTGGTGACCACCGCGCCGGAGTGCTCCGCTCCCGCCTTGGTCTTTGCGACAAGCTCTCCCGACTGTTCGGCGCGCGTCGTGTTTTGTGCGACCGTGCGGGTGATTTCGTTCAACGCGGCTGACGTCTGCTCGACGGCTGCTGCTTGTTGCTCCGTTCGCTTGGCCAGATTGTCGGAGGCTTCGCTGACTTCGCGCGAACCGGTAGCGATGCTTGACGCGCTTTCCGAGACGTTGCGCATCGCATCCTGCAATTTCGAAAGCGAACTGTTCAGGTCCTTTCGAACCCGTTCCAGCGTGGGAATGAAGGGTTTGTCGATGACCGCAGTGAGATCGCCGTGTGCAAGGGCCGTCAGGCTATCGGCTAGACTGTCGACGGCGCGGACCCGCTCCGTGACATCGGTGGCAAATTTGACGACTTTGAACACGTGTCCATTCTGATCGACGATCGGATTGTAGGACGCCTGGATCCAGACGATTTTCCCGCCCTTGCCGATACGCTTGAACTCGGCGGCGATAAATTCGCCAGCCGCCAGCTTATGCCAGAAGCCTGCATATTCAGTGCTATTGCGAAAGCCTTCCTCGCAAAACATCCGGTGATGTTGGCCGACAATCTCATCCAGGCTGTAGCCCAGGCAGTTCAAGAAGTTGGTATTGGCGGTGATGATCTCGCCCGACGTGGTGAATTCGATAACGGCCTGCGCCCGCGAGATCGCGTCGATCTTCCCGGAATCCTCGGCAGCTTTTATCTTTTCTTCGGTGATGACGGTGGCAAGTTTGAGAATGCTCTTGACCTTGTCACCGACCATCAGGGGATTGTAAGATGCCTGGATCCAGACTTCCTTGCCACCATTAGCGAGACGCTTGTACTGGCGAGCATCGTATTTGCCTGCACCAAGGTCCTTCCAGAAGGTCTTATATTCTGCGCTCTTCGCGTAAGCGGGTTCGCAAAATATGCTGTGGTGTCTGCCAACGATCTGTTCTTTGCTATAGCCCATGGCACGGCAGAAGTTTTCATTGGCGGATAGTATTTTTCCGCTGGTATCGAATTCGATCATCGCTTGCGAGCGACCCAGAGCAGCCAGAATAGATTTCGCATGCGTTCCAGGAAAAGATAGCACGTAGATGAAACTCCAAGCATGAACACGTAGGGTTCAATGCAGCCTCTTGCCGTTGCGCGCGGACCTGTCAGGTAAAAACCGTTCAATGCAACAAAAAGTTATCTACGACATCTGATTTAAAAATATCTGAATGCGCACATGAAATCTGGACAATGGGCTAGGATGACGATCCTTGCTACCTTCCTTTTCGGCGTCTAATACTCCTTCTCGTAAAAAATACCGGCCGAACCTGCTCCGTCTGCGCCCGCCGCGCCCCTTAGCTTCACGCCTTTGCCCACATCCAGATTGATGATGGCTTTGGCGCCTTCGCTGCCGCTCTGTTCCAACTCCAGATAGGTCTTGTCGTTGATGTATTTTCCAGCGGAGACACGCGCCTGACCTTCAGAGTCTGTGGAAATATCAAGATCGTCAATACCAAGATTGCTGCGCAGACTATCGAAAAGCGAGGTCGAGCGTCCGCCTGCCAATTGGCCTGCGGCATCTGCCAGTCGTGCAATTTGCAGTGCTGAAAGCTTGGACATGGATTGCCCGAAAATCAACTGCGCCATGACTTCGTCCTGGGGCAAGGCAGGGGAGGATGTAAAACCAAAGGACGGATCGTTTGCGTTCCCCGTGACGGTGACGGTAACCGTAGCGGAACCAGCTGCTGATTCCGCCGCCATGTTGAGGACGGGAACAAGACCGCCGCCGAAGGTTATATCACCATTCGTGAAATCCAGGCGCCGTGTGAGAATTTCAAGCCTGCCACGGCGCATCTGGAAGCCGCCTGAAACCGCAGGGTTTGCAGCGGTGCCGCGCACCGTCAGGCTACCCGTCAGTTCCGCGTCGATGCCGCGGCCGCGAACAAAGATACCGCTCGGCGCGTTCACCTGAAGGTCGAGGGCGATGTCGGAAGAACTCCCACTTCCACCCTTGTCCGCATTGAGTTTCCGGTCTTGCATACGCACCGCCGCAGGCGCGTTCTTGTGTTTGATGTCCATCTGCGACAGGGATGCCGGCAAGCGCTCCGGGATCGTTATGGCGCTTTTTTCAAGCGTGACAGTGCCGCCGAGAACCGGAGAATTCAACACCGGCCCCTTCAAGGTAAGCGTTCCGCTTGCGATGGTGGTGAACAGGGTGCCGTCATTATAAGCGGCACGATTGAGGGTGATCGTCAGATCAGCCGGGAAGCCAGAGCCGGGCGTTATGCCGACGCTTCCGGTGCCAGACACCGTGCCACCGCCAGCCAGTCTGCCGGTCAATCGCGAGATCGTCGCCCGGTCGCGTTCGAGATTGATGGTCGCGGCCAGATTGTTGATGGTCAGGTTGCGGCGAACATCGGTGACGCGTGTGCCATCGGTTGTGATACTGCCTGTGACGATGGGCGCTGTGGCGGTCCCTTCGATCTTTACGTCGAGGGCCGCTTTGCCGCTGACATCGAAGCCCTGTGCTGCCGTTTGGGCGGCGACAGCACCGAAGGGCAGGGAACCCTTGAAGGCCATCGAAATGGGTCTGTTACCCGCGATACCGAAAGTACCGCCACCGGACAGCGATAGCCCACCCTGACCGGTTGCCGTGGTATCCAGACGCAAAGTGCCGCCGGCAAATCGACCATTGGCCTTTATGCCGAGCGAACCCAGTCCGGCGGAGCGGGTCTGGCTGACCGCCGCATCGGCCCAGGTGAGATCGTAGTCGACGGCTGGATCGGACGCTGTGCCTTTTGCCGTCACTGTGCCGGAGATCGTCCCGGCGGCGTCGAGTGCTGGTGAGAATGCATTGGCGAGGTTGGCAGGCAGCGCACGGATCGTTGCGTTGAGATCGAGTGTCTGTCCCGCTCTGCCATTGACCTCGATGCGACCGTTGCCCGTCTGAATGACAAGACCGGAAATACGTGCCATGCCCGTATCAATGGTGACTGTCGTCGGCTGAGCCAGTTTCACCGGAATGCCGCTGGGTGTCGCCGTGAACGTATCGAGGGTCACGGTCATGGGGGAGGCGGCGGTGTTGGCGGTTCCCTTGAAGGCGAGAGGCGCATCGTCGTAACGGCCAGTCAGATCGAATGCGGTGCCAGAATCGGAGTGATCGATATCCAGAGTGAGGCCGGAAATGTCGGCCGCACCGGCCATGATTTTGCCCGCCGTCACCTGGCCGTTGATGGCTAGTGCTGTGAGATCATCGACCTTCAGATCGGCAGCGAGCTTGGAGATCGTGGTCGTCCCTTGGCGGATGGTGCTGCTCGAGGCTTTGATCGTTGCAGCGATTTTTCCGTCCGTGTTGGATACGACAACGTCACCTTTCACGTCACCTTCGGCCTGTTGTGCGGCCAGCGCGGCCAGCAACGACAGGTCGGGGAAGTCGAAGGAGAGATTTCCTGTCGGCAGAAATTGTGGGTTAAACTGAAGGTTTCCGGTCAGCACGTTGCGACCCACGGTGACGTTCAGCTTTGGGATCGCCGTTCCGTTTTCGCCTTGCAAGAGTTCACCGGACGCGTCGATGATCTGTCCATCGAGTGTACCGCTTGCCTGAAGCTGGGCCTGCGGCGCGTTCAGATCCGCTTTTCCCTTGGCTGAAACCTTGAGCGCCTCGAGGGCGCGACCCGCCAGGGTCGCTCTGGCGGAATTCAGGCTGATCTGAAAATCGGCGGCGTTGAGCGGACCGCTAGCCTCAAGTGAAAATCCGAGTGATCCTGCTGCTTGCGGCGTTACCTTTTCCAGCGCGGGCAGACGGCCGCCCAGCTTGGCAGACACATTGCCATTATCCAGCGCGATATCGCCATTGGCCTCGACAGTTCCGGATTTGACAACGAGGTTTTCGACACTGGTTGCACCGCCAATCGTACTCTTGAGATAAGCATCGATGGCAATGGTCGTATCGAATTTTTCGGCAAGAGCCGGTGGCAGGACCGCCGGGAGAACAAAGAGGCGAAGATTGGTGGCGATGGTACCTGCCGACAGATCATAGGTTCCGCTACTGGTGCCGCCGACGCTGGCGCTTTCCAGCGTCGCACCTTCGAAGGCAATCGTCTGTGGGGAAATTCGCAAGGGCGCATTGAGCGTCAAGGGTGCCTTGATGGCTCGTTCCAGATCCGGCGCGGTCATGGCGGATTGTGCGATGCTGAGACTGGTTTTCACAGTGCCGGTCTGGTTTGCCAGATTGAGATCGTCGCTGTTAGCCAGCAGCTTCACGTCTTCGAAACGCCCCTGCGGCAAGACAAGCGACCGCAGCGACGCGCTGATGTTCAAACCGGCCGCGTCGGCATTGCCGCGCAACGCGAGATCGACCCCATTCACCAGAGCGGAGAGCTCTCCGTCTCCAAGCGGCAGGCGGATATCGACTGGACCATTGGTGCCGATCAAATTGGCGGAAAGATCATTCTGCCCCTGCGGATCCATGGCACCGGATGCTGTCAGCAACAGTTTTCCGGTTTCCAGATTGCCGCTTTCGACACTGATCCGACCTTCCGGCGCAATGCTGGCCGCCAGGTCGAGCGCGGTTTGACCGGCAAAGAGCTGGCGCATCATTGGCGGCAACAACATATCGGGCTGACCGCCACCATGAAGCTCTACCCGGCGCGTGCCATCGGTTGCGAGTTGGTGGCGACCGGTCAGATCGAGAACCGGATTGCCAGCGACAGCCCCCGTAAGCTGTCCCGACCAATCGGACAGGGCGCCGTCGCCTCTGAGAGTGAGAGCCACTGCAGGCGCATCGGGCAAGCGTAGAAGTGTTGCCAGAAGTCCACCCTGTGGTTCTTTCACGGTCGCGTTGAGCTTCAGCATATTCTCGTTGGGAACGAAGGCGATATCGGCGTTCACCAATGCTTCAGGCTCGTCCTTGCGATTTGCCGAAAGGGCAAGCGTAATGGCGTTGGTGGTGGCGGTACCGCGGCCGTTGGCTGAAAGCGCGTAAGTGCGACCTGCCAGCTTCTCACCTAGTGTGATATCGGGAAGAGCCAGATCATCGATGGTGATGTCGACGGGAAGCAAAAAGCCGGTCGAGGTTTCCGAAGAGGGCTCCGTGGACGGCAGGGGCGCTCGGTCGATATCGACCTGTGCCACCTCTATCCGTTCAGCGCGAAATGTCTTTCTCAAAAGCGCAAATGGCGACCAGTCGACCTCGACGCCTGCCAACCGGGCGTAGGGACCGTCTCGGTCAGAAATCGTCACGCTATCCAGACGGAGGTTTCCCGTCAGCAGGCCTTTGGGCGGTGATATCTCGATCGTCTGGTCGGGGCTGGAGATCAGGGATGAGACCTGTCGCGCGACAAGTTGCGTGCCGGGCGACGTGTAACCAAGGAAGATAACGGCCACGACAAGCAGTGCGACAGTGCCCAGAGCAATGTAGCCGATCCCTATCAACAATCGAGTCAGTACGGTCATCAAACGTAATCTACACTTTTCTTGTTCTTGTGTGAAATGACGCTCGTTCAGAACGCCTGTCCGATGCCGGCATAAATGCCGAAGCTGCTTCCATTTTCATATTTTTTCAGGGGCGTGGCCACGTCGAGACGCAAGGGGCCGAACGGTGTCGCGTAACGTAGTCCGATACCGGCGCCCGCGCGAATATCGGAAAAGTCGGGCGCAAGGTCGGACGATACGACGCCTGCGTCAACGAAGGGAACGAGCCCGATCGTTTCTGTCACCTTGAAACGTGCTTCCACCGACGAGACGACATAAGAACGCCCGCCCGTCGCATCCCCTGCCGCATTGTACGGCGAAATTTCCTGATAGCTGTAACCTCGCACCGATCCGCCGCCGCCTTCATAAAAACGCCGGGTCGCGGGAACGTCTTCCAAGGAACTCGCCCCGACGAGCAGACCACCTGCGATCTTGCCGGCCAGCACGACCTGATCGTCGGACCCAAGGCCTTTATAGGCTGTCGTCGAACCCTCGAATGATGTGAAGAACGTACCATTCAAAGCTTCGAAACTTGGCTGCGCGGAGATCGAGGCTCTGAAGCCTTCAGTTGGGTTCAGCTTGTCGTCACGTCTGTCGCGCACGAATTCCAGCGGCACGGAGGTGGTCAGATACTGGTTGTTGCCGAATGCATCATCGGCATCCGTCCACTCGACTTCCAGACCGGCAGAGGCCGTATCGTAATCGTTGAACTCATAGGCAAAGCCGCCATAGCCGGTGATCGATCTCGCGTCGTAGCTGTCTGGATGTTCAGTCTTGGCTTTCAGACTGGCGGTAAACGTCGTCTCCGGATTGAAGATGCCGGGCTTGGTAAAGATGATCCCGGCCGAGTAATCCATGTCCTGCACATTCGACGCTTCACCCAGCCGCGAAACAGCACCTTCGATGCGCAGCGATTCGGCTTTGCCGAACAGATTGCGATGGCCCCAGTAGCCTTGCAGCCCAATGCCCTCGGTGGTGGAATATTGCGCACCAAGTCCAAGATAGCGATGTTTGCCTTCCGAGACCTCGATGGTGAGTGGAATGCTGCCATTGCGGGACAGTGTATTCGCTTCCTTGATGGTGATGCTGGAAAAGACCCCTAGCTTGCGCAACCGGTCGGATGCTTTTCGCAATTTCTCCGGCGAATACGGCTCTCCGCCGTTCAGACGCGAATAGCGCCGGATGAAGTCGCCATCGACCGTCTTCTCGCCCTTCACAGCGACGTCGCCTAAAGGCGCTATCGGACCGCCTTCGGCAGATAAAGTCAGATCAACGGTGTTGGTTGCGTGGTTTGCAACCGCTTCGCGCTTGGTGAGCTTCGCGAGCGGACGCCCTTCCGCCTTCAGGGCTTCTATCAGCTTGTTGCCGCCACGGATGATGGCAAGCGATCCCGCGTCTCCACCCGTTACAAGGCCGTACTCAGAGAGATCGCGACCCGCGACATCGCCTTCAAGCTTGATGGTGCCGAGCGTGAAAGCCGGCCCGGACGTGACATCGATGACCACAGGGACAGGACCTGTGCGGTTGAACGAAGGATTTGGTGGGATGGCGTCGATATCCTGGCCCGCAACCGTGATTTTAACGGTGCCGCCGTATCGGGCGTTTTCGTAGAGCGCAGCCACCAATCGCTCACGGTCGTCGCGCGCTCTGATCAAGAGGCCCAGATCGCCCGATGCAGGCTTTTCCGGCTCTGCGACCAGAAGCGAGCTGTTTTCGAGGCTCTTGCGCAGCTTGTCGTCCGCATCCGCGGCATTCAGCGTGACGGTGAAAGAAACCGGGTCGAGGACCTCCTCTTCCTTGTCGTCCGAACCGAAAATAGTGATGCCGAAGATTTCCAGCGCAAACGCATCCCGCACGAACCCGGGAGATAGCATCACGGATGCAGCCACGACCAATGCAGTGCCGGCCTTCCAGAACGCAATACTCTTCTTTGGGTCAGTGTGTCGGTTTGACATACGCTACTTTTATGGTTGAGGATTTATTATCGGCCCCACCGGTTTCCCGTCCGTTAACAGGGCAGTTTAATCACAAAAAGGGAGGTTGGCACCCGAAAAAGCGTATTCTTCCGACACAAATGCAAAAGCCCCGGGGAAACCGGGGCCTTCGTTTCTTAATCCTTGGTGATATTAGCGGCAACGAGCCGTGTAACGCTGACCGTACTGATCGCGATAGTAGCAGTAGCCTGGCTCAGAAGCGTTACCGATCAGTGCGCCACCAACGCCGCCGATGGCTGCGCCAACAGCTGCGCCGCGGACGTTGCCTGTTACAGCGCCACCGATAACAGCGCCAGAAACGGCGCCAATGGACGCGCCCTTTTCAGTCTGCGTGCAGCCTGCAAGCGCCAAACCGATTGCCGCAAAAATAATGGCTTTTTTCATGAAGTCTCTCCAACGTTTCAATGAGCTCTTTGGCTCTTTGGTAGGCGTCCCATAATACATCTGCGGCGACTGCTACCTCCGACCGCTACAGATGTTTACCAACTCGAGTGTGTTTATGGAAGCGTCCTTCGCAGGCTGCATCCCGGCCCCAATCGACTGTGCCCAACTGAACGGACAGATAACGGAAAAGTTCCAATATTTATGCGTCTTGGATGTGAATCAATTTTGCGGTTTGAAAAATCTCTTATAAGAGTTTTTGGAATGGTTCAAAAGTGAGGGCGAATTGACGCAGTTTCGTGCAAACGGCGTCGAGGGGGTTGACGGTTCATGGAGGTGGGCCGACAACGACGACAAGAATTCTGGAGCATGGAATGGACTTCGAGGCATACTTTAAGACCGAGCTGGATGGTTTGCATTCAGAAGGCCGTTATCGCGTCTTCGCCGACTTAGAACGGCAGCAGGGCAATTTCCCGCGCGCGACACGATACAATGCGGACGGCGAGAAGAAAGACGTAACGGTCTGGTGCTCTAACGACTATCTCGGCATGGGACAGAATCCCAAGGTCATCGAGGCCATGAAGGCGGCCATAGATCACTGTGGCGCGGGTGCGGGAGGCACCCGGAATATTTCTGGCACCAACCATTATCACGTCAAACTCGAGCAGGAACTTGCCGATCTCCATGGCAAGGAATCAGCGCTGATTTTCACATCCGGCTACATTTCGAACTGGGCAACGCTTGGAACACTCGGCCAGAAGATTCCCGGCCTGATCATTTTCTCCGATGCCTTTAACCACGCCTCTATGATCGAGGGCATTCGTTACGGTCGCTGCGATAAGGTTATTTGGAAACACAATGACCTTGAGGATCTCGAAGCGAAGTTGAAGGCTGCTGACCCGTCTGCGCCGAAGATGATCGCGTTCGAATCCGTTTACTCGATGGACGGCGATATCTCTCCGATCAAGGAAATCTGCGATCTTGCCGACAAATACGGCGCGATGACCTATCTCGACGAGGTTCATGCCGTCGGCATGTACGGTCCGCGCGGTGGTGGCATTGCCGAACGGGAAGGCCTGATGGATCGCCTGACGATCATCGAGGGAACGCTTGGCAAGGCATTTGGCGTGATGGGCGGCTACATTGCTGCGTCCGAAGCGCTGTGCGACTTCATCCGCTCCTTCGCGTCCGGCTTCATTTTTACCACGGCATTGCCGCCATCCCTGGCTGCTGGCGCGGTTGCATCCATCCAGCATCTGAAGGTCAGCCCTTTTGAACGTGCACGTCATCAGGAGCGCGTGCGCACGCTCCGTGCCATGCTGGATAGGAGTGGCATTCCGCACATGCCGAACCCCAGCCATATCGTGCCCGTCATGGTTGGCGACGCAGCCAAGTGCAAGTGGATATCGGATATCCTGCTCGATGATCATGGCATTTATGTGCAGCCGATCAACTATCCGACCGTACCGCGCAAGACCGAACGACTTCGTCTCACGCCGACGCCGTTGCACACAGATGCCGACCTCGAGCAACTGGTTGCACCGCTTCACCAGCTATGGGCGCGTTGCGCTCTGGCAAGAGCAGTCGCCTGACGTTGTAATCGATCGCTTTTCAGATGAAATGTCATTGAAGGTCGCGGCTCCATGAGCCGCGACCTTTTTTAATCGGAATGCGCCGTCATGTCAGTGTTCTAGCATCTCATGCACGATTTGCTTGGCGTCGAGCGAGGCTGGATAATATGTCGGCCAGTTGCTGAGCTCTGCCAGCACGGCTTTTCGATCGTTCCCCCAGAAAAGGTGGTAGTGACCGGCTTTTGTCGGCGTTATCGTGTGATCGCTGAACTGGATGAATTGAGGCGCAGCCTCGTCCCCACCGACCTTTTTAAAGATGTAGCGGACGCCGCGATTGCCCTTCTTGTAGGTCAGCACCTCATATCCATCCGAGACATATGTCGCTTTGCTGTCGGCGTCCTTTCGCTGAAACATCACTGTGTCACCCTGGATCACGATGCGATCAACGTCGGTTTTATACCCCGTAGCGTATTCGTCACGATAATCCTTGGCTGTCTTGTCACCATGCTCCGCCTTATGCGTCATGACGGCATCAAGGGAGCCGTCCATAAGGTAAGGATAAACTGACTGCCATTCGCCTTCCCAGTCTGACAGCGGGCGCGGCCTGATCTGGCTATCTTCGAAGTAACCCTTGGAAATCTGTTCGGATGCTTCGGAGTGGCTGTGCGAATGTGCCTTCGAGGATGCTGCCGCATCGTCTGCCATGGTCGTTGTAAACGACAGGAGAAGAGCGCCGATGGCAACGGGGAGGGCGTAGCGTATACTCATATGTAAGTCCTCATTTCGTCATGTAATAACATTACAAAAATGGGCTAACCTATTTTTATATTGCTGGCAACCCCACTATGCCGGGTCTCGAAAGTTCACAGCTTCCTGGACCGTTGGTTATCCACCGGCGTCGAACTCTATCGATTTATGAGGGATGCGTTGAAACGGCGTCAGGCCGCTGTCTGTCTTTTTGAAATGGCATCGTTTGCATAGGCTCGTGCTTGTGCGTCCACCGCCAATACATCTTCCACCGTTTCTGCAGCGTGTCCGTTGTTCATCCGGTCCATGACGGTCTCGACGATATCCGCCATATCCAGAAAGCCGATCTTGCCGGCCACGAAGGCGTGAAATGCGGTTTCGTCGGCGGCACTCAACACGGCGCCCTGCGCCCCGCCGCGCTCCAGCGCGGTTCTTGCCAGACGCAATGCAGGAAACCTGATCTCGTCAGGAGCTTCGAAATCCAGTCTTGCGAGCCTGGTAAAATCCAGACGCTCGACGTCGATTTCGCCCCGGGCCGGATAGGTCAGGGCATAGGCAATGGCCGTTCGCATGTCCGGGCAGCCCAGCTGGGCAATGACCGATCCGTCCGTATAGGCCACCATGGAATGGATAATCGATTGCGGATGGATGATGACTTCAATCTGGTCGGGGCAAAGATCGAAGAGATATTTTGCTTCGATCATTTCCAGCGCCTTGTTGAACATGGACGCGCTGCCGATCGACACCTTCAGGCCCATCGACCAGTTGGGGTGGGCGCGCGCCGTATCGGCGGTTACGCCAGCCATTTCCTCACGGCTATGGGCACGGAATGGCCCGCCGGATGCGGTCAGCACGATACGTTCGACATTGGCCTTGTTTGCCGGCTCAAGGCATTGAAAAATGGCGCTGTGTTCGCTGTCGACGGGAATGATCTTGCCGCCGCCCTGCGATACGGTGCGAATGAAAACGTCTCCGGCCGAAACCAGACATTCCTTGTTGGCGAGAGCAATGTTGGCGCCGCGCCGCGCCGCCGCGAGAGTCGGCTCCAGACCTGGTGTTCCTGCAATCGCTGCCATGACCCAGTCCGCATCCATGTCGGCTGCTTCCTGCAAGCCTGATCGCCCCGAGGCGACTTTGATATCGGTGCCTGCCAGTGCATCTTTGAGCGCGTCGTAATTATCGTCTTCGGACGTGACGGCCAGTTTGGCGCCTAACGCGCGGGCCTGCTCTGCCAGAAGCGCGATGTTGCCTGCACCCGTCAGTGCCATTACCTCGAACCGGTCACGTCCGCCAAGCTGGTTTATGACATCGACCGTATTTGTGCCGATGGAACCGGTGGATCCCAGTATTGTCAGTTTTTCGGGTAAAGTCGGGCGCTTGGGGTGCGTCATGTCAATCCGGATTTTCTCAACATTGTCATGCAAGCCTCTACAAGCGAAAGGTGAGCATAACAAGGAGGAAAGCCACACTTGTCTTTGTCCTGCACCAACAGCATATTCCAGACTTGGTGTAACGAGGAACAGCATGCGACGCTTTTTTGTTTCCAGTGGCTGGATTTTGGCGGCCACCTTCGTTCTCGTGCTGGTTCTCATCCCTTTCGACCCTGCGATTTCACAACGTGCGCAAGCACTACCCGGTGCCATCGTTGGATTCAACAATGCGATCACGGATTTCGGCACGTTTCGCTGGATGCTCTACAGCACAGGTCTTCTCGCTATTCTTGCCTATATCGCCGCTCGGGTCCTGACGCGTTCTTCCTATGCAGGCCGGGTCAGAACGGCATGGCGGTCGTTGCTCTATTTCTTCCTGACGATCGGTACCGCGAGTATTCTCGTTCATGCGCTGAAGTTCGTCATCGGGCGGGCGAGGCCTGAATTGCTGGTGGAAATGGGCGCTTACAGCCTGACGCCGTTTACGGGTGACAATCTCTATGAGAGTTTTCCGTCAGGCCATTCTGCAGCAGCTGGCGCATTCTTTGGCGCCTTTCTGATGCTCATGCCACGCTTTCGTTTCGTCTTCATCGGCTTGGCCTTGGTCATCGGTGTGTCGCGTGTCATCGTCGGTGCGCATTATCCCAGTGATGTGGCAGCGGGTCTGCTTTTGGGAACCTGGACGGCGATGGCGTTTGCCTTCATCTTCGCCCGTTCCGCGTGGCTGTTCCGTCTGGATGTGAGGGGCTGGCCGCACCCGAAGAATACGGTGAGTTCTGCCGTCTAGGCGGCAAGGGGGACGTGAATGGAAAATGTGGAAACACAGGCGGATCGCTCCATCAGAACAACTGTCGTGATAGCAGGTGGCGGACCGGCTGGCATGATGCTCGGGCTCTTGCTGGCGCGCGCCAATGTCGATGTCACAGTGATCGAAAAACACAGCGATTTTTTTCGTGACTTCCGTGGCGATACTATCCATCCCTCGACACTCGATATCGTCGACCAACTCGGTTTTATCAGGGAGTTTCTGGCGCTGCCGCACACGCGGGCGGAAAAACTGCATGCGGAAATCGGAAGTGAGAAGGTAACGATCGCAGATTTTTCATGGTTGCCGGTCAAGAACCGCTTCATCGCCTTCATGCCGCAGTGGGATTTTCTGAATTTCATCGCCGGTAAGGCAGGACAATTCGAGAATTTTCGGTTGCTGATGAACGCGCCGGTTACGAACCTTGTTCAAGATGGGGGCAAGATTCGCGGGCTCACGGTCGAGACCCCGGAAGGTCTCCTCACAATTGAAGCGGATCTGGTCATCGGCGCGGATGGCCGCAACTCGATTGTCAGGGAAAAAGCCGGTCTGGAGGTCGAGCGTTTCGGGGTGCCTACGGAGGTGGTCTGGATGCGCCTTTCAAAGCAGCCCGGTGACCCGAGCGAAACGATGGGACATGCGGGCCCGCAGCAGGGCTTCGTGCTGATCGACCGTGGCGACTACTGGCAATGCGGTTATGTGGTGCGCAAGGGTTCCTACGCAGAGTTCAAGGAAAAGGGTCTGGACGCCTTTCGAGAGCGCGTCGCAGAGGTCTGCCCGCTGCCGCGTGAACGCCTGTCGGAAATCCGAAGCTGGGATGACGCCTGGTTGCTGACGGTGCGGATAGACCGTTTGAAACAATGGTGGAAACCGGGTCTGATCTGTATTGGAGATGCGGCGCACGCCATGTCGCCAATTGGCGGTGTCGGGGTTAATCTTGCCATCCAGGATGCGGTGGCCGTGGCCAATGTGCTCATTCCGGTCTTGTCGTCCAGAAAGCCGATCACCGATACTCATCTGGCAGCAATCGAGAATCGTCGTTCCTTCCCGACCAAGGCAACGCAGCGTTTGCAACTGATGATGCGCAGCAAGAACAAGAAAGACCAGGCCGATGTCAAAAAGGCGAAAGGTCCGCCCGCCTTCGTGCTTGCGATCATGCGCTTTCCGCTGCTCGCGCATCTGGCAGGCAGGCTGATCGGACTCGGGTTCCGGCGTGAAAAGCTCAGATACTGAGTTTGTCGAATTCCCGTTCGTCGTAAAGGCGGCGCAATATTCTTGCCGTTCCTGCCGCACCATCCAGATCGAGAGCGGTGTCGCCAGGTTCTGGCAGTTGTAGTGATACCTTGATGGCCTCTGCCATGGATTGCGGCGATATGGCGCTTTCCTCCAGCACATGGGCAAGGCCCAGTTTTGCCAGCCGGGATGCGCGCGCACCTTGCTCCGTTTCGCCGTTAGCAGCGAAGGGAATGAGAAGCGAGCGGCATTTCGCCTGCAAGATGTCGCAGACCGTGTTGTATCCCGCTTGCGAAATCGAGAGCTTCGCTCCGGCTAGCAGGCTCGAAAAATCCTTGCGGAAGCGAAACACCGAGATGCGGTCGCCGGCCTCAGCCGATATGGCGTCGAAATCCGCTTTCGGCATGTTGGGGCCGGTGATAAGACACCAGCTTTTCACCTGATCGATCACAGGCGCAGCATCCAGTGCGGCGCGAACCAGCGCTGCCCCGACCGCTCCGCCGCCAGCGGAAACCACGACATCGAAGCGTTCCTGCGGCGGTTCCGGTTTGGATGCCGCGACAAGGCCGGTATAGACGATGCGCTGGCTGATCTGATCGGCCAGAGGGAAGGTTTCCTCCAGTCTTGCGAAATTCGGATCACCATGAACAAGCACGGTGTCGAAATGCTTTTTGACCAGTGCGATGGTTTCTTCGTCGCGACCGGGCTTGGCGCGTTCCTGAAGAATATCACGCAAGGATGTCATGACCAGCGGGCGCTCAATGGTCGTTTCGATGGCATCTAAAAGCGGCAGGAGTTCGAAACGCACCTGCCGGCGGCCGAATGGAAAAGCCTCGATGATAACGATATCCGGCCGCGCACCATGATAGGCTCCCAGGAGCATGCTGGTGCGGTCATCCTTGAACCCATCGTCGACCGGCTTGCCAGTCGCATCCACAAGGCCTGAGAAATTGCCGTCGCTGACCGCAATCGGGGGCAGCTCAATGTGCCTGATACCGTCACCCGGAAACCCGGGCACAGGCGTTCCACCCGTCACCAGCGTCACATCGAAACCGTCCGAAACCAGCGCGCGTGCGACACGGCTAGCGCGTGCTATGTGGCCGATGCCAAGCAAGTGCTGGACGTAAAAGAAAACGCGTGGCGCTGATTTTTTTGCGGTCACAGGTCTTTCTCCCATTCCTGCTCGAACAACGCTTTCAGCTCTGTGATGCTGTTTCGATGGTCGAATGCAGTGCGCACCCGGTTCTCAGCGGCCGCTCCAAGCCGTCCGCGAAGCGCGGGATCGGTCATCGCCTTTTGCAATGCCTGTGAAAAAGCGGTCGCATCGTCCGGCTCGGTCAGCAACCCGTTTTCTCCATCGATGAAAAATTCGGGGATGCCGGAAATATTGGTGGAAATACAGGTAAGGTTCTGGCTCGCGGCTTCCACCAGCACATTGGGCAGTCCATCACGGTCGCCATCGCTGGTGATGCGGCATGCGAGCGCAAAGAGATCGGCTTTTCGATAATGTTCCAGAACCTGCGTCTGGTCCATCGCGCCCATCCACTCGATGCGGTCGGAAACGCCGAGTTCGTCTGCCAGCGTTTTCAGTGCGCTCAGTTCGTCGCCACCGCCAATATGGGTGAAGCGCCAATGCAGGGAAGATGGCAGGGCCGCCAGGGCGTGCAGGAGAATGTCGATCCCCTTCTTCTTGACGGCACGCCCGACGCTCAGAACACGGACCGGCTGCGAGGGGTGTGAACCATCGCGCTCTTCTCGCGGGCCCTCGAAATGCGGAAAGCGTGTGAGATCGAGCCCGTGATAGCTGAGATGAACTTTGCTTTTGTCACTCGAAAGGTTTTGCAAGTGCCTGAAACCACTGGCCGTACAGGTCACAGCCCAGCGTGCGCTATCGAGCTTGTTGGAAAGGTCGTGGTCGCTGGACGTCCAGATGTCCTTGGCGTGAGCCGAGATCGTCCATGGCGTGCCGGTGATCAGGTGGGTGTAGGCGGCAACCGATGCCGGGGTGTGGATGAAATGGACGTGTAGCCATCCCGCATCGACAGGCCATTCATGCGCCAGAACAGCGGCCTGCCCAAAGCGCCGAAAGCGGTTTCGGCTGACATCATGGCGAAGGTCACGAGCAAAGCGGCGTAGCGCTTTTCCAAAACCGGGCTTTGCCCGACACGACCAGAGCGCTTTTAAAACACGAAGCGGCTCTTCATGAAGATATTCCGGCAGGTACGTCACGTTGGCGCGGATTTCGTCGTGCACCGGGTGGCGCTTCTTATCAGTCGGGCGACGCATGGAGACGAGTCCAAGCTCCAGCCCGGCCTTTTCAAGCCCCAAGAGTTCCTGAGCGATGAACGTCTCCGAAAGGCGGGGATATCCTTTCAAGAGAACCATGATTTTTTTTTTGACGGTCACGATGTCAGCGTCTCTTTCTGAAATCAGGCACCGGTAGCCGTGGATTTCGCGTCGTCGTGAGGCTGAAGCCACTCGGCTATTCGTTTGGAAATATTTTCCAGGCCGTCGAGCGTGAGATTTCTGCCGTTGGCTGAAGGCGGCGCGCGTTTGAGCAAGTCTTTCAGTGCCTGGGCCATTTTCTGCGGATTTTCAGCATCTTCTGGGACCAGCATATCGAACAGCCCGAGTTCAGACGCGCGGCTTGCCCGGATCAATTGCTCTTCACGCGGCACGATGCGTGGGACGATGAGGGCGGGCTTGTCGAAGGACAGGATTTCGCACACCGTGTTGTAACCGCCCATGGACACGACAGCCCTGGCGCCCGCGACGATATCTTCCATGCGATTGTCGAACCCGATGATCTCGATATGGGGAATATCGGCCGTGTTCTGCAGAAAGCGGGCGCGCTGGTCACCGGGCATATAAGGACCAAGTACGATCAGCGCTTTCTGCGTGAGCTCGGGATCGGCCTTGTAGGCGTTGATCACATCGTCGATCAACTCGCTGCCATCACCGCCGCCACCGGTCGTGACAAGAATATAATCGCCCTCGGGGCGATGCGAGGTGCTTTCCGATTGCGTTTTAGAGCGTTGCAGGAAACCGACGAAATCCATTTTTTCCCGCACCTTTGGCGGGACATTCAGCCCCATGAGCGGGTCGTGGAAATCCGGCGGGCCATAAACCCAAACGTGATCGTAATAGCGCTCTATCTTGTTCAAAACATCGTTGCGCTTCCATTCGGCTTCCAGCAATTGCGGCGCATCCATCACATCGCGCAGACCAATGACGAGCTTGGTCGCTCTGGCTTTCAGATAAGCGAGCGTGTCCTCCACCTCGCTGCGCAGACCCATAGGCTCCTTGTCAACGATGAAGATATCCGGCTGAAAGCTTTCGGCGGTGTGGTAGATAATCGAGCGCCGCATCTTCAGTGTTTCCTGAAGATCGATGTGCTGGTCAAGCGACGTGTACTCGCCGTTTCTGAGTTTGATGACGCTGGGGATTTTGACGAAATCCACGCGGGCGCGGTAGTCGAACGCACCGGCGATGGTCGCGCCTGATATGATGAGAACGTTGAGGCCACGGTAATCCTCGACCAGCGCGTGTGCAATGGTGCGGCAACGGCGCAGATGCCCGAGGCCGAACGAATCGTGGCTATACATAAGGATACGGGCATCGTTCAAACGCGTGCTCACGGCAGCCACCTCTTGTCCGGGGTCGGATGGCTGGTCTGGTCTGATCGATGGGTCACTGAACGGTCCGTGGTTATTTGAAAGGGTCTGCGGCATCACGTAGTCCATCGCCGAAGAAATTAAAGGCCAAGATAACCAGTACCACCGGTACCGTGGGTAGAAGAAGCCATGGATACAGGGCAATCACGCTCACACTTCTCGCTTCCGTGAGCAGAATACCCCAACTTGTGATCGGCGGACGAAGGCCAAGCCCTAGGAAGCTGAGGGCCGTCTCGCCAAGAATCATGCCCGGTATTGTCAGGGTCGCGGATGCAATCAGGTGGGACATGAAACCGGGAATCAGGTGCCGACCGATGATACGGGGCGTGCTGGCACCCATCAATTGCGCGGCAAGCACATAGTCTTCTTCGCGCAGCGCCAGGAGCTTGGATCGCACGGCCCGCGCGAGGCCGGTCCAGTCCAGCAGGCCCAGAATGAGGGTAATACCGAGATAGACGAGAATCGGGCTCCATGTTACCGGCATGATGGCAGCCAGAGCCAGCCACAGGGGAATGCTGGGGATCGATTGCAGAACCTCGATGATACGCTGGACGATCAGATCGAACACGCCGCCACGGTAACCCGCAAGGCCGCCGATCACGATACCGAGTACGAAGCTCATGGCAACGCCGAGAAGACCGATGGTCAGGGATATCCGTGCGCCGTAGATAATTCGGGACAGAACATCGCGCCCCAGACGGTCGGTTCCGAGCAAATACATCTGCCCACCCTGTGCAGGGCAAACGAGGTGCACGTTGCTGTCGAAGAGGCCCCAGAACTTGTAGCTATCGCTACGGCAGAAGAAACGCAGTTTTTGTATATCCGTTGGCACGTCGGTGTAAACGCGCCGCAGGTTCTCCATGTCGAGGCTCATTCTTCGCCCGTAAACAAAGGGGCCTACAAATTCGCCATCGTTGAAAAGATGGATGGATTGCGGCGGTGCGTAGATGTTTTCGACATTGCGGGTGTGAAGATTATAGGGTGCCAGAAACTCGCAAATGAGAATCGACACGTAGACGACGAGCAGGAACGCACCGGAATAGAGCGCAAGCTTGTGTTGCTTGAACTGCCACCACATCAGCTTGAACTGCGAGGCCTTGCTGAAAGCAGCAAGCCCCGATGTCGTAGGCTCGATCAGATTGGGATCGAACGGTGCGGTCGAGACGTAATGCGGCAATGCTTCGCCGGGCTTGGGAAGGGTCGATGTCATTTGATGTTACCACCCCCAAAGCGGATACGCGGATCGAGAATGGCAAGCGCAATATCGGAAATCAGCACGCCTATCACCGTCAGGAAAGCGAGGAACATCAAGAAGGATCCGGCCAGATACATGTCCTGACTTTGCAGGGCACGGATCAGCATCGGACCTGTTGTTTCCAGCGAGAGGACGATGGCGGTGATTTCCGCCCCCGAGATGATGGCAGGCAGAATTGATCCAATATCCGAGATGAAGAAGTTCAGTGCCATGCGCAGCGGATATTTCGTCAGAACCTTGAAGGGATGCAGGCCCTTGGCACGCGCCGTCACCACATATTGCTTCTGCAACTCGTCCAGCAGGTTTGCGCGCAAGCGGCGGATCATGCCGGCGGTGCCAGCTGTTCCGATAATAAGGACCGGAATCCACAGATGCTCCAGAATGGATTTGAACTTTGCCCAGCTCATGGCCTGGTTCAAGTATTCGCGGTCCATGAGGTGGCCGATGGAGATGCCAAACCAGATGTTGGCAAAATACATCAGGATCAGCGCCAGCATGAAATTGGGGATGGCGATACCCAGAAGTCCAACAAATGTCAGTCCGTAATCGCCCCAGCTATATTTGTGCGTGGCGGAATAGATGCCGATAGGAAAGGCTATGATCCATGTCACGATGATCGTGACGAAGGATACCAGCATCGTCAGCCACAATCGATCGCCCACGACCTCGTTGACGGGAAGCTGGTATTCGAAGGAGAAACCGAAATCTCCTACCAGCATGCCGGTCGCCCATCGGAAGTAGCGGATCGGTGCCGGTTGATCGAAACCGTAGCGGGTGCGCAACTCCTCGATCTCGGCCAGATTGGCGGTCTCGCCCATGGCGCGCATTTCGGCGACATAGCTCTCGAAATAGTCGCCCGGTGGTAGTTCGATGATGGTAAAAACCAGCATCGAGATGAGGATGAGCGTTGGGATCATCACGAGCAGGCGCCCTAGAATATATCTGAGCATGTCATGCGTCTCCGTCGTACCAGAACGCGTCTGGCATATAGACACCGAGATAGGATGTCGGCTCGAATCCGTAGAGCGCTTTTTCCGGGACGTTGCGCATCTTCTTGACGTGAACAATGGGTTGAAGCGCGCTGTTGACGATGCCGATCGAAAAGACCTGCTGCGAATAGATTTCCAGCATTTCAAGCCAAATGGCACGCCGTTCTTCTTCCGTGACGCTAACCCGCCATTTCTTCAAAAGAGCCAGCAGATGAGATGCTTCTGCAAGGTCAGGCGCTGTGCCTTCGCGTCCGCCGGAAAGATAGTGAACACCCCATACCGGCCACTGCAGTTGGTCGTCGCCGGTCGGCGCAAGACCTGCGGGTAACATGTCGGGGGTGGGGACGGCATTGTCCATGCCAAACCAGACAGACATCATGACTTCTCCGCCCATCGCGCGCTTGCGGAAAACATCGCGCTGCGTCGGACGGCTGGACAGGGAGACACCGAGTTTGCGCCAATGGTCGGTCACCAGCTCCAACACATCCGTCTCCAGCGTGCTTTCGCCTGCTGTTTCGACGATGATATGAACGGGACGTCCGTCCGGGAGAAGGCGCACGCCCTTTTCGTTGCGCTTGTCCAACCCCAGTTCGTCCAGCAACGTGTTTGCCATGGCGGGGTTGAAGTCAGCCCATGCGCGCGCGAATTCCGGGCGGTACAGCGAACTTTCCGGCAGCACGGTATCGGCACTTTCCTTGGCGAGCCCGTAGAAGCACACCATGTTGATTTCATGCCTGTCGATACCAACGGATAAGGCGCGGCGCATGCGCACATCCCGGAACAGGTTCCGCCACACCTCATCGCCGCAATTCAGGTTCGGCAACAGGCAGACCCGCGATCCCTGGCTGCGTGTCCACAGGTTGACCTTCAGCGGGAAGCGATCCTCTGCATCTTTGAGATAGGTGTAGTCGTTGAAGTCCAGCCCCATGAATTGCAGATCGCTGTCCCCGGACGCCGTCTTGGCGGCAATGATTTCCGATGAGGTGACGTTCAGCAGAAAGCGATCGAGATAGGGCAGTTGCAGTCCATTTTCGTCGACGCGATGGTAATAGGGGTTACGCTCGAAAATGAACTGTTCGGCCGGCGGATAGGTGATGTTGCGCCAGGCGTCGAGCGTCGGAAGATCGGGATTTTCAGGTCTGACCTGCCGCGACATCTTGATGTGCAGGCTGCTCCAGTCGTCCACCTTGTTCTTTTTTGCCAGCTTGGCGAGGTTTTCCGGCGTCTGATATTTCGCATGAAACTGCTTCATATAAGCCGCTGGAAGACACACACGAGCGGGAGACGCACCGGCCAGTTTGGCCAGAAAGTCCGGGTTGGGACCTTCCCATGTGTACCGTACCGTCACCCGGTCGATGATCTCAACCTTTGGCGGTTTTTCATAAACCAACAGTTCGATGGGCGGGCCGCCCTTGTGTATCTCGCGGTTGAGTGCCACGTCCTCCCAGAAATAGCGGAAGTCCTCCGTGGTAAAATCGCTGCCATCTGACCACTTGTGGCCATCACGCAGCTTGAGCGTGAAGATACGTTCCTCATCGATCGTGTAGCCTTCCAGAATATCGGGCTGGAAGTTGAAGCTTTCGTCAAAACCGACCAGCCGGGCATAGCTGTTGATCGGCATCAGGCGGATATCACGCTGACCACCGATCAGCATGCGTGCGGAGCCGCCGTGTTTGCCCGGCTCACGTCCGAGACTTTTGAGGTTTACGACGCGCGGGTTCTTTGGCAAACGCTGGTCCACGGGCGGCAACTCACCCTTGTCGCGTTTTTCTTTCAGAAATTCCGAATCGGTATAAGCTGCAAAGGCTTTCCATGGCGCAAAGACGGATGCCAGAAGGGCGAGTGTCGTTCTACGCGTGATCAAGAGCGTAACTCCGCAACGTCAACATTTCCATTGGCAAGCACCAGATGGCCACCGCCGAGATCGGCTGTGACAAGACTGGTGTCATCGCTTTCGCGAAACTGCTTGCCCCAATCAAGTTTTCCGGTTGCGCTGATTTTGGCGATGGTGCTGAAATCGAGCGGTCGGTCCAGGTCAGGGAAGGGGACCGCAGCCAAAAGCGATTTCGTATAGGGGTGTACCGGGTTGCGCATCAGCGCCTCGCGCGGTGCAATCTCCACGATTTTCCCCTCGCACATCACAGCGACCCTGTCCGCCATGTAATCCACGACGGCCAGATTGTGCGAAATAAACAGGTAGGTGAGGCCAAGCTCTTTTTGCAAATCTTTCAAAAGGTTGAGAATTTGTGCCTGTACCGATACATCCAGGGCCGATACGGGCTCATCGCAGATCAACAGTTCCGGTCCCAGTGTCAGGGCTCTGGCAATGCCGATGCGCTGGCGCTGGCCGCCTGAAAAACTATGCGGATAGCGATTGAGCGCGCTTTCGCCAAGGCCGATGGCTTTGAGAAGATTGCGGACCCTTTCGGCCCGATATTTGGCATCGCCACGGCCATGAATTTCGAGAGGCTCGCTGAGGATATTGCTGACCGTCATGCGCGGCGAAAGCGAAGAGATCGGGTCTTGAAACACCATCTGTATCTTCGTTCGCAGTTCGCGCAGATCACCATCTTTGGCGCTTAAAACGTCGATCTCGCCTTTTTTGCTGTGAAAGGTGATGGAGCCCTCGTCCGGCTGAACCGCTCGCATCAGGATTTTGCTGACCGTCGTTTTGCCGCTGCCGCTCTCGCCCACAAGGCCTAGGCACTCGCCACGATGAATATCGAAGCTGACACCATCGACGGCCTTGGTGCCGGTGGATTTGCCGGAGCTGAACCAGCTCGACTTGCGCGTGGTGAATGTCTTGCTGACATTGTTGACGCTTAGCAGAATACCCTTGGTTTTGTCGACGGTATCGGTCTTTTTGCCGATCAGGCTTTCCTTGTCGATGACAACATCGCGGAGCGCCTTCAACCGCTCGCCGGGCTTCATTTCGAAATGCGGAACGGCCGCCATCAGGCCTTTGAGATAGGGGTGGGATGGCGCGCGGAAGATATCGCTGACCGGCCCGGATTCCATGATCTCGCCCTGATAGATGACCGCCACTTCGTCGGCGATGTTGGCGACGACGCCGAGATCGTGGGTGATCAGCAGCATGCTCATGTTCAGGCGGCTTTGCAGATCCCGCAGCAGCTTGAGGATTTGCGCCTGTATGGTCACATCAAGGGCCGTCGTCGGCTCATCGGCAATCAGAAGTGCCGGGCGGCAAATCAGCGCCATGGCGATCATCGCGCGCTGGCGCATGCCGCCTGATAGCTCGAAGGGATACATGTTGCAGATTTTTTTCGGATTGGAAAAGCCGACAAGATCAAGCGTTTCCTCGATTTTTTCCTGCCGTTCCCGCGGCGTCAGAACCGAGTGAATGCGCAAGGCTTCATCGACCTGATTGCCAATAGTGTGCAACGGCGAAAACGACGTCATCGGCTCCTGGAAGATCAGGCCCATTCGGTTTCCACGGATGGCCCGCATGGGCTTGCCGTCGGGTTCCAGTTGTAAAAGATCGACCGCGCCTTTTTCAGGACGAGCGGGATCGGAAAATAGCACGCGCCCCTTGACCCGTGCCGTGCGCGGCTGGATACCCATGATGGTCTGGCCAATGACGGATTTGCCTGAGCCGGATTCACCCACCAGCGCTGTCACCTTGCCCGGCAGAATGCGCAGGCTGGCATTTCTGACGGCATCGATTTTGCCGCCCATCAACGAAAAGGAAACCTCGAGATTCTCGATACGAAGCAAATCGGCGCCTGAACTCATGCCAAGGGTGTCCTCACCATTCTTCTTTTGCTTGTGGCAGTTATTTAAGGGCCATCGAACTTACGTTATCTTAGGCCTTTCGTTCTGTCTATGCTTCTGAAACATCGAAAATTTTAGGTCTTCGTGTCTGTTACGGTCGCCAAAAAAACATCTAAATCGAACATGTGTCCGAGTTATTAAACCCGAGGAAGTCCTATGCCCGGAAAGGCGTATTTTGACAAAAAACTGGCCGAGGTGCGAGACATGGTCGCCGCGGGAGACTTTGCGGAGGCTCGTGGTGTTCTCAATAACCTCTCAGGCGAACAAGACACCCACCTTATGGGCGAAAAGACCGCTCTGGGATTGCCGCGCCGGCTTCATTCAGCCTTTCTGCGGTTAGCCAAGGCGCAAGGTGATGACGTGAGCCGCACCGGCTATCAATATTTGCTGGTGCCGCCGCCGGATGTTTTTGCACCTTACGGCCAGTTTTCGGGTACAGAGCGCCGGGAGATTGGCGCTAAAAACCGCGAGCCGGTGCCGAAAATCCTGCATCAGATATGGATCGGCGACAAGCCTCCACCGGTATCAACCAGCGCTTGGGCGGAGCATGCGGGGCGCCATAATATCGCCTACCGTCTTTGGCGTGAGGCTGATCTTGACAGAGAGGGCATCACCTCCAACCCGATATTTGCCAGGATGCTGGCGGATGGAGATTACCCGGGGGCGGTTGATGTAGCGCGGTATGTCATTTTATCGAAGGTTGGCGGTGTCTATCTCGACTGCGATTTTTACCCCGCTCGGGACGATTTGAGCTTCTTCGACATAGTGCCGATGATCGGACTGACGGCATTTGGCGAAGATGTGCCGCGCAAGACCGGGCAGGGTAGTCTGCTTCTGGCCAATTCCTTCGTCGCCTCGCCGCCCGCACATCCGGTCTTCAGTCGAATGCTGGACGCTTTTCCACAAATCTTGGCAAAACTACCGAAAGCGCCCGCCTGGTGGGCAACCGGCCCCCTCATCTTCACAGTCGTGGCGCGGGCTGGATCAGTCTCTCTTGCCCCGGCTGATTTCGTTGTCGCGACCTTGCCGGATAAAGCACCGTTGACCGCTATCGAGGATGTTCGCTCCCTCTTGGGATCGGAGAGCGGCGGCCTTCTGATTGCCTGGAAATCATGGTGATGTCTGTTCAAGCCAGTGGCGAGAAGAGCGCCAGCGGCAACCGGGGTGATTGGCCGTCAATGCGAAAAGCAAATGGAGAAAAGCCCAGACGTTTTCGTCGTGGTCGAGATGGTGGGTGAGGATGCCTGTCATGCCGCCCGTCTCCTGTGCTTGGCGCATGCGCACAGCGGTTTCGGCAAAAAGCAGGTCATGGTCCTTGCCGCCCCGCGTGCCACGCCAGTCGATGACATCGATATGCGTGTTAAGAAGAGGAATGCTGCCCGATGTCTCGGGACCATAAACCGATAGCGCCTCGTAACCCGCTTGCGGCAAATGGGCGGCGATTGTCTGATCGATCCGGTTCCAGGGCGGTACCAGCATCGGAACGCAACGAGCGCCGTGCAAGGACTGGAGTTTGCTCAGGGCCGTCTGCAACTCACCCAACACCGTTGCCAGCGGTCTGTGTAGCCCGAGTTCTCTTTTTTTTTCGTCCGGTCTCGCGTGGTTGCGATGTGCCCAGCCATGCACGGCCACGTCGATCCCTGTCATGCTCTCAAGCCGTTGCGCCAGCGCCTCGCCGGTTGGTTCCGGTATGACGGCCAGCGTCATCGGCACGCCATATTGCTTAGACAGGTCCATCAGCCGATCCAATGCGGGACTTGGCTGTGTGGCATCGTCATCGCGAAGCCAGACGTCCGCGACGATGTTCTTGCTGGCAAAATCATCCAGCGTTTCGAGAAGCAGTTTATGGGTCATGACGTCTGTTCCGGAAGATTTTCGAGAATATCATTCAATGTCATGGCGGCACGTTCAAGGGAGCGGGTGAAGGTGGCGAAATGGCGGGCTTTCGCCGCCATCGCCTGACGCTGACCGTCGTTTTCCATCAGATATATCAAGGCATCGGCATAGGTTTTGATGTCACCGGGTTCCGTCAGAAGACCGGTTTCACCATCCATGACGACCTCCGGAACGCCGGCGATCCGCTCCGCAATCACGGGCAAACCGGCAGCCTGTGCTTCCAGATAAGCCAATCCATAGGCCTCCCCATGTCCCGGCCACACGTAGAGCGAAGCCTGCGACAGGATCTCAGAGATTTTTTCGGCCCGTTGTTCGCCATGCCAGACGATGCGTTTTGGGTCGAACCTGCCGAATAGGTCTTCCACCGTCGCCCGTTCTGGGCCGTCTCCGACGATATCCAATGTCCAGGGAAGTTCCGGGGGCACCAGCTTCAAAGCCTCCGATAACGCCCGATAGCTGCTGACTTTGTCACCGGGGCGCATCATCGCAACTGTGGCCAAGCGATACCGGTTTGGGGATGGCGCTCTTTTTACAAATGTCGATGCGTCGATAAAGGGCGCAAGCATGGCCAGGCGGAGGCCAATGTCGGCTTTTGAAAGCCCGTCATGATCTCTGCCGGTGAAGCAAATGTTGACGGCGGCGAACTGGAGATCGGCCAGAAGTGCAGCCTGTATCTCTTCCCAACCCATTGCGTTGCGTTTCGGCGCGTAGGATGCTTCCGCCGTGACATAGACGACATCGAAACGTTTGCACAGCTCAGGTCCGAGAAGGTCTCTCGCCTTATAGTAGGGATGGTAGCAGAACCAGAGATCGGGTTTGACCTTGCGGATCCATGTGGCAGCGATGCGCTCTTTCTCTGTTTCCGCCACCAATCTCAGGTCAGTGATGCTTTGTCCTGTCGGCTCGCGCACGAAACTGCGAAGCTCTGATACCACCTCCACCTCATGTCCTGAAAGACGCATGGCCTGCATCAACAGGCGCGACATCAGCCGGTCGCCGGAGGGAACAGGATGATTGGGTGATTTCAGCGGGCTGTAGAATGCAATTTTCATGCGTCAGTTCTGCTTTGTCGTCAGGCGCTTCGTCAATGGGAATTTGAAAGGGTTCTAAACCTTGACACCGTGCCCCTTCTCGCCCAACTGATGGGCATGTTTTTCCATGCGCGGGACGCAATCAGCTTTGACTTCCTCTTCAAACGCACAGCAACTTCTTGGAATTATTGGGTCAAAAACGGCGAAAGCCGGTGTGATCGGTCTCGGTTATGTCGGTCTTCCGCTGGCTATGACGATTGCCCATTCCGGTTTCAAGGTTATTGGCTTCGATATCGATCCAGGTAAGATCACGGCCATCGATGCCGGTGAAAGCTACATCGAAGCGGTTTCACAGGATGTTTTGAACGACGCGCGCCGGGATGGCGGCTTTGTCGCGACCAGCGATTTTGCACAGCTTGCCGATTGCGACGTGATCGCCATTTGCGTCCCGACGCCTCTGACGAAATATCGCGATCCAGACCTGTCTTACGTTGAAAACACGTGCCGTGAAATTGCGAAAACGCTTCGCCCCGGACAACTCGTCGTCTTGGAATCGACCACCTATCCCGGTACGACGGATGGCGTGGTGAAGACCATTCTTGAAAAGACCGGGTTGAAATCCGGCGTTGATTTCTTTCTCGGTTTTTCGCCGGAGCGTGAAGACCCCGGCAATCGCGATTTCCAGACCTCGACCATTCCAAAAGTTGTCTCTGGTGAGGGTGCGGATGCAGCGGAACTCATGGTGACGTTTTACGGATCTGTCGTTAAAACCGTTGTCCCCGTCTCCACCAACGCGACGGCCGAGGCAGTGAAAATCACGGAAAACGTCTTTCGTGCCGTCAATATCGCCCTCGTCAACGAATTGAAGGTCGTTTACGAGGCAATGGGTATCGACATATGGGAGGTGATCGATGCGGCCAAGACCAAGCCGTTCGGCTATATGCCGTTTTATCCCGGGCCTGGTCTGGGTGGTCACTGCATTCCCATCGATCCCTTCTATTTGACATGGAAATCGCGTGAGTACGATCTGCCGACGCGCTTCATCGAGCTTGCCGGGCAGATCAACACAGGCATGCCGCGCCATGTCGTCAGCCGTCTGGCCGAAGCGCTTGATATTCACCGCGGTAAGGCGCTCAGCCGGTCCAAGGTCTTGATCGTCGGCTTGGCTTACAAGAAGAACGTGCCGGACATTCGCGAAAGCCCATCCCTCAAGCTGATCGAACTCATCATCGAGCGCAGCGGCCAGCCGTCCTATTTCGATCCCTATGTCGCAGAAATTCCGAAGACCAGGGAATATGGTGATCTCTTGGGCATGAAGTCCGTCGCCTGGGACAAGCAGACGATCGAGGCTTTCGATGCGGTTCTGGTCGCAACGGACCACGATATGATCGATTACCAGAGCCTGAGCGAGTGGTCTGCGCTGATCATCGATACGCGCAATGCGTTTGCCAAGCGTGGTATCGTCGCAAGCCACATCATCAAAGCCTGATGGAAGAAAACAGATGAGCAGACTGGATAGCTTCATTCGCCGCCTGACGGCGCAGCGCGATATTCTCAACCATGTTCATGCCGATCTCAATCTTCCTGCGGGGCCTGTCATGGAAGTCGGGCTTGGCAACGGGCGCACGTTCAACCATCTGCGCGAACTCTTTCCCGATCGCCGCATCGTCGCGTTTGACCGGGCGATGGGTGCCCATGCATCCTCTGTCCCCCCCGAAGAAGACTTGGTGATCGGTGAAATTGCCGAAACGGCGCAGGCCTATCTCGGGATTGAAGCTGCCCTCGTGCATGCCGATATCGGCACCGGCTATGCCGAGAAGGATGCGGTGACACTGACATGGCTGCCACAGCTTGTTGCGGGCATGTTGGGAAAAGGCGGGGTGGCGATCAGCGGTCTGCCGCTGGAGGAAAAAACGCTCAATCCGTTGCCATTGCCTGGTTCTGTCCCCACGGATCGCTACTTCTTGTATCGCAAGATATAGGCTGACTAAACGAAGCGCTGGCTTTCTGTTTCAGAAATCAGGAAGACCTTCATGTGCGCACTTTTGCCTCGGATGGGTATGGTCCGGCTTTCCAAAACTGCGTTTGGATGGCCCGATTGCACAATGACCGGTTCGGACACGACAATTGCCGTATTGAAATCCTTTGCTGCGCTTTCGAGCCTGCTCGCGACGTTAACAGTATCACCGATTGCAGTGAGTGTTTTTGCCGCCCCGTAGCCCATGACACCGACAATAGAGGGGCCGGCGTGGATGCCGATCACGATACGCAGTTTGACGGAAAACTGCTTTTCGAGTTCTTCGTTGAGCGCCTCGATATTGCGAAGGATCAGTGCCGCAGCTTTCAAGGCATCGCGACTTGCGGTTTCCTTGTTGCCATCGAGCCCGAATAGGGCCATCGCACCATCACCGATGAACTTGTCCAACCTGCCACCCGCCTGCTCAACGGCCTGGCCGACGACGGTGAAGTAGCGGTTGAGCAAAAACACCATGTCATAGGGCAGGCGCGCTTCCGACAATGCGGTGAAATTTCGAAGATCACAGAACATCACCGCGATTTCCTCTTCGCGACCGGGTCGGATCGGCTCGCCGCTGGCGGGAATGTCACTTTGCTGTTTTGAGGCCAGGAGAAGGGCAACGCTCAGACTGTGCTTGGGGCGAAGTTGGCATCCGAGCCTGACGTCAGAATCGGCATGGATACGCTGAAGTGTGGCACGTTCCATCGTAGACGGTTCCGGCAACGGCCCTTGCGTGTTGATGATCCTCACCCTGCAAGTGGAACACCGGCCTTTGCCGCCACAGGCTGAAAAGTGGGATACGCCGCCCGCTCGGCTCGCCTCCAGGACGCTCAGGCCTGCGGATGCCCGGACGAGCGCTCCGTGTTCATAACGAATTTCGAATGCATTTGCCCGTTGGCGCCAACTGCGCAGGCCGCGAAGTGCAAAGATGAAGACAACAGCGCTGCCGAAGAGAATTTTCGCACCGTTTGTAAATCCGTCGATCACAGCCTCGAGTTCGGCCTGATTGGCATGGGGAACACGCGGCGGCGGCGGATTGTACTCCATTTCCCGGCCCGCATCGCTGAAGCCCAGAAGTGCCAGAATGGGCAAGAGCACCGCAATGGTCAGCAGATAGGGTGAGATCTTCTTATACCAATCGCGATAGCGCAACCAGAAGAACACGCCAAGGCATCCATGCGCCCATATCAGGATGAGGACGGTGCTTTGCCGCAGGCCTAACATCGGATTGCGGATCCAGAAGTTATTGATGACGATCTCGTACCCGATGTCGATGCCGTAGAGCATCCGTGAAAGGCGGATACCACTGGCATGATCGATGATCATATACGGGATTAAAAGACCGATGATGATCTGCAAGGCCTCGCGCGTCGGCATCTTTAGCGAACGGCGCACATAGATGGACCGCAAGACCAAAATGATGTGCGTGAGAACCGCGCCGTAAAAAATCACACTGCTGACAGGATTGAGCCAGATAAGGCTGAACCATCTGCGGCCGTTTTCCGCGGTCTCAAGCGACACCAGCGCCAGAGCGTGGTTGGATAGGTGGCTGAAGACGAAGAGGAGCATGATAAGGCCGGACAGCAATCGTGCACGCCTCAGCGACGTTTCCGATAGGATGTTGGCCATGCCGCGTGTCTCCAGTTGCCTTGTGTTGTCGCGGTTCGGCAAATTGCCAGGGGAGACGTCCCTGTTTATGGCGTTTCGTTGCTATACGCCAATGCGTTGAAAATCAGAAGCGGTCGGAGATCACGTCGTTGGCATCGATCAAACATGCTCTGCCTACAGCTCTATCGTTTGCCCGTCCCAGGCTGCAAACATGCCGGGGAACTCTTTCTGTGCATCTGCCTCGATAACATCAATCTCGTCATCTGTGCGGAAAGGCGCGTGATGAATGAGGCCGACACTCTTGGCGTTTGCGTGCTTTGCCAGCAAAACGGCTTGCTGCCATGAAGAGTGACCATAGCCCCTGTATGTGTTCATCTCAGCCTCGGTGAAGCTTGCATCATAGAGGAAGAGGTCCACATTATCGATGAGCTTTAAGACCGATTTATCCAGCTTGCCGGCTTCGTGTTCCGTGTCCGTGATGATCGCAAGGCTGCGGCCCTGCCAATCGATACGGTAACCGATGGCATTTCCAGGGTGGTTGAGCATGCCGGTGGTGATGTTGAGATCGGGATGGACGGCAAGAACATCTCCCGCCTTGAAATTCTCGGTAACGATTTGTGCGCAGCATACGTCAAGTGGGACAGGAAACCACGGCGGGCTCATGAATTCGGCGATCATCTCGTGTGTCGTTTTCTGTCCTGCCAAATGGCCGGACCAGATGCGCACATCGTTCTGGCGATTGAAGAATGGTTTGAAATAGGGGAAGCCGATGATGTGGTCGTAATGACAGTGGGAAAAGAACATGTTGACGTCGCAGATGCCCTCGGCTTTCAGAGCCTGACCTGCGGGAAGCAGTCCTGATCCTGCATCGAATAACAAGACATGATCTCCGCACCTCACCTCGATGCAGATTGTGTTGCCACCATACTTACGGAATTTGTCTCCTGAAACGGGTAGCGTTCCTCGCGCTCCCCAAATCTTAACTCTAAATTCCTGTTTATTGTCCCGACGGTGATCGTCGGAATTCAATGCCATGATACACCCCAATTTACCACGAACATCCCAAGCTTCCTCCCATGGGCGCCCGTGTATCTTCTTGTCTCTGCCCCGATTTCCGGGGAGACGACTTGCGTCTCCGCCAATAGTACACCGAACATTTCATTTTTATGACAATAGGACCACTTTTATTTTTCTTTTTGTTCGCGGCTATTGAGAAGACGGTTGCGTTTCCACATTCGATGCGGACCGCGCTTTGCTGAGCTCCGTCGTTGTCTGGGTCAAACGCTCGGCCAGAACACGCATGACCTTGATTGTGATGTCGGGGAAGTCAGACATCAGTTTGAAGAATTGTTCCTTGCTGATGCGCAATGCTTCGACGGATGTGGATGCCTGAACGGTCGCGGTTCTGACGCTGTCGCACAGAATGGCGATCTCACCGACAATTGCGTTTCCACTCATCTCGGTCAGCTTTATCTGTCCCGACGGAGAATCGATGAGAACATCGACCTTGCCTGTCAATAATACGTAAGCCGCGTCGCCAATGTCGCCCTGGCGAAACAGTTCGTCGCCCGCGTGATAGGAGACTCGATCAGACGCGAATGCCAGCAGCTTCAGCTTGGAGGGTTCCATCTGGCTGAAGAATGGAACGCGTTTGAGCATCTGAATTTCGTCTTTGAAAAGCATCGTCTCGTCCTGTGCGTGTTCCTGTTTCATCGCGAACCGATCAGGCTGCGATCATTTCCTTGAATGTATCGTTTTCTTCGACAAGAGTCTCATATGGTCCGTCAGCAACGATCGACCCATGGTTGATGACGATAACACGGTCAAACATTTTTGAAAGTGATGGGTTTGAAAGGACCCACAACACGGCCGGATTGGCGCCATCGTTGCGCAAGAACGCGATGACATTGTCAACGATTTCCTGTTGCAGGCGATGATCGAGGCCTGGAAGCGGGCGGTTCAGAACATAATAGTCCGATTTTCTGATCAAGGCGCGTGCCAGGTTAAGCTTCTGACGCTGCAAGGGGCCCAGCCGCTTGCCGCCCGCACCCAGGTTGAATTCGAGTCCAACAGCCAGAACCTTTTCGTAAAGGCCCTGCTTCTTCATCGCATCAGCAACAATCTTGGTGATGCGTCGGGATGCGTCAGGGAAACGGTGGCTGATTTTGCCGAACAGGATATTGTCTAGAAGGCTGGCAGACGTACCGTATTTTTCCGGATCGTAGGGTTCGATCCAGCTGCGCAGGTCGTCCGGCAGCTTCTCGTGGAACATGTGCCGAACCTCGACAATCTTGTCCATGACCTCCTGCGTCAGCAGACCAAAACGCTGGCGCGGCTCGATGTAGAAGAAACTGAGGCGCAGCATGGCGCGTTTCTCGGCGTCGGTGGCATCCTTGTAGCTTTTGCCCTGAAGACGCTGCAGCATCTGCTGGTAGCTGGGAATGTCGTCTGCCGTCATGAAGGTCAGTTGCTGGAAAAACGGATGATCAGGCGGAAGATCGCTGAAGATTTCGACCACGTTTTCAGCGATCGTAAAGCCCATGTCAAACAGAGTATCGGACAGGCCGCTGCCGCGCATCAGATTGCGGAAATACTCGCTATCGATGATCTTGCGGCTTCCTGACGAGGAATCCCGCATGGTGCCGAACATGATGTTTTCGCCAACCGTCGCCTCGGCATTGTAGCTGTCGGATTCGAAGGGCACGATCAGGCCGCTGAGATTTTCCTGTTCCAGCTCGGCGCGCAGAGCCTGCCGCAACTCCACCACCCGTGCTGCCAGATGCAGGTCGGTCAGGGGATCGATGGACGAACGCAAGGCGAACTCAAGAACATCCGGTGCGAGCTGGACCGTATCGAGCACGGCCAACATGGCTTTCAGGAACTTCTCCTCGTCATCGCTTCCCGCAGGGCTGGACGCATAGTCGATCCAGTCGCTGTTGATATCAATATTGGGGTTTTCAGCCATCTTTGCTTCGCGAATCTCCCACTTCCGGTGTTCGAGGTCTGAACCGCTATACTCTTTTGGCTTTAAAGGTGCGTGTTTAAGACCGTAGACAAGGTTTTCTTTCAGGCTGGCGTGGAAGAAATAGGTATCGGCTGACACATAGGAGATACGGCGTCCGGTCACGGCTTCCGGCAATTCATGGAGATCGGTGTCGCCGAGGGTGATCTTGCCGGAGGTTGGCCATAGCGTTCTGCCCAAAGCATCGGCGAGTGCTTCCGCGCCTGCTGTCCCGACAATGCCGATGGTTTCACCGGGATTGATCGTCAAGGACGCCTGTTCAAGAAGGCGTGTACCACTGTCGTCATCCAGAGACAGCCCGGCAATAACGATCGGTCCTGTGATGGCAGCGGCTGCTTCTGGCGACAGCGCCTGTATCTTGGCGTCAATCATCAGTGGGGAATCGAATTGCTCGAACACCTGCTCATATTTGACCTGAACATCCTGGCGAGCCTGATCCCAGTCGATCAGTTCTTTCAACGGGCCAGGCAATTCTTTGTAGGCGTTGATCACCGCCACGAGCTGACCGACGTCGAGGCTTCCTCTCAGCGTCAGATAGCCGCCCAGCGAGTAAAAGAAGAACGGTGTCAGCTGCGCCAGAAAATTATTGACGAATTTGACGATGAATTTCCACTGGTACAGGTCATAGCGGATCTTGAAGATTTCGCCGAGCCGATGAGCTGCATCCGCGCGTTCATAGTTGGACGTATCATAGGCGTGGATCGTGCCGATACCATCCACCATTTCGCCGATGCGGCCGGCGAGTTGCCGTGCGCTTAACTGGCGTTGTCTGCCAAGTTCGATCAGACGGCGGCGCATCTGCGGAATGATGCCGACCTGGATGGCAGCCATGAAGGCCGCAATCAGGCCTAGCCAGAAATTCTGTACGAGAATGAAGAAAAGGGCCGCCAGTGCCTGTCCGCCAAGAAGGGCCGGCTGAACGAATGCATCGCCGGTAAAGCCACCAAGCGGCTCCACTTCGTCTTTGATCATGCTGGAGATTTCCGCGCCTTTGACCCGCTTGAAGTGGGAAGGCGGGAACAGCAGGATGCGATCAATCAACTGGAAGCGGATGCGGCGCAGCAGACGCTCGCCCAGCCGACCCTTGTAGGTGTTGATGTAATATTTGAAGAGGCCGTTGATGATGACGAGCGCAAGGAACGTCAGGCTCAGACCCATTAACATACCAAATCTGGTCAGTTCGATACCGGGAAACAGAGTGATCTGCCCGATGTATGGAACATTCCACGCCAGATGCATGAAGAGTTGGGTTGAGTTTACCCCCTCGAACCCGTCTCCCTGGATGGGACCATTGACGATCTGCTTGGGAAGATCAAAGGCAAGGAAATACGGTATCATCGATAACGCGACGATCAGCAGAATGAAGACCTGCTGCCGCCGAGTGTGATTCCAGATATAGCGCGTTAAACTTTTTTCCATTTAGGAATGCTATCCCTTGCCGGGCCGAGCCGTATGATGTCCAGGCCAGGAAGGCCTCGACATCATACGGCTCCAAATCAAAAAGTGAGAACGGAATTGAAAGGCAAAATCCCCCATATTTTTGCCTGATTACGCTCACGGGACGGTAGTCGATGTTTTCGACTGCGTCAAAGCCACTGTCCCGTGCCCGGCGCATGTCGGTCAGAAATATTATCAATCATTAAGAGTGCGATAGAGCCCGGAAATTCAAGGCTTTACGGTCTTCCCTATCGCCAGCATTTGCGCTTGAACAAGCGATATAGTGGTTTGCTTAAAAACGGAAGACTTGGCTGCTGCCAAGCGTACGAATTTCGCCCTTTGGCGGGTGTGAGATTTGCGGATTGATGGGTCGCAGTTCAATAGGTCTGGTTTCACCTGGCGCGAGATGAAACCAGTCATCCGACGGTCTGAAGCCTTCGGCCGTGATGTGAACCGACTGGGCAAAACGGTCGGCAGTCACGTCCAACGTCCAGCGTTGCTTTTCCTCGCTCATTTCGGTTTGAAAAACTGCAGGGTGCATCGCCATGTGCCGCCCCTGCGGAAAATGAAATGCCGTGGCGATCAACGCTCCAGTCGCCTGGTCGGTCAGCTTCGCCACCGTCACATTGTAAGATGGAGGGCCGAAACGATAGGCGTAGGTCGTGTCGAAAAAAGCACCAAACAGATCAGTTGCAGCGATCACCTGTTTGTGGCGGGGAGCAAGGCTTACAGCGCGTTTGCCCGTTACCACAGGCTGAAGCCCGTCGCGTAGGCATGTTACGTCAAGCACAAGATCCTGGGTCTCGAGCTTTTCATTGATCAGGTGAATATCTAGCCCGTTGGTACCCTCGTCCAAGAGGTTGATCTGCACAGGGCGAAAGGCACGTTTCAGCCCGTACCAAGCCGGTTTCGGCTCTCCGGTTGCGTCGATAAGGCCCCAGCCGGGTCCAGGTATCAGGTCCTGCAGGGTCCAGACCAGAGCGCCTTGGCAGGTGGAGCCTGCACGGCGCCACTCCGCAAATGTTGCTTCCATCACTTCGGCCGTCACGGCACGGGACAGGTCGAGATACTGTTCGCTTTCCTCGCGCCGCAATATTGATGGGTCTACGGCATAGAGGAGCTTGAGATAATGGTCCCTGACGTCCTCGAAATCCCAGGATGCGTTCCGGTCTCTCGGCACCCGCGCTTTCCATAGCGGGTCATGCACGGGCCGTGCGGCCAAGTGCTTGTCCAGCGTGCTTTGTTGCGGCACATTTGCAAAGGCCAGGCATTCGGCTGCAAAGCGGACGTCAGCACGGCGTGCGTCCTCCAACGGTCTGCAATAGGCGCCGATACCATAGTAATGGCCAACCTTTTCGTTCGGGAAAAACGGAAGGGCTCCGCCGAACGGGGAGTTGGGCACATAGGCAATGTCGGGCCGCAAAAGAGCCGTAAGCTGCGGTAGAAACTCCTCCGTCAGCGCTCCTTTCCAAATCCGCTCCGACAATCCGAGCATCGCGCCTTGCTGATACATCTCGCTGCCCCCGCACATAATCACAAGCGAGGGAGAAAGCGCCGTGTTCTCAAGGAGTTGTGTTGTCTCCACCTTGATGTGGGCGAGAAACGTCTCATCCTTCGTCGGGTAGTCGAAATTGGCAAGCATCAGGTCCTGCCACACCATGAGGCCCAGTTCGTCGCACAGAGCAAAGAAGTTCGGCGTCTCATAGGTCATGGTGCCACCGATGCGGATCATGTTCATACCAGCCTCAGTGGCGAGACGAAGCCATGGCTCATAATCCGCACGGGTGCCCGGAAGGCGCGCGATATCGGCATTCGTCCACACCGCGCCGCGGCAGAAAACCGGCTCGCCGTTAATTTTCAGACCAAACCCCTTGCCATCTATACCCTCATCGATCTCGATGCGGCGAAATCCGGTTTTGCCGAGAGCATATCTTTGCCCATCAATGCGCAGGCCAACGTCATGCAGCGTTGGCGTGCCATGCGTTGCAGGCCACCAAGGTTCAATATTGTCTAATCGTAACATACCCTCGAAGGTGTTTTTCTCGTTGGAAGTAAGAGGGGCGGAAACATCGCCGCAGGTGATTTCGACGGTGGACGCATGGTGGTTCGTTTTGACAGAGAGACGCAGGGTTGCTGTGTGCTCGGCGTCCAGTTCCGATTGGAACGCCAAAACGTCGAAGACGTGTTCGTCATGACGGATCAGGCGGATGGGCCGCCAAGGGCCGACGGCATGGATTTCCGGGCACCAGCCCGGCATGTGCCCAAGTGCCGTGGTTCTGATCAACCGCAACCCTTGTGAATTCATCATCTGCGGACGCCAGCGCGCCCGCGGTCCGAGACGCTCAAGGCGCGGTGCAAGCGCTCTAAAGCAGATGGCCAGTTCGTCCGCGCCAGACAGGTCGAATGGGACGTCCAGTGCTTCGAACATGCTGGCGGAGTGGGCAACGCGTTCGCCGTTCAGGAAAATTTCCGAAACCGTTGCCAGCCCCTCGAAGCGGAGCGTAGCGGGCCCGACATGTTCGGAGATCAGCGTCAACCGATACCAGGCGTCGTAGATATTCAACGGCTTCGGATCGAGCCGATCAAACTTTCCGAGCACTTCCAAGGCCTGCGCGACGGTTCCGGGTACCGGCGCCGTGATGGTCTCTGCATCGACAGGTATCTCCGTCGGTGTCTCAAAAGCATCTGGTTCGGTGAGCGTCAGGGTCCACCCCTCGCTCAACAATTGCCCTTTCGCAGGGTGCATATAAGCTGGAGCCGTCACGCGGCCTGGCTCGTCTTGCTCAGCGTGTCATTGAGTTCGGCCATCATCTCATCCCAGGCCGCGATGGCGGGGTCGAGGGCATTTGCCAGTGTGTCGAACTTGCGGCGGGCGATGGCGCGGGCAAGCTGGAACTGCGCAGATTTTGCGACTTCCGAGATGCGACGTGCGTGGTTTGGCGCATGGCCGTAGCGCTGCCCGCCGCCCAGCCAGTCCAGATGGCTTGCCGTAAGTTCGAAATTGGCACCGAACTGGCGAAGCGTGTTGAAGGCGTACTTATGGAAAAAGCTGAAGGGACGGTCGGCCACTTTCGCCACTTGCGTCGGAAAAACCTCGGCAAACGCCTTGATGGGATTGATGTCCGGGCGCCTGGCAAAATGCTGAGCGAGAAGGCGCTCTGCTGCGGCCCGCCTCTCTGTGTCGCCCAACGGTTTTTCCGGGAATTTGGCAAATTCGGTGTAGGGCAAAAAGGGGGGATCGTTCTCGGTTAGATGATGCTGAAAAATGCCTGAGAAATCGTCGCCTTCCAGCGCGAAATAGCCTGCGTTGTGGAAGTATTCCAGCCTGCGGTTTACCCCGTCCATCCTGTTTATGGCGACCGTCGTCTTTCCATGTTCCTTGCGATAGGCGGTGCCGTGCGTATCCGGCATATAGAAACTGTCCATCTCGATCAGGCAGATACGACCGCGCTGCAACTGCATGGCGATGTGGCTTTCGAGCCTGTCGAAAATTGCGAGTTCTGTCACGCGGATGCCATACAGTGTTTCGAGGTCTTCGAGCGGCACTTTGAAAAAGGTAAACTGGTCACCCTCGAAATCCTGTGCCAGCGTAAAGCCGAGCATGGCTTCCGGCGGTAGGCCGCTTGACGCCAGAAGCTCGATCCACAGATCGACATAGCAATTGGTTTCCGGCCACATCCTCTCCAGCGCGTGAAGGGAATGCGGGACGTAGGTTTCGGCGTTTAAGGCCGGAAAGATGCTCGTCATGCCGTCCTCAGCCCCAAAGTGCGTCCCGCACCGACTGCGGCCATAGCTCGACATCCAGCCCATGTTTTGAAAACAGTGCCAATGCGATGCGCTCCAGCCCGAAGCCGACGCATGCGGTGTGCGCAACCGTGCCATCTGCAAGGTTGAGGCCCCACTTCGCCCCAAAGGCGTCCTGATGGTAGTTGAAGCTCATGCAGGCCGTTTGATTGGTCGTGGATGTGACCGGCATCAGCAGTTCGAATTTCAGGTTCTGGTCGCGCTGATTGTTGGCCAGCATCTTTCCAGCGCGCCCGAAGAACGGGTCGTTGGCAATCTCAAGCTTCACATCAAGGCCGATCTTTTCCATCATCTCGACGCCACGATCCATCCATAGCTGGCGGAACTCCGTGACGTCGCTTTCGGTGCCCATGCGGACATATTCGCGCATGCGGAAAAGCTGCTGGCGGGCCGGATCCTTGGAGGGTTCATGGCGGAAGCAGTAGGACTGTATGTCGTAGAGACCACCATTCTCCGGAAGGTTTCCACGTTTTGCAATCGTCGGATAAAGCGGGTAGCAGGCCGCAGGCGTCAGCACGATGTCGGTAATCTTCTGGTCTTTTGTCCAGTCTGCGCCCTCATCCATGCTCTTGATCAGGCTGACGTGGTCCAGCTCGCAACCGCAAAAGGAATGGACGGTGCCAGCCAATTGCGGAAAGCTTTTCATGTAACCGCTTTTTTCGAAGTAAGCGCGGTTGATGCCGGGCGGGAAGCGGATGACTTCGGCCTTGTCAGCACCGCCGACTGTGCCGATCAGGCGCTCAAAGCCGGAAATGACATCCTCGAACTGTCCGCTGCGGCCATAAAGGCCATCAACGCCGGTATCGATCAGCAGGCCTTTGTCAAACAGGCGATCCAGAAACGTATTTTGCATGTCCATGGTGTGATCCTGAAAGGCCAGAGTTTATATTGAAAGACTGGTGTCCTGCTTCTGCACGAGCAGGAGATTGGCGGAATTGCTCAAGATTCTGTCGTTGGAGATCATCAGTTGCGCCGAGTGGACGTCGCGCAGGTGGCGACCGAGGCTGTAGGGCGTCCCGTTTTTGTAGCCCATGATGCCGCAGATCAGCATGGCGTGATTGACGATCTCGAGAATGGTCTCCGACGAGCAAATCTTGACGTTGTTCATGGCGATGGCGAACCCCATCGACATCAGCTTGTCGGGATCCGACTTGGTACTTTCATAGGCCTTGAGGCCGGCGATAACATTCGATTTGACAGTCTGCAGTTTGCTCGACACCTCTGCCAGACGGATAGCGCCCGGTGGGGCGACACCCGGTGATTTTCGTGCGGCGGAACGAACGAAGGCCTGTGCCCGCAAGACCGCGTCAGAGGCAATGCCGTACCAGACGCCACTCCACAAAAGATGCGATGTGGCCAGCATGGATTGCGCGGCGATTTCAGCAAAAGGCTTGGAGAAAATCTGCTCCGAGGGTGCTTTGCCCTTGAACAGGAAACCATCGGAGCAGGTGCCACGCATGCCCAGCGTGTCCCAGATATGGGTCCGCTCCAACGTGTACTGGTCTTTCAGGAAAACCGTCATGACCTGATCCGCGGGTGCAGCCGCTGCATTGGCGCGTGAGGTGATGAGAATGGCATCGGCGTGCGTGCCATAAGAAATGACGGTCGCGTCTTTTTCCAGCGTACACCAGGGACCGTCGACTTCGATGGCACAGATGGAATTGCGCATGTTGCCGCCAATGCCGCCTTCTGTCGTGGCGGACGCCAAAAGCAACTGCTCGGCGGCGACACGGCGCATGAAAGCCATGTGCCATTTGCTGCCTTCGCCATGTTCCACCAGGCTCGATGCCTTGATGTGATGCATGGCGAATATCATCGCGGTTGCAGAACAGGATTGGCCGAGGATGCAGCAAATATCGGCGATTTGCGCGATGCTGGCACTCTCTCCGCCGAGGTCAAGAGGTACCTGTATCCCCAAAAGACGTTCGGCGCGCAGGGCGTCGATGGCCTCTATCGGAAATCGTCCGGCGGTATCAACGTCGTCGGCATGCCGTGCCGCGATGGTCGCAACGCGCGAGGCGCGCGCCGTCAACGTGGCATCAGGCGGGGCGACCGACATGTTCATCAGGCTGCCTCTTTGCCATCGAGAATGGTTTTGACCGTGTCTTCTATGGACTTGATACTGGCGAAGGACTTGCGGTTGAGCATACTGTCTGGAAACTCGATATCGAATGCATCTTCGATGCCGAGCATCAGTTGAACGGACGCGAAAGAAGAAAGCCCGGCGGCGTAAAGGTCAGCCTCGTCTTCGATTGTATCGACCGGCACGGGGAGTTGACCAAATTTCGACAGTATTTCACGAATAGTTGAATTCATTCTCAGGTGTCTCCCTTTACGCCGCGTCATCATAGCGCATTCTTCGAGTTAAGCTCGAAAAAATAACATTCGAATAAATGGATAGGTTAACTTAGCGTAATTTTCCGCTTTTCAACAGTCTCCAGAGATGGCTTGACAAAATTGTGTGTCGGGTCTCTGATTGCGTCATTCACCAGGGGGGTCCCGTCAAGGGGCTGAGATACTGCTATCGCGCGCAGTGACCCTATGAACCTGATCCAGTTCATACTGGCGTAGGGACGGTGCAAACGCGGGAACAGCAGTTCGGTCGTGCCGAATTGGTCATATCCGTCCCGTGGTTTTTCGTCTTCATGCTCGAACTGGGTCTCCACTGTTTTTTTGCTTTGGAGCCTCACGATGAACATTGCCGCTAAAAATCTCTCTCCTGTCGTCACCACAGGTCCTTTGCCCGCTTCGACCAAGGTCTACAAGCCGGGCATCATTCACCCCCATATCCGCGTTCCCATGCGCGAAATCGCCGTACACCCCACGGCGGGAGAGCCACCTGTTACGGTCTACGATTCCTCCGGTCCCTATACCGATCCATCCCACGCCATCAGCATCGAAAGCGGTCTGCCCCGCCTGCGACACGACTGGGTCGTCGCGCGGGGCGATGTGGAGGCTTATGAGGGTCGTCACGTCAAACCAGAGGATAACGGCTTTGCCACCGGCGAACGTTTGACGCCGGAGTTTTCTCATCGTCATCAGCCATTGAAGGCCAGGGATGGCAAGGCGGTGACGCAGCTTGCCTATGCAAGGGCAGGAATCATCACGGCTGAGATGGAATACATCGCCATTCGCGAGAACATCGGACGGGAGGCGGCGAAGGACACGCTGGTGCGTGATGGCGAGAGTTTTGGAGCAAATATTCCAGATTTCGTCACCGCAGAATTTGTGCGCCAAGAAGTGGCGGCGGGCAGGGCAATCATCCCCGCCAACATCAACCACCCCGAGGCAGAGCCGATGATCATCGGGCGCAATTTCCTCGTCAAGATCAATGCCAATATCGGCAATTCGGCGGTTACGTCTTCCATGGCGGACGAGGTCGACAAGATGGTATGGGCCATCAGGTGGGGTGGCGATACGGTCATGGACCTGTCCACCGGGCGCAACATTCACAATATCCGCGAATGGATCATCCGCAATTCACCGGTGCCGATCGGCACTGTGCCGCTCTATCAGGCGCTGGAAAAGGTGGGCGGCATTGCGGAAGACCTGAACTGGGACGTGTTCCGCGATACGCTGATCGAGCAGGCCGAGCAGGGCGTGGACTATTTCACCATCCACGCAGGCGTGCGGCTGCATTACATCCCTCTGACCGTCAACCGCGTCACCGGCATCGTCTCGCGTGGCGGCTCAATCATGGCCAAGTGGTGTCTGCATCACCACAAGGAATCGTTTCTCTACGAGCATTTCGACGAAATCTGTGACATCTGCCGCGCTTACGACGTGTCGTTTTCGCTGGGGGATGGGCTGCGGCCCGGCTCTATTGCCGACGCAAACGATGCCGCACAATTTGCCGAGCTGGAAACGCTGGGCGAGTTGACGCAGATCGCTTGGGCGAAAGATTGCCAGGTGATGATCGAAGGCCCCGGCCATGTGCCGATGCACAAGATCAAGGAAAATATGGACAAGCAGCTGAAGGTCTGTGGCGAAGCGCCCTTCTATACGCTTGGGCCGCTGACAACCGACATCGCGCCCGGCTATGACCACATCACCTCCGGCATCGGGGCGGCGATGATCGGCTGGTTCGGCACAGCCATGCTGTGTTACGTCACGCCGAAGGAGCATCTTGGTCTGCCGGATCGCAACGATGTGAAAGTCGGGGTCATCACCTACAAGATCGCGGCCCATGCGGCCGATCTCGCCAAGGGTCATCCGGCAGCGCAGGTGCGTGACGATGCCTTGTCTCGCGCCCGTTTCGAGTTTCGTTGGGAGGACCAGTTCAACCTGTCGCTCGACCCGGAAACGGCGCGCTCCTTCCACGACGAGACCTTGCCGAAGGAAGCCCATAAGGTTGCCCATTTCTGCTCCATGTGCGGGCCGAAATTCTGCTCCATGCGCATTTCGCACGACATCCGTGCCGAAGCGCAGAAGGAAGGTCTGGAGGCCATGGCACAAAAATTCCAGCAGGGCGGCGACCTGTATATGCCCCTGGAAAAGCCGGTCGCAGGAGAATGAGATGCGGGTTCTCGTCAAAGGCGCAGGCGTCGTCGGTCTGACGGCTGCCTTCGAACTCGCCCGTCGTGGCATGGAGGTTGAAGTCTGCGAAACTTCAAGCGAACCGGGGCGCGGTGCGTCCTGGTATGCGGGCGGCATGCTGGCGCCGTGGTGCGAACGTGAAAACGCCGCGGAAACCGTGCTGACGCTTGGCCAATTGGCGCTTGACTGGTGGGATGAGGCGACGCCAGGGCTGGTGACGCGCAACGGAACGCTGGTCGTGGCTTCTGCGCGGGACAAAGCGGAGCTTTCCCGTTTTGCCTCCCGCACCACGGGGTATCGCTGGGTGGGTGAGGGCGAGATTGCCGCGTTGGAGCCTGATCTTGCAGGACGGTTCCGCACCGGCCTGTTCTTTGCTGGGGAGGGCCATCTTGATCCGCGGTTGGCTCTCGCTGCGCTTTACCAACGCCTCCTTTCCATGGGCGTTCGCTTCTGTCTTGGTGAGGGGACGGCGGATGACGCGACATTTGATCGTGTTGTCGATTGCACCGGCCATGCGCAAACCGGCAAGCTTTCCGGACTTCGTGGCGTGCGCGGCGAGATGCTGTATCTGGAAACGCATGAGGTCAGCCTGTCGCGTCCCGTGCGGCTGCTTCATCCGCGGATTCCGCTCTACATCGTGCCGCGAGAATCGGGGCGGTTCATGGTGGGGGCAACGATGATCGAGACGGATCAGGCAGGGCCGATCACGGCTCGCTCCATGATGGAGCTGCTGAATGCGGCTTACGCGCTCCACCCCGCTTTTGGCGAAGCGCAGATTGTCGAGACCGGCACCGGCATCCGCCCGGCATTTGCTAACAATCTTCCATGTGTCGCCGAAAAGGGCGGCACGCTTTTCATCAACGGTGCCCATCGGCACGGATTTCTGCTGTCTCCCGCCATGGCGCGACAGGCCGCCGAGATTGTCTTTTCAAAGGAGGTTTCCCATGCGGGTTGTCGTCAACGGGCAAGAGCATGATCTTGCCACAGCTACCCTCTCCCAGCTTCTGGCCGTGCTGGATTATGAAGGCGATTGGCTCGCGACAGCGGTCAACGGCGATCTCGTCCATGCTGAGGATCGGAGTGAATGTCGGTTGAAGGAATTAGACAGGATCGAAGTTCTGTCACCCATGCAGGGAGGATAGGTGATGTTGAAACTCTATGATCTTGAGGTCGGATCAAGGCTGCTTCTTGGTACCGCGCGCTATCCGTCGCCAGCGATTCTCGCAGATGCAGTGCGGGCAGCCAAGACGGATATTCTAACGATTTCGCTGCGACGGGAAATGGCAGGCGGCAGGCAGGGCGGGCAGTTCTTCGAGCTGATCCGTGAGCTGGACCGACAGATTCTGCCCAACACGGCCGGTTGCCATACCGCCAAGGAGGCCGTGCTGACGGCAAAAATGGCGCGGGAGGTGTTCAGGACCAACTGGGTCAAGTTGGAGGTGATCGGCAATCACGATACGCTTCAGCCGGATGTCTTTGCACTGGTGGAGGCTGCGCGCATTCTGAATGATGAGGGTTTCGAGGTGTTTCCCTATACGACCGATGACCTGGTGGTGGCGGAAAAGCTTGTGGATGCCGGATGCAAGGTGCTGATGCCTTGGTGCGCACCGATTGGCAGCGCCATGGGGCCGCTCAATATTACAGCACTGCGCTCCATGCGGGCACATTTTTCCGATGTACCGATGATCGTCGATGCCGGTCTTGGGCGGCCATCCCATGCCGCAACCGTCATGGAGCTTGGCTATGACGCGGTGTTGCTCAACACGGCGGTAGCTGGTGCCGGAAATCCCGTCATCATGGCCGGTGCCTTTGCGAAGGCGGTCACGGCAGGGCGCGAGGCCTATCTTGCCGGCATGCTGGAGCCACGCGACATGGCGGTGCCTTCGACACCCGTTATCGGCACGGCAGTGTTTTCCTGAACCGTTGACAAGAGCGAGCGGCGGCGGGATACCGGCAGGAACGAGCCTCAAGAGGTACCCAGACGTGCACAATCTGCTGACCGATATCGAAGGTGTGGCTGTTGGCCATGCCACCGATCTTCAACTCGGATCGGGTGTCACTGCCATCGTCTTCGACCGACCGGCGATTGCCTCCGGTTCTGTTCTCGGTGGTGCGCCGGGTGGTCGGGAGACGGCGTTGCTTGACCCGTCCATGACGGTGGATATGGTGGATGCGCTCGTCCTGTCCGGCGGCTCTGCCTTTGGGCTGGATGCCGCGGGCGGCGTGCAATCGGGGCTTCGCGAAACGGGTCGTGGTTTCGCCGTGGGGTCGACACGCGTTCCCATCGTGCCGCAGGCCATTCTGATGGATTTGCTGAACGGGGGAAACAAGGATTGGGGCCTGCATTCGCCCTATCGCGACATGGGTTATGACGCATTCAAGGCTGCGACCTCTCAGCCCTTTGCGCTGGGTAGCGTGGGCGCTGGCACCGGTGCGACCACGGCGACCTTCAAGGGCGGGCTGGGGTCTGCCAGTGCTGTAACGTCGGGCGGTCATAAGGTTGGAGCGATTGTCGCCGTCAACGCGATGGGATCCGCGACGGTGGGAACCAGCCGACATTTCTGGGCCGCCCCTTACGAGCGCGACGGGGAATTCGGCGGGCTCGGTTTGCCGCAGCAGTTCTCAGCTACCGATACGGCCATGCGCATCAAAGGCGTGACGCTTATTGCGACGACCATCGGCGCGGTGGTGACGGATGCAGTGCTGACGAAAGCACAAGCACATCGGCTTTCGATCATGGCGCATGGTGGACTGGCCCGTGCCATTCTGCCGTCTCATCTTGCGGGTGATGGCGACACGATGTTTGCCGCTGCCATGTGCAGCAAGCCCATGAGCACCGCGAGTGACTTTACCGAGCTCTGCCATCTGGCAGGCATGGTGGTCAGCCGGGCCATTGCGCGTGGTGTCCACGAGGCCACGGCTCTCCCGCATGACGGCGCGCAAAAAGCGTGGCGGGATCACTTCGCCGGAGTGGCCGCGTGAAAGACGAGGCGGGGAAAGAGCGACTGAAAACGGTTTTGCGGATCGATTTTCCGCCCGCTGACAGGTTGGGACGCGGTAAGATCCAGCTGATGGAGTTTATCGTCTCCACCGGCTCCATCTCTGCTGCCGGACGCGCGATGGACATGTCCTATCGCCGTGCCTGGCTTTTGGTGGATGCCCTGAACCATATGTTCAACGAACCGGTGATCGAATCGCAGCGCGGCGGAAGTCAGGGTGGTGGCGCCGCGTTGACGGACTTCGGCCGCGCGTTGCTCGATCGTTATCGCGGTATGGAGCAACGTCTGGACGATGCCCTGAGAGCCGATCTCGATTGGCTCGAATTCCATCGCAGGCAAGATCAGTAGGGATCGAGTGCTGCCGATTTGATGACGGCAAAGATCGGCATTTCCGGCGTCAAGGCGAGCCGTTCGACGGACATCCGCGTGATGCGCGACAAGATGATGTCGCTGTTGCAATTCACATGCACCATTGCCATCCCATCATCCAACAGGACGATATCTGCGATACGCCCTTTCAGAATGTTGAGTGCGCTCAAACCTTCCGGCTTGACCGTCGCCAGCATCACATCGCGGGCCGGAATATGAACGCGAACCGGGTGCCCGACTTTGGCCGATATTGAGGGCACATGCAGAACCAGTCCCCTCAGCCTGATCGTGGCAAGGCCATGCGCGCCATCGAAGGCGTCTACGCTGCCCGACAGAATGCTGCCGATCTCACGCCGCTCCAGGTAAGCGTTGAAAGCCGGGCGCGACAGGATTTCCGCTGCCGGGCCAGCGGCGTCGATCCGGCCGTCTTTCATGACGACGATCTGATCGGCGAGGCGCGATACCTCTGCGACGGAGTGGCTGACATAGATGATCGGTATCTTCGTTTCATCACGAAGCCTTTCAAGATAGGGAATGATCTCGGCCTTGCGTGCCTCATCCAGTGCTGCCAGAGGCTCGTCCATCAAAAGAAGACGCGGCGACGACAAAAGGGCACGCCCGATCGCCACGCGCTGCTTTTCACCGCCCGACAGCTTTTCCGGGCGCCTTTTCAGCAGTGCTCCGATGCCAAGCATATCGATAATACCCGCGCTGTCTGCCTCCACACTGGTCTTGCCGGAGAACCACCGGCCATAGTGCAGGTTTTGCTCGACGGTGAGATGCGGAAACAGGCGCGCCTCCTGAAAGACAGTGCCGAAACGCCGTTTGTGGCATGGCGTAAACACGCGGTTGGCGCTGTCTGCCAGCACGGTATCATCGAGCTTCAATACGGCTTGGTCCGGTCTGGTCAATCCGGCGATGATGCGGATCAGCGAAGTCTTGCCGGAGCCGGAGCGACCGAACAGTGCGGTCACACCTTTGCCAGCGGTGAGATCGGCATCCAGCGTAAAGGCGTCCAGCCGGTGTTGGACCGTGAGCGTCAGCGTCATTGTGCATTCACCCTGTTACCGACGATACGCGCCAGATATTCCGACGCCAGCAAGGCAACCATGGAAATGGCGATTGCAACCAGTGTCAGCCGCATCGCACCCGCATCACCGCCCGGAACCTGCGTGAAGGTGTAGATTGCCGCCGATAGGGTCTGTGTTTCTCCTGGAATGTTCGAAACGAAGGTGATCGTTGCACCAAACTCCCCCATGGCCTTGGCAAAAGCGAGGATCATGCCTGCGATGATGCCGGGCAGAGTCAGCGGCAATGTTACGGTGAGAAAGACCCAAAGGGGGCTTGCACCCAGAGTGCCCGCCGCTTCCTCCAGTTTGCGATCAACGGCTTCGATCGACAGACGGATGGAGCGCACCATCAACGGAAAGGCCATGATGGCGCAGGCGAGTGCCGCCCCCGTCCAGCGAAATGAAAAGACGATACCGAAATACTGATCGAGAAATTGGCCGATCACGCCGCGACGTCCGAACGTGACGAGGAGAATGAAGCCGGTCACGACCGGCGGCAGGATGAGAGGGAGGTGGACGATGCCGTTGAGCAGCGATTTGCCCCAGAACTGGCCACGCGCCAGCGCCAGGGCAATCAGGATGCCCAGGGGAAGGCTGGCAAACATGGCGATGCTGGAAACCCAAAGGCTCAACCGTATCGCCGTCCATTCTTCCGCACTGAGAGTGAGCCAATCCAATTTGCCATTCCTGTCGATAGAATCGTGAAAGTCCGACCTTACTTCAGAATGGTAAACCCCTGCTTTTCAAAGAAAGGGGCAGCCTTCGCCGATTTCAGGAATTCGAGATAGGCAGTTGCCGCGAGGCTTTTGGTATTCGAGAGAATGGCAACCGGATAGATGATCGGCTCATGGCTGTCCTGCGGGAAGGTGCCGACGATCGTGACGCCTTTGTCGGCGGCGGCATCTGTCTGGTAGACGATGCCGTAGGGCGCTTCACCGCGGGAGACGAGGACAAGCGCTGCACGCACGCTTTCCGCGCCAGCAACCCTGCTTTCTACAGATGACCAGACGCCAAGCTTTTCCAACGCGGCCTTGCCATATTTTCCAGCTGGAACACTATCCACTGCGCCCATGGCCAGCTTGCCGTCACCCACCAGCGTTGCAAGATCAAAACCCTGCTTGATCTCGACAGGCTTTGCCTTATCGGCAGGCGCAACCAGCACCAGACGGTTGCCCAGCAGGTTGGTGCGAGTGTCGTCTTTGATCAGCTTTTTTCCGGCGACATAATCCATCCAGGCCAGATCGGCCGAAATGAACAGATCGGCCGGCGCACCCGCTTCGATCTGTTTGGCCAGAGCAGAACTCGCGGCATAGGAAACGGTGGCTTCGTTCCCGGTTTCCTTGGCCCATGCGCCGTTTGCCTCATCAAGCGCGTTCTTCATGCTGGCGGCGGCAAAAACAGTGACCTTGTCCTGCGCAAAAACCGGTGCAGACAGGCCAATGCCCGCCACCACAGAGCCGATAACTGCCGCAAGAATGGTTCTGATAAGACGACGACGAATTTCCATACCCTTTGCCCCTTTAGTAAAATATCCAAACGAATATATCGAAACTGTTTAGAGATACGGCTTTATATTTTCAAGGATATAACGGTAGATGACGGCCACGTGGTGGCGATTGCTACATCGAAGACCGGAAAAGCGGAACATTTCGTTTGGGCAATCAGAGCAACTTTGCCGCTGGCTGCTATCCGACTCCTGAACCAAAATCTCAATGTGCTCGGTCTGTCCTGTACCGCAACAGACTACGGCTCTCGACAGGGCCTGAGCAGCGGATGTTTAAATCCGCTCGCCTGCGAAATGCGCGATCTGTGCCCCTGCTTCGTAATAGGCTTCTCTCAATGCAAGCACAGTACGGGCTTGTGGTGTGCTAATGGGTAAGGGCAGGTCGTCTTCTGCTATATCGCCCGCTACATGCGCGGCCAGCGTTTTGCCGAAGACTGTTCCCGGTGCGATGCCGCGACCGTTGTAGCCACAGAAGCCGACAACATTTTTTGCGAATTTGTGGAAGCGTGGCACCGAATCGTCCGTCATGCCGATCTGGCCGTACCACTCGCATTCAAATTCGATCTCACCCAGCTGTGGGAAGAGACGCTTCATAGCGCGCTTGGCCCATGCGGGGTGAATATGAGCGCCGGTGTTGCGCAACGCTCCGACGCTGCCGAATACGAGGCGCCCTGCCTTGTCCATGCGAAAGGAGGAGAGGATTTCGTTCGTGTCCCAACAGCCTTCACGGTTCGGCAGGATCGTTTGTCGAAGATTATCGCCCAAGGGTTTGGTCGCGACATTGAAATAGGGGAGGTAGACCTGCTCTTCGCGGACCATTTTCCACGGGCCTGTGCTGTAAGCCTCTGTTGCGACGATGACCCAATCGGCGCGAACCGAGCCGCTTTCTGTTGTTACCACCCAGCCGTCACCATCCGGCTGGCTATCGATAACGGGGCTTGCGGTATAGATTGTGGCACCAGCGGTCTGCGCCGCCTTCGCCAGACCCCTGACATAGGCAAGCGGCTGTAACGTGCCCGCACGCTCATCCAGCAATGCGCCGCTATAGGCAGATGAGCCGACGCGGCTGGCCGTTTCCTGTGCATCCAGAATGCGTACCGGCGCACCACGTGCAGCCCACTGGGCGCATCGTTCGCGAATTTCGGCGAGCCCCTTGTCGCCCACGGCGACATGAAGCGTGCCGTGCTTTTCAAGCTGGCATTCAATCCCGTGCTTTTCGATGATCTCGCGCACGAGGAAAGGAGCATTGCCGAGAAGGTCGAGGAGACGTTCGCCATAAACAGGACCGAGCACGTTGGGCAGTTCCTTGGGCATGACCCACATGCCGCCATTGATCAAACCGACATTGCGGCCAGCGCCCCCAAAGCCGATCTCCTTGCCTTCCAAAACGATGGCCTTGATGCCGCGCTCAGCCAGATGCAGAGCCGCGGAAAGACCGGTAAAACCCGCGCCGACAACGACGACATTCGTCGTCTCATGACCTACGAGCGATGTGGTGAGTGGTGGAGGTGGCGCTGTTTTTTCCCAAAGGCCGTGAGAGCGTGGATCATTGTACATTGAGGTCACCCAAGGATGCGGAAGCAATGTGTGCCGTTCTTCGGCCGTGCCGATCCTTCACACATATCGGTCAGCTTAATCCTGCCCGGTACAGGAGACTACCGACATATCGTCATCATGTCATGCCGGGCGGGAATATGGTCGCCCTATCTGTCCTCGGTCATGACAGGTTGGTTGGACGGCGAGGAAACAGGCTTGAAACAGATGCTCAGCTCGGACAATAGTGCAGCATAGCGCAAGGCGGTCTGCCATGCGTGCTTTCAATTCGTGACGGGAAACACATCATGAAGCCCATTTTCGTTCAGCTTCAATGCACGCCCGGCAAGACCTATAACGTTGCCGATGCCATCTATAAAACGGAGCTCGTATCCGAGCTGTATTCGACGAGCGGAGAATATGATCTTCTCTTGAAGATTTATCTTTCGACCGACGAGGATGTTGGCAAATTCATCAATGAAAACATCGTCAATATTCCAGGTATCGTTCGGTCTTTGACGACGCTGACGTTCACGGCATTCTGATTGTCAGTCTTGAAGGCACAAAAGGCGTCGTCTCTTTTGAGGCAACACCTTTTGACTGATCTCACAGACCTGAACACGACAACAATCTTGGCCACTCAAGCGCATGGGCAACTGTTTTTAGACAAGGGCTGCGACGTTGCGATCGCGCACAAGGTTGCGAATGGCAAGCCGTACATCATCGGCGCTGTCGAAGCGCTGTTCGTCTAGGTCGTGAACGTGATACTTCACAGCAATGAACTTCAGACGGTTGTTGTCCGGGACAACGATCCCAACCGGTTCACCAGCGAATTCAATAACTTGCTTTTGCATCATACATACTCCCACTGTGGCTTGGCACACAGCATTTCGTCGAATCGAATTTGAAGAAAGATGGACCGTCAGGTCACATTCGACAGCAGCGGGAACACATGGATGTGTATCCGGCACTCACAAACCGCTCGTCAAGGATTGCGGCAATGCGTTTCATATTTGACATGTCACTCTCCCTGCTTGGTATGGATCCGGAGGACTGGAGACAACCTTCTCCAGCAGACTCACTGATACTCCAGATTCGCGGCGTAATCAATGATTTTCAATATAGGTAGAATATTTTTCTTTATGATGACAGGATGGGGGCGGAATTGTGAAATTTTTGTTTCTTTGCCCAGATGCGGACGAGCCGTTGATATGCCGCTCTTATTAGCGGCATCTATTCCGCCGATGGCGGGTAGATGTGATCGTTGCCGTTGAAATCGGAAATGGAATAGCAACCCTCTGGCTGTTTCGCTGCCGCATTCTGACCTATGACGGCTTTTCCATGGCCGCCGGGAATATCCAGCACATAGGTCGGCTGACACAGACCGGAGATATATCCGCGCATGGCCGCTATGATTCGCTGGCCGTCCTCAATATTCATCCGGAAGTGGCTGGTGCCTGGGGCAAGGTCAGGATGGTGGAGATAATAGGGTTTAACCCGCGTCTCCACGAAAGCGCGCATGAGATCGGCGAGGATGTCAGGGGCGTCATTGATACCTTTCAACAGAACCGACTGGCTGACCATTGCGATGCCAGCGTCAATCAGTCTTGCACATGCGGCCCGCGCTTCCTGGGTCAGCTCGCGGGGGTGGTTGGCATGGAGTGCGATGTAGGTCGTCTTGCCGCTGGACTTCAGAGCTTCAATCAGTTGCGTTTCGATGTGGCCGGGATCGACAACCGGCACGCGTGTGTGAAACCGCACGATTTTGACATGCGCGATTGCCTTCAGGCCCTCCATGATGGCTGTCAGACGCCGTGGCGAGAGCACGAGCGGATCGCCGCCCGTCAAGATGACCTCCCAGATTTCTTCATGGTCCCTGATGTAGGCGAGGGCCGTTGACAGCTCGTCGGCGCCCATCGTGCCGTTGCCCTGTGGGCCAACCATTTCCCGGCGGAAGCAGAAGCGACAATAGACCGGGCATACGTGCACGGCCTTCAAGAGGACACGGTCGGGATAGCGGTGGACGATACCGGGAACGGGACTATGCGCTTCGTCGCTGATGGGGTCAGCCCGCTCTTCCGGCGTTTGCAGCAGTTCTGCCTCACTTGGCAGGAACTGTAACCCGATCGGGTCGCTGGCATCGTTTCCATCGATGAGACCGGCCATAGCAGGCGTGACAGCCACCGCGTACCTCTCGGTGACGCGACGAACGCTTTCCAGTCTGCTTTCATCGATGAGACCCGCGTCTACCAGGTCTTCCGGCGATTTCAGGCTGCGGACGGTCATGATCCGTAACCTGCGACAGGTGCCCACATGACCAGATCGATGCGTGGTGCGCCGGTGGCCAGCATCACCAGGCGATCGAAACCGAGCGCAATGCCACTTGCCGCAGGCATGACGGCAAGTGCGGCGAGAAAGTCGTTGTCGATCGGGTAGGTTTCACCATAGACGCGCTGCTTTTCTGTCATTTCGATCTCGAAACGACGGCGCTGCTCGGCTGCATCGGTCAGTTCACCGAAGGCATTGGCCAATTCCACCCCGCAGGCATAGAGTTCAAAGCGTTCCGCAACGCGTCCATCTCCGGGAGAGCGACGGGCAAGGGCCGCTTCGCTGGTGGGATATTCGTCCAGAATGGTGGCGCGCCCAAAGCCCAGCTTTGGCTCCACCCGTTCCACGATGACGCGGCTGAACATATCGGCCCAGCTGTCGTCACTCGCTACACGAATTCCGGCCTTGTTGAGCTGGCGAGCAAGGTGATCCCGGTCCGTTTCACCGTTTTTGTCGATGGTCGCCAGTAGATCGATGCTGCCGTAACGCTGAAAAGCCTCAGCGACACTCAGTCGCTCAGGTTCCAGAAACGGATCGACACTGTGGCCGCCATAGGTGAAGCTTGTCGTCTTCATCGTCTCGGCAGCCAGAGCCAGCAGATCAGCACTGTCGCGCATCAGGGTCTCGTAAGTCTCGCCGACGCGGTACCACTCCAGCATCGTGAATTCAGGATGGTGTAAAGGGCCGCGCTCTCTGTTGCGGTAGACATGCGCGAAACAACTGATCCGCCTTTCCCCCGCAGCCAGCAGTTTCTTGCACGCAAATTCCGGGGATGTGTGCAGATAAAGCGGAGCATGCTCACCGCTTGTGGTTATTCCGGTTGTCGCGAAGGCATGGAGATGCGCCTCGTTGCCCGGAGAGATCTGTAGCGTGGCCGTGTCGACCTCCAGAAAGTCGTCGTCTGCAAAAAAGCGACGGATGGCTGCCTGGATAGCGTTTCTTCCCAAAAGAAAGGGGCGGCGATCCTGATGCACATCGGGCGTCCACCAGGCGGACGTTGTGTGAAGGTTTGAGCCCATCTGCTGCTTTCTTTGCGATGCCAACTGTGCCGTAGTATCGAATTATCCGAAATCCGTGGCACAGTTTTCTGTTCGATGCGGTTGGAGGCTGGCAATTCCTGCGGATTTAAGGTAGGTGCGCCCCATAAAACATAAAAAACGTCCATCGGGTCGATGCAGCCGCGCGGTCCTTTACGACGCATTTCATTGAGTTACAAGGAAATCCTATGGTCAAGGTTATCGCCTCATCCGTGCGCAAGGGCAATGTTATCGACGTCGATGGCAAGCTCTATGTCGTTCTCACCGCCAACAACTTCCATCCCGGCAAGGGTACGCCCGTGACGCAGGTCGATATGCGTCGCATCTCGGATGGCGTGAAGGTTTCGGAACGCTGGCGCACGACCGAGCAGGTCGAGCGGGCATTTGTCGAAGACTTGAACTTCCAGTTCTTGTACGAAGACGGTGAAGGTTTCCACTTCATGAACCCAGAGAACTACGACCAGGTCGTCGTGGATTCCGAGACCATGGGCGACCAGAAGGCCTATCTCCAGGAAGGCATGACCTGCGTGTTGTCGATCCACGAGGGTCTGCCGCTGGCAGTTATTCTTCCCCGTCATGTCACACTTGAGATCATGGAAACCGAACCGGTCGTGAAGGGCCAGACGGCATCGTCGTCCTACAAGCCTGCGATCCTGTCCAACGGCATCCGCACGATGGTGCCGCCCCACATCGACGCCGGTATCCGTGTTGTTGTCGCGACCGAAGACAATTCCTATGTCGAGCGCGCTAAGAGCTGATCTTCGCAGCCAGTCCTGTTTGAGAAAAGCCTCGGAGTGATCCGAGGCTTTTTTCGTTGTCCGCACTGCGCACAAAAAATCCCGCAACTTTCGTTGCGGGATGGATGTCCGGATCAATCGTGGATCGCCGGTTTACATGCCCTTGGGCGTGTTGGCCGCCATGATGGTGTTGGACGCCTTTGTCGGGGCGCCGACGGCATAGCCGCCACCCAGTGCAACGCTCAGCCGCACATAGTCCTGCGCGGTTGTCTGAACGGCTGTCGCAAGGTTGGCCTGTGCCGTGGACACCTGACGCTGCGCATCGAGAACGTCGAGCAGCGAGGACGCACCATCACGGTAGCTTGCTGTCGCGAGCGACAGGGCTTCTTCATAGGACTTGACGGTTCTGCGCAGCGCATCTTCTGTCTGCTTGTCGCGGTTGACCGCAGCAAGTGCGTTCTCAACCTCTTCCATGCCGTTCAGCACGGTTTCCTTCCATGCCAGGTACTGCTCGCGAGCGGCAGATTTGGCAATGTCCACATTCGCACGCAGGCTGCCACCATCAAGGATTGGCAGCACGAGACTTGGACCGAAGGACCAGGAGTTCGATGTTCCGCGCGAACCGTTGTTGGAAAGGTTCACGTAGCTTGGCGAAATCGAGCCACTGATCGTGATGCTTGGATACAAGCGCGATTCGGCAACACCAATCTCCGCGACAGCCGCGGCCAGATTGCGTTCAGCCACACGGATGTCAGGACGGTTGCGGATCAGGTCGGCTGGAATACCTGTCAGCGGCGCCTTACGAGCGACTGGCTGACGTGCACCGCGCTGCAATTCGACGACCAGCGACGATGCCGGCATGCCCAGTAGCGTTGCAATACGATGCGCCGCTTGACGGAAGCTTGTTTCCAGGCCCGGCATGTCCGCAAGTGTCGAGTTGACCAGACCTTCTGACTGAACGACATCGAGACGAGACGCTGCACCGGCTTCAAGCTGAAGCTTGGTCAGGTCGAGCGTTTCTCGGCGTGACTTCAGGTTGGCGCGGGCAATTGCCAGTCGCTCCTGATAGAAACGAACGTCGATATAGGCGGAAACCACGGATGAAATCAACGTCAAGCGCTGAACGTCGGCCGTGGAATAGGCGGCATCGAGGGACGCTCCGGCGCTTTCCTTGGCGCGGCGGTATTGGCCGAAGAGATCCAGCAGCCATGATGCATCAAGCGCGCCGCCTGAGACGTTCTGAACGGAGGAGCTATTCGACGGGAAGCTGCCTTTCGTCTGCGATGTCGTGTGACTGCCAGAGCCGGTCAGGCTTGGAAGAGCGCCTGCACCCGCAACGGTGATCTGGGACTGGGCCTGATTGATGCGCTCGATGGCCTGAAGAACTGTCAGGTTCTGCGCCAGACCTGTCTCGACATAGCCGTTAAGGCGGCTGTCGTTAAACGCGTTCCACCACGCAACTGTCGCAACGTCACCATTGCTGGTCTTTCCGCCTTCAGCGAATTTGACGGGAAGCTGCGCTTCTGGAGCCTTATGGTCGGGACCGACAACGCAACCGGAAAGCAGAAGCATCGTGAGAGGAATGGTAACACGAATAGACGGCATGAAATTATCCCAATTTAATTTGGCGCATTGAGCACCTCAGTCGAAACGAGCGACGCACTGCTGTGGGCTGAAAAGATGCGGTTCACAATTGCCAACATTTCTAACAGCGTCTTGCGGTTTTGCTAGCATGTTTTTGGTTTGTTAACGTTTAGATAGGCCCCGAATCATGACGAAAAACGATGGAATGAAGAAAATTCCGAGGAGTGTTGCAGAAAGCATACCACCGAGAACGCCGATACCGATCGCATTCTGCGCCGCAGAGCCTGCGCCGCTGGCAATGGCCAAGGGAACAACACCCAGGATGAAAGCGAGGGAGGTCATGATGATGGGACGCAATCTGAGCTTTGCAGCCTCAAGTGTGGCGTCCAGAAGACTCAAGCCGTGCTCCTGCCGTTCCTTGGCAAACTCCACAATCAGGATCGCGTTTTTCGCCGCAAGGCCGATCGTCGTCAGAAGACCAACCTTGAAGTACACGTCGTTCGACTGTCCGAAGAAGTGCGCTGCAGCCAAGGCGCCGAGGACACCGACGGGGACAGCCATGATGACGGAAAACGGGATCGACCAGCTTTCATAGAGCGCCGAAAGGCACAGGAAGACGATCAGAACCGAGAGCGCATAAAGCAAGGGTGCCTGCGATCCGGAGAGACGTTCCTGAAAGGACAATCCAGTCCAGGCGACTGAGTACCCGCCGTCCATCTGGGAAACGATGCGTTCCACCTCGTTCATCGCATCACCAGAGCTTACGCCTGGAGGTGCGGCGCCTTCGAGGGAGAAGGCGTTGGCCGCGTTGTATGCAGAGACGGATGGCAAACCGTTCACCCATTTTGCGGTCGTGAATGACGTGAAGGGTACCATCTCGTTGCCCGAATTTCGGGCGTTCCAGTATTTCAGGTCTTCGGCCTGCATGCGGTATGGCGCATCAGACTGCACGTAAACCTTCTTGATCTTGTTGTTGAGCGTGAAGTCATTGACACGGCTGCCGGCAAAGATCGTGGTCAGCATGGAGTTCACTTCCGAGGTGCTGAGGCCCATCGCCCCAAGCTTTTCCTGGTCCAACTCGAGCTTCACCTGACTTTCCTGATCGCGGTCATTGGCACGCATTGCGGTGATCATACCGCTTGAGTTTGCAGCCTGGATGAGTTGCTTTGATGCGCTGACAAGGGCGTCACCTCCCCGGTTTCCACTGTCCACCAGATACATGGAAAAGCCACTGGAGTTGCCAAGGCCCTGAATGGCCGGTGGGAGAATGGGGAAGACCTGTGCTTCGCGGAAGGTCATGAACGTTCCCATCGCGCGCTGGACAACTGCCGAGGCCGCCGTATTCGGGTCCGTTCGCTGATCGAAATCTTTCAGCTTTGCAAAGACGAGGGCATAGCTTTGTCCACTGCCGGTAAAGCTGAAGCCGTTCACGGCAAAGATACTGTCGATGACGTCTTTTTCCTTGTCGAGATAGTAGTTCTCAACTTTTTCGACGACCTTTGCGGTTTGTGCACTGGTCGAACCGTTGGGCAGCTGAATGATCGTCATCAACACGCCCTGGTCTTCCTGTGGCAGGAAGGATGAAGGCAAGCGGGAGAAGAACCAAGCACATCCTCCCACGACGATTGCGAACATCAAAAGCACACGCAACGGCCGCTTCAGAAGATAGGCGATCGAGCTGACATATCCCGTGGTGGTCCGGTCAAAGTTACGGTTGAACCACGCACCAGGGCCACGGGTCTTCTTTTTATGATCGATGGGCTTCAACATCGTTGCGCAAAGCGCCGGCGTCAGAACGATGGCTACGACAGCAGACAGCAGCATTGCCGAGACGATGGTGACGGAAAACTGACGATAGATGATGCCCGTCGATCCGCCGAAGAAGGCCATGGGAATGAAGACCGCTGTCAGAACCAGCGCAATACCGACGATGGCACCGGTGATTTCGCCCATGGATTTCTCGGTGGCTTCCAGCGGGCTCAAACCCTCCTCCGACATGATGCGCTCGACGTTTTCAACAACAACGATCGCATCGTCGACGAGGAGACCGATGGCAAGAACCATCGCAAACATCGTGAGCGTGTTGATCGAGTATCCAGTGAGCGCCAAGATGCCGAAGGTGCCGAGAAGTACAACGGGAACCGCAATCATCGGAATGAATGTGGCACGCAGGTTCTGAAGGAAGACCAACAGCACGACGAAGACCAGTACGATGGCTTCGATCAGCGTGTGCACGACTTTTTCGATCGAAAGTGAAACGAACGGTGTCGTATCATAGGGGTATATGACTTTGACGTTCTGCGGCAGGGTTGGAGCGACTTGCTCCAGTTTTGCCTTGACCAGAGCGGCTGTGTCGAGCGCGTTGGCACCCGTTGCCAGGTTGACGGCGAAACCGGAGGCAGGCTGGCGGTTCGAACGTGAGGTCGAAGCGTAGGTTTCCTGACCGATCTCAACGCGCGCAACGTCACTCAGCCGCACATTGGCCGCTGTATTGTCGACCTTGAGAATGATGCGCTCAAAATCGGAAACGGTCGTCAGCTGGCTTTGTGCGGTCATCGTGACGTTGATCTGCTGACCTTCCACCGAAGGCAATCCGCCCACCGAACCAACGGAAACCTGCGTATTCTGCGACTGAATGGCTCCCGTGACATCCGCTGGCGTCAGCTGGAATTTCTTCAGCTTGAAAGGGTCGAGCCAGATGCGCATCGCGTAAGCCGAACCAAAGGCGTTGATATTGCCGACGCCCTCGATGCGTTTCACCTGATCTTCGATCTGGGTGGAGAATATGTCGCCCAGATCGGCCGACGAACGCTTTCCATCCGTGGAAACCAGGGCGCCCACCAAAAGGATACTCGACGTCGACTTTGTCACTTCGATGCCGAGATCCTGAACGACGGATGGCAATTGCGAGGTGACGAGTTGGAGTTTGTTCTGAACCTGCACCTGGGCAATATCGCTGTTGACGCTATTGTCGAATGTCAGAGTGATGCTTGCCGATCCGGTGGTCGATGACGAGTTCATATAGGTCAGCCCATCGAGGCCGGTCATACCGTCTTCAATGATCTGCGTAACGGTTTTTCGCACAGTATCGGCACTCGCGCCAGTATAACTTGCGCTGATGCGGATCGTCGGTGGAGCAATTTCCGGATATTGGGAAATCGACAAGGTGCTGATAGCCAGCACGCCGCCCAACATGATGACGATGGAGATGACCCAAGCAAAGATCGGTCGCCGAATGAAAAATTTTGACATATCTAGTTCCTGATCACGATGTTGCCGAGCATGTCTTCAGACATCATGATTTCGGCGCGGGAGCTGGCGCGGCCTGAGCGCCCGACTTTTCAATGATAGATCCCTTTTCATCGATTTCGACCGGTATGGGATTGACGGCGGCATTGTCGGTTATCCATTGAAACCCGTCCGCAATCAGCTTGTCGCCATCCGCAACATTCTCCGTAACAAGCCAGTTGTTTCCGGACAGCTGGCTGGACGGGAAGGTTCTGGTCTCGACCTTGTTGTCTGCCGTCACGAATTTTGCGGTCAACTCGCCATTGGCGTTTCGGCTGGCTGCCCGTTGGGGAATGAGGTAGCCGATTTCCTTGCCAATGGTGATTGTGGCGCGAACATACATTCCTGGAAGAATGGTGTTGTCGGGATTTTCAAACAGGGTGCGTATGGACACTGTGCCCGTTGTCGTGCTGACGGCCATTTCCGACATGTCGAGTTTGCCGACGCCGGGATATTCCGACCCGTCTTCAAGCGTCAAGCGAATGTCTGTCGTCTCGCTGTTGTCGCTTCGCTCCAGCTTTCCAGCCTTGATCGCAGACTGCAAACGAAGAAGGTTCACACTGGATTCGTTGAGCTGGATGTAGATGGGATTAATCTGGCGAAGCGTGGTCAGGGAATCGGTCTGGCTCGCGGTGACGACGTTTCCGATCGAGAAATTCGTGGCGGATGTCACGCCGTCAAAGGGAGCGCGCACATCAGTCAAGGACAGGTTGATCTGCGCCGTCTGCAAAGTGGCACGTGCTTCTGCAACAGAGGCCCTTGCCTGGAGCAAAGTCGTGCGCGCATCTTCGAATTCTTTTTGAGACGCGCCACTATTGGCGAGGCGCTCATAGCGCTGCAAATTCGCTTCGGCTGCGGGAACGCTGACTTCAGCACGCTCCAGGGCGGCCTGCGCTTCGGCGAAAGCGGCCTGATACGTATCGTCATCGATCTTGTACAAGACGTCGCCCGATTTCACGAAGCCGCCTTCCTTGAAGGCGATCTGTTTGATGATCCCGCTGACACGTGGACGAATAGCGGCGATCTGGAAAGCTTCAGCGCGACCGGACAACAATGTCGTCAGCGGGTAGTCGCTCTTTTTCATGGAGATGACGCTGACTGGCGCAGGCGGGCGCTGCGCACCTTGTGCCGGAGCCTGCTTTGTATCTTCGCTATCGCTGCAGCCGGCAACAACGCCCGCCATGAGCAAGATGGTGAATAGAGGAGCGAGACGGCTTTTCATCGTTTTTCTCATGTTCAACGGTCGCAATTCAGTGCTGCTGTGACGGGGCCTGAGCGTTTTGCTCCGGCGGGTTCAATCGGCGGGCAGATCGTCAGGACGGCATTTCAGGAACAGGTGACGTATATGTGTTATCGTCACTTAGCAATCCCATACCGCAGTGCACAATCTATCAGTCGCGCCAGTTCCTGACTTCGTGTTGCTAAAATGTCGACTTCCTCATGGGCGATCAGCGCGGGATGCAGGACGCTTATCAATGCCATGAGTGCTGTACGTGCCGAGGTGTCCACGTCTGTCTGCGCATAGATCCCCCCCGCTATTCCATCTTTGATAATGGCGGCCAGAAGGTTTGTGATAACATTCTCATAATACTGGCCGCACGCAAGTTCTCTTTTGGCCGTCATCAGAATCATTTCGAAGATGTAGGGATTGTCGTTCAGATCGCGACGGTGGTTCTCCATCAGGCTGCGCGCCAGATGGCTCAATCTTTCGAACGGTGAATGCGTCCCGTCGAGCGGGTCCAGCTTCTGTTCCAGCAAACGGATTTGCTGGAGGAAAATGGCGTCGACAAGCGCATTCTTAGAGTGAAAATGCTTGAACACGTTGGCAGGCGACATGTTGAGCGCAGCGGCGATGTCGGCGATGGAGACCGACCCGAAACCGCGCGCACGGAAAAGCCGTTCCGTCATGGCCAGAATATCGCGACGGGTTTCTTCGGCGGAACGACGCTGGCGCTGCCTGGGCACGCCTGTTTCGTCTTTTTTCGATGAGATCTGTCCGGATACTTTTGTCAAAATCACGCTCCCTGGAAAAACGGCTCCAGATTTTTTCGTACTCTATCAAACACTGTTGCTTCACGATCGTCAGCCCGAAAGACGTCTCCGGTGATACGTTCGAAGGCTTCGATATACACTTTGGATGTCTGGATCACGAGGTCCTCGGGAATCTCGGGAATTTCATCCTTATAGGGATCGCAGCGCTCGGCCACCCAGGAACGAACGAAATCCTTGTCGAAACTGTAGGGGCGGGTGCCGCTCGTAAAAGCTTGCTCGTAGCTATCGGCCATCCAATAGCGGCTGCTATCTGGCGTATGGATTTCGTCAGCAAGGATGATCTTGCCATCTTCGTCTGTGCCGAATTCATACTTTGTGTCTACCAGGATGAGGCCTCGCTTGGCCGCGAGGTCCTGCCCACGCTTGAACAAGGCCAGCGCATATGTGGAAAGCGTTTCCCATTGCTGCTGCGTCAGCAATCCCTTTTCGATGATTTCGGCGGGCGTGAGTGGCTCATCATGGCCGCCATCGAACTCTTTGCTGGTCGGCGTAATGATCGGTTCGGGTAGCACCTGGTTGTCTTTCATTCCTTCAGGAAAGGAGACGCCATACATCTGTCGCTCGCCGTTCTTATAGAGTGTCAGAATAGAGGTTCCCGTTGTTCCGGCAAGATAACCACGCACGACGATTTCGACCGGCAGAATATCCAGACGCCGGCCAATCACGACATTCGGATCGGGATAGGAGACAACATGGTTCGGACAAATGTCTTTCGTCTGTTCGAACCAGTATCGCGCCGTTTGTGTCAGAACCTGCCCCTTATAAGGTATGCAGGTCAGGACGCGGTCGAAGGCGCTGAGACGATCTGTCGAGATGATAATGCGATTGCCGTCGGGCATGTCGTAGTTCTCGCGAACCTTGCCGCGATAATAGTGGGGAAGTTCAGGAATGGCGGCTTCTGCAAGAACACGCACGGGACTGTCCAATCTCTCTCTATAAGGGGGTGACCGGCGCAGACAGGCCGGAGAGTATGAGAGACCCTATCGCACGTTTTAAGCGGAAGAACCAGTATCGCCTTTTACCGCCATATTGAGAGGTGAAAATGTCATATATCCTAAAAACCCATTATAATCATCGGGTTATAAAATATGTCATTTTTTCTTCATCCGTGCTGTTGACTTGTTTGATTGGTGTCCTCTATAAGTCCGCTCACTGACGAGGGCGGCGGCGCTGCTAGCGACGATGTCCTTCGTTCTGGAGAAAACTG